>JAFSRS010000090.1 GCA_017445985.1 Oscillospiraceae bacterium | reverse complement strand
GCGATATTCACCGCGTTCGCTTCCGCCTCGCCGTTGACGTATGCGCTCGTGGTGCCCGCGTTGTACTTGATCGCGCTGACAGCGACGTCAGTCTTGCCGTCCTTGACCTGCTTTTCGGTGTAGGCATACACGGCGGCGGTCTTGATGGCGTCGAGCTGCTGGAGGTCGCTGGCCTCGTTGGCCTTCTTGATGTAGCCGGAGTAGACGGGGATCGCGATGCCAGCCAGAATGGCGAGGATGGCGATCACGACGATGAGCTCCACCAGGGTGAAGCCGCGGCGGTTCTTGCGGGATTTCAGTGCTTTCATTGGTTCGGTTTCCTTTCATTTCAATTTAATTGTAAAACATCTGCTTGCAAATGTTTTATTCCTGTGGTATTCTTCTCATCGGAAAGGAGCTGATCGGATGCTGAATCCATCTGTTAAGGATACGAATTTCAATATGCGGATCAACGGGCAGAAAAAAGCCGAGCTGGAACGGCTCTACGGCAGTCTTGGAATGACCCTGCCTGAGGCGGTCAACATTTTCTTTGAGAATTCTCTGCTGCGCGGCGGGCTTCCCTTCGAGGTGCGGCTGCCGCAGTTCATCCGGGAAACGGAACGCGCGATGCTGGAGGCTTTGGAGATCCTCAATGGCCGGCGCGCCGCCAAATCCTATTCCTCCGCCCGCGAGCTGTTTGACGAGCTGGATAGGGAGGAATCATGCTGACGCTGAAAACGACCGCGCAGTTTCGGCGGGACTATAAGCTGGCGAAGAAGCGGGGACTCGACCTCGGCCTTTTGGAAATCGCGATCGACACGCTTCTGGCAGAGCGTCCCTTGGACAAGAGATATAAGGACCGTCCGCTGAACGGCCTGTACGCCGGATTTCGGGAATGTCACATCCAGCCGGACTGGCTGTTGATCTATGCGGTTGACCGCGGACAACTGGTATTGACCGCGTCCAGGACTGGAACGCACAGTGATTTGTTTGACGGGTAGGACCCCATTTTCCCCACCCGCGAGGGCGGGGAGTTTTTTCGCCCTTCCCATCGGAGCCTCCGCGCGTGGGCGGACTTGCGTGGTCGTCCGCGATGTTCGGATTCTTCGGTCTCAACGGATGGACTGTCAGTTTCCGAGAATCGCAATCAGCATATTGTTGAGATCAGGATCGGAAAAACCGTTGCTCAACACTTGATATACGTCAATATTTTGCGTGTTGTCGTTTATCATTTTCATGGTCGCAAGATAACCGGAGAGATCACTTGCTCCTTGACCTTGCATATAGCTTTGAAATCCCTCAGTTGATGCGACTTTTCCGTATGTACTCGCTAATGAATCAGTTGTGAGATTGTTACCTGATGCTGTTGCAAACAAATCACTGATTGATGTTGAGCTTCCTTTAATCGTTATCGTATACCTTGGTCCGTTTGTTTGAAACGAAACATTTTCTTCTCCGTATGTTCTGATATATTCATCCTTCATCTGCTGCGTAAGACTACCCATTCCTGTGATGGTCTTATCTTCTACAACATAGGGATAATCTTTTGAATAGTCCGAATTAGCATATGCCATTAACATAGCGTACTGCATTGCATAGGATGCCATCAAGCCATCAGTACCGCCGCCCTCGAGAGGTGATTCACCATTTGCCATGCGTCCGGCGATTTCAGCTGCATTTAAGTCGTTGGAGGAAGACGCTACCCACAACGCGATTGCGTTTGCTCTTTCTTCAAGAGTCAGGTCGTCAATTGTCCGATCTCCAAGATCGAGTGTGTTCAGGAAAGCAATGAAAGCGGGACTCGGATCTCTTCCGGATTCAGGATCACCGGCAATTGAGGAAGTGTAGGTCATCACAACATGGGTAGCCAAATCGTCTATGGTATCTGTAAGCGTTTCCACACCGAGTGAGCTGAACGTAGACAATTGAAACGCGGTAATGTCCGCGGCTGTGACAGTAATTGTGCCATTACCGAAGGAAACGCGGATTTCTTTTGCCCCATCCACGAAGACACCGTTGGCTGTATCGTACCCCAGGCTGGTATAGACCTTGAACGGTGTGTTGACGTTGTCGCCGAAGTAGCGGAGGAACAGGTCGTTGAAGGCCTCTCTGCTGCTGAGGTTCGCCGCGCCGACGCCGGCGGCGGTGACGGATGCGACGCGCTTGTCGCCGGCTTCGCCGCTGAGGGTCGCCAGGCCGATCACCTGCGTCGGGTCCAGGCCCATTTCCAGGCAGGACGCGGCGAAGGCCGTGTTCAGCGCGCCGAGCAGTTGCAGGTCCGCGGCCTCGTTGGCCTTGGCGATGTAGCCGGAGTAGACGGGTACCGCGACGCCCGCGAGGATCGCCAGAATGGCGATGACGACGATGAGCTCCACAAGGGTGAAGCCGGCCTTGGATGCTTTCAGTCGGTAGATCATTGATAAGCCCTCCTGTTTTAGTTAATAGTTAATAGTTGAGGTATCGGCTTCGCCGATCATTTGAAATTTGTAGCGAAGCGACATTTCAACTGTTACTTGTTACTTGTTACTCGCAACGATCGCCTCCGCGTAGGCTTCGGCGGTCTCGCGGTCGGCGTTGAAGTACTGGACGCTGATCCAGACCTTACCGTCCCGCAGTGCCAGGCGGACCGTGCCCTCGCGCTCCCGGCACCAGCCGGTCAAGCCGCCCAGCTCGAGCTCCTCCGCGTCGGACAGCGCCGCGTCCTCGGAGAGGGCGTAGGCGATCTGGACCATGACCTGTCGGCGCTCCGCGGTGTACCAGACGGCGGCGAGGCGCTCGCTGCGGGTTTCGTCCGTCACGCGGAAGCCCTCGCCGGGGCTGGGGATCACATAGTCGCCGGGGGCTTTATCTGTTTCGGACCCAGTCCTCTGCTCCGCGAAAAGCCCGATCGTGCCGAACCACTCCGCCGCCGCGCCGCGCAGCCCGGGCGAGACGGCAACGGCTCCGCCGCAGATCGCCAGCGCCGCCGCGAGGGAGATCAGCAGGAGCTTTCCCGCCGTCAGCGGCGCCGTGCCCGCAGCGCGGCCGTCCCGCGGGGAAACCCCGGCGGGGGAACAGGCCGCCGGACCCTCCGGCAGATAGTCCGGAGCACCGCAGCGGAAGGCCGGAGCGGCTTCGCCCGCTGCCAGCGCTCGCAAGGCCTCGTCCAGCGCCGCTGTATCGAACGCGGCTCCGCGCCGGTCGGCGGCCTGGATGACGCGGTCCTCGTCACAGGCCCAGTCCCGCAGCAGGGCCTCCATGCTTCTGTCGGTCATTGCCGTCCCTCCTTTCCCTCGATCCTCCGGCGCAGCTCCCGCCGCGCGCGGGTCAGGCGCATCCGCACGCTGGCGGGCTTGACGCCGAGGCGCTGCGCCAGCAGCTCGTCGCTCTGGCCCAGCAGGTATTTCCCGGTCAGCAGCGCCCGGTCCGCCTCGTCCAGCTCGTCCAGCGCCTCCCGGAGGAAGCGGAGCCGCCGCTCCCGCTCGGTCTGCTCGAGGTAGGCGCGCTCCGGCGACTCGTCCCCGGGCAGGTCCTCCCGCAGGGCTTCGACCTCGGCCAGCACGCCGCGCTCGGCGTTCAGGCGGCGGTTCAGGTTCAGCGCCACGGTCCGCACGGTCTCCCGCGCGTAGCGGGCCCGCGCCGCTTCGCTCAGCCCCCGCAGCGTCGGGGCATAGGCCGCGAGGCGGAGCACCGCGTCGTGGACCGCGTCCTGCACCAGCGAGGGGTCCTTCAAATATTCCGAGGCGGTTAGGATCATGGCCCCTTTGTGCCGCTCATAGATCGCCGCGGCGAGCTGCATGTCCTCCCCGGAGGGGGAGCGTTTCTCTGTGCTCATAGCAATCCCTTCAATCGTTCCTGTAGATTAGACAAACGGATTCGAAAAATGCAACAAGAATTGCAAAAAAATCGGAGACCGCCCGCCGGATGACTCCGGGGCGGTCTCGGTATGCAGACAAAATGGGATGTCGCGAAGCGGTTACGCCGTCGCCAAGCTTCGTTTGTAGGGACGGCTCTCAGCCGTCCGCCGTAGGGCGCCATCCCCTGATGGCGCCGCCGTCCCGCGCGTCGCGCGGGACGGAATTGAATGTTGGTACGCGGCGGAACGCGGAGCGATCAGGGGATCGCTCCCTACGGGGTCGGCGGAAATCGTACCGGCGGACGGCTGAGAGCCGTCCCTACAACCAGAATGGCTCGCCTCATCGACTCCCGATTGTTTCTTGGGTTTACTTTTTAAACACCCAGTTCTGCTGAATCCGGTACGAGATAAAGAACAGCGCGATGTCCACGACGAACTTGATGATGGTCGTCAGCAGGCTTGCGCCCGAGGCTGCCCATTGGCTGAGCAGGTATACCAGCAGGGCAGAGAGGAGCATTTGGGGGATTGCCAGGGCATAGTAGCGGAGCATGGTCTCGCCGAATTTCCCCTTTCCGTGGAAGACCACGGATTTGTTCAGGTTGAAATTCAGGAAGCTCGAGCAGGCGCGGGCGGTGACCGTGGCGATCAGCACGGCGGTTGCCTCGGGTATGTCCCAGCGGTCCACCGGGGGCTGCAAAAGCAGACGGACGATGTAGAACACCAGCAGATCCACGCCCGCTCCGGCGAGAGAACTGGCGAGGTAGAGGAAAATGAATTTGTAGATTTTAAAACTGTCCACGATGGGCCGGAAATGGCTCTCGCTGTTGTCGTCCTCGTAGACCGTCTCGATGGGGACCTCCAGAAAGCTGACGCCCTGGCGCTTGCAATCGAGCAGCATGTTCGTCTCGTACTCGAAGCGGTCGCCCCGGACCCGCAGCATGGCGGGGAAGAGGGCGGCGGGGAAGCCGCGCAGACCGGTCTGGGTGTCGCTGAGCCTGATGCCGCAGAGCAGGCGAAAGACCGCGCAGGTGATCCGGTTGCCGCTGCGGGAGCGGGCGGGCACGTCGGGGCCGGAGAAATCCCGGCAGCCCATGACCAACACGTCGTCCGCCTTGATGGCGGCGGCGCAGGCGAGGATGTCCGGCGTCCGGTGCTGGCCGTCGCCGTCGATCGTGACCGCGCCGAGGCAGTCGGGGCGCTCCTTTGTGAGGAATTCAAAGGCGGTGCGGAGGGCCTGGCCCTTGCCGCGGTTGACCTCGTGGGTCAGGACCGTCACCTGGGGATGCTGCTCGGCGCGGCGGAAATGGGCCTTGTGGGCTTCGTCGCTGCCGTCGTCCACGATGACGATATCGGCAAAGCCCGCGGCGACCGCGCCGTCCACCACCGCGTCGAATTTGTCCGAGGGATTCAGAGAGGGCAGGATCAGGCTGATCCCCTCCGGGGCCTGGTTGGGATGATCCATATTGAACCTCCAAAAACAAGAAGTTCTTCTTGTGTTTTTCCGATGGACATATTATAATACATTTGTTTGACTTTGTAAATTCCCGCCGCGGCTTTTTTTGGCGGGAGATCGGGGATGGCCTATGAAAGAGAAAAAGGCGGGTCGCTATATCGGCCGGACGCTGCTGGTGATCTTCACGACGCTGCTGCTGCTCGTCGCGCTGTTGGTGGGCGTGGTGTACCTTGCGCTGCGCGGACCGAGCACGACGGTGCAGGAGCTGCTGACCCGTACGCTGAAGGAGACCAGCGCTGCCTACTTTATTCCGGACTGGTTCCTGTCCAAGGAGCGGGTCGAGGAGATCATGAGCTTTTCCGAGACCGCGACGGTCACGGAGGAGCAGGACGTCTCCCTCGTCACGATCCGCGCCACCGAGGGGACCGGTGAGGACACGCCCTACGTGGAGGACGGGGAGAACGAGCCGGAATTCGGCCCGAACGGGATCAACATGGTCGGCGTCACCGGGGCGAACTATCGCGGCGTGATGATGGTGGTGCAGGACCCCAAGCGCGTGTTCGTCGGCACGCCCGACCAGTACGGCAGCGTGGGCCTGACGCTCCAGCAGATGATCGAGAAATACGACGCGGTCGGCGGGATCAACGCCGGCGGCTTTGAGGACCCGAACGGCACCGGCATGGGCGGCATCCCGGAGGGCATCGTGATCCGGGACGGCCAGCTCGCCTGGGGCAGCGCCGGGAGCATGACCACCGTGATCGGCTTTGACGCCGACGGTATCCTCCACGTGGGCTACATGTCCGCGCAGGAGGCGCTGAATCGCGGGATCGTGACGGCCTGCAGCTTCGGCCCGGCCCTGGTGGTCAACGGCGAGGCGATGAACAGCAACGAGATCTCCTCCAGCGGCGTCAACCCCCGCACCGCCATCGGCCAGCGGGCCGACGGCGCGGTGCTGCTGCTGGTGGTGGACGGACGCCAGATCACCAGCCTCGGCGCGACGCTGGAGGACCTGATTAGCATCATGCTGGAATTCGGCGCGGTGAACGCCGCGAACCTGGACGGCGGGAGCAGCTCGCTGATGCTCTACGAGGGCGAGCCGATGAACATCAACTCCTCGCTGATCGGCACCCGTCCGCTGGCCACCGCATTTATCGTGAAGTAAGGGAGGGAGCGACATGAAGCTGTTTGGAACCAGCTCCGGCAAGCACGTCGCCCGCAAGACGAACGAGCCGCGCCCCCAGAGCGCACCGAAGCAGACCACACAGGCGCACCCGACCGCGCCTCAGATAAAAAACCCGGCTCCGCAGGCAAAGCCCGCGACACCGCAGACGAAAACCGCGGCCCCGCAGCAGACGAAAACCGCGGCCCCGCAGCAGACGAAAACCGCGGCCCCGCAGCAGACGAAGCCCGCGGCTCCGCAGGTAAAAGCCCCCGCGGCGAACCCAATCCCCTTCAACCCCGCGCCGCCGAGCGGGAACCGGACCGCGAAGCCGGAACCCATGCCGGACATCCGCTTTGAGCCGATCTCCAAGGAGGCCCAGGCGAGGATCGTCTCGGTCCAGGTGGACAGCGAAAAGACTCCCGCGGCGGAGCCGCAGAAGGAGAAGAAGCGCAGCGGCTTCTGGACGGGTTACTGGGTCTACGTCTGCGTGTTCCTCGTGCTGATCATCGCGGCGCTGGGCGCGTTCCGGTACTGGCTGAACAACTACGAGCTCAGCCGTCCGCACCTGACGATGGAGAACTACCTCAAGGCGGCGGACAGCGCGTACTGGCACGACTTTCTGGCCGCCAAGGGCGTGGAGGAGAGCTTCCTCGAGACCCTGGATCTGAACGACACGTCCTACTTCAAAAAGGTGGACCTCTACACCGACGAGCAGCCCGCCTACGGCATCCGCTTCGGCGACCGCCACATGCTGACGACGACCCTGAAGCCGGGCCGCGTCCTGTCCTTCGGCGAGACGACCTGGGACGTGGACACGGTGGAGCTGGTGAAGAGCGGCCTGACCGTCTACGCCCCCGCCGGGGCGACGCTCACGGTCCGCGGCGCGGAGGTGAGCGCGGACTGCCTGGTGCAGGAGAATGCCCAGGCCCTGACGCTGGGCGAGCTGGAGCAGGGCCGCGAGGATATCCCCGGGCTGGACCGCTATGAGCTCGACAGCATCTTCGGCAATGAAAACCTGGTCGTGACCGACGCGGAGGGCAACGAGCTGCCCCTCAGCCAGCGCCAGGGCAAGCGCTACTATTACGCCCCCCTGACCCGAAGCTGGACGGTCACCGCCCCCGGCGACGCGACGGTATTCGTTAACGGCGTCGCGCTCAGCTCCGCGAACGCCCGCTACCGCAGCGAGCCGTTGGAAGACTTCGAGGGCCTGGAGGCCTGGATCGACCCGATCCCCACGGTGGCGGTCTGGACCGTGGACGGCCTGGTGGCCGAGCCGGAGATCAGGGCGGAGCTGCGCGGCACGGAGCTGGAGGGCGAGCTGGACGGAGAGCGCTGCGTTTTCCAGCAGACGGAGGACGCGGCCTTCGCGCAGGAGGTCCGCAGCCGGGTGCTCAGTGCCTTTGACGCCTACATCGCGTTCAGCGGCAACCGCGGCGCGAACCTGAACGCCAACTATTCCAACTACAACAGCTATCTCGTTCCCGGCAGCGTCGCCGCTGAGCGGGCGAAGAAGGCGCTGGATTCCCTCTACTGGGTCAAGGGCCGCGACACCGCGCTCCAGACCCAGGAGCTGCGCGAGATCATGCGCTATGGCGAGGATTGCTTCACCGCCCTGATCGACTACACGCTGAACGTGGACGGCAGCATCGGCGAGAACAGCACGCTGTTCATCTTCATCCGCTACAACGGCGGCTGGAGCCTGGTGAACATCCTGAACAAGAGCACGGTCGTTTGACCGGATCAGATAAGAAGCAACGCTCCCGGCCGGATGGCCGGGAACGTTTCGTTTGATATCTGGCTCAATGCGTATCCTTCAGCAGCTTCACGTTGCCCCACTTTTTATAGATCGCGTTGACGATCAGCGCGGCGGCGAGGGCGGCGCAGGTGCCGGTGAGGAAGGCGAAGAACACGTCTGAGGGATAGTGGACGATCAGATAGTTGCGGCTCATGCCCATCAGGACCACGTAGAGCAGCATCCAGGGGAACCACTTCTTGCCCCGGGAAAAGACCACCGCGCCCGCAAAGGCGCAGGCGGCATTCATGTGGCCGCTGGGGAAGGACTTGTCGCCCTCCCTGGGGGAGAAGGACATGGTCTTGGCGTATTCCCACCAGGTCCGCAGCTCCGCGTCGTAGTCATAGGGCCTGGGGCGGGCGACGATGGGCTTGATCAGCAGATTCACCAGCACGTAGCCGACAGCCAGCGCGATGCAGGCGCAGATCCCGGTCCGGCGCGTCTTTTTGAAGCACAGCAGCACCAGGGCGGCTACAATGAGAGCCAGACCCTTCCAGCCGGTCCAGCTGATGAGGTCGGCGATGGGCGTGAGGACGCCTCCCGCGGCCTCCGCCAGCCCGTGATACCAGGAGAGAATGGCCTTGTCAAGGCTGAAAAACACGTCCATCAGCCACTGGGCCGCGCCGGTCAGCGTCAGCGCCGCCGCGACCGTCCAGGCAGAGAGCATAACAGTTCCTCCGTTCGTTGGTTTGTTCGGTCACAGTATAGCGAATCGTGGCGGAAAAAGCAAGAAAAAAGAAAAACACCATACGACTCCGGCGCAGTAAAGCTGTATTGTGCCTGTAGGGGCGACCCTGTGTGGTCGCCCGCCATTCAAAGGAACCGGAACCGTTCATTGTTTTTGTGTAGGGGCCGCCGCCCTCGGCGGCCCGTAATCCTTTGGCAATCGTTCAT
>JAFSRS010000089.1 GCA_017445985.1 Oscillospiraceae bacterium | reverse complement strand
CGCAAGGAAGACGGGCCGCCGAGGGCGGCGGCCCCTACGGCTGGACGTAAGTCTGGTGCGTATGACGTTCCGCTGGCGGAAATCGGCACCCTTCGGGCGACCGCACAGGGCCGCCCCTACGAAAACACTGTTACTTATTACTTATTCCACGGAAATCATGTAGTAGTACACCGGCTGGCCGCCGTCCACCAGCGTCACGTCGGCGTTGGGGAAGGCCGCGCTCAGGGCGTCGGCGAGGGTCTGCGCCTCCTCCGGGGAAACGTCCTCTCCGTGGTAGACCGTGACGAACTCCGGGTTCAAGGGCTGGAAAGCCGCTTCCAGCGCGGCGGTCACGTCCGCCTTCTCCGCCCAGGAGCCCAGCAAAGCCCCGTCCAGCAGGCCGAGGTACTCGCCCGCCAGAATGTGGTGCCCGTCAAAGTCGCTGTCCCGGGCCGCGTAGGTGACCTGGGCCGTGTGGACGCCGCCCATCAGCTCGTTGAAGGTCTCCACCAGCGCGTCGGCCTCCAGTCCCGTGTCCAGGTTCAGCAGGCAGGTGATGCCCTGGGGCACGGTGCGGGTCGGGACCACGATGACCTGCTTCTCGGTCAGCGGGGCGCACTGCTCCGCCGCCATGATGATGTTCTTGTTGTTCGGGAACACGAAGACCGTCTCCGCCGGGGTCCTGTTCACCGCGGCGAGGATGTCCGCCGTGGAGGGGTTCATCGTCTGCCCGCCGGTCACGACCCGGTCGCAGCCCAGCTCGCGGAACAGGTTTTTCAGGCCCTCGCCCGCGCAGACCGCCACGAAGCCGAAGCGCTTCTCGGCAGGCGCGATCTCCGGGCCGCATTCGTCGTCGTCCTCCACCTCGTCCGCCGTCGCGGGCTTCTCGCCGGAGAGCAGGGCGTCGTGCTGGGAGCGCATGTTCTCGATCTTCGCCAGCTCCAGCACGCCGTACTTCGCGCTCTCGGTCAGCGCCTCGCCGGGGATGTTGGTATGGACGTGGACCTTGAACATCTCGTCGTCCTCGCTGATCACGAGGCTGTCGCCGATGCTGTCCAGATAGGCGCGGAGGCCGTCCAGCGGCTTCTCCGGCCGGAACTTCCGCATGGTATAAACGGTGTCATAGGCGAAGGTGATCTCCTCGGTGTCGAAGGCCTCGAAGGCCGTGTGCTCCTCGACCTCCCCCGCGCCGGACTCGCTGAGCTGCCCGGAGACCACCCGGCCCTGCAGGGAGCCGAGGAAGGCGTCCAGGATGTGCACGTAGCCCATGCCGCCGGCGTCCACGACGCCCGCGCGGGCCAGCACCGGGTTCTGGTTCGTGGTCTCCTCCAGCGCGATCTGCGCCGCGCCCAGCGCCTGCTCCAGCATCGTCTCCATGTCGCCGGAGCGCGCCGCGTCCACCGCGGCCTTCGCCGCCACGCGGGAGACGGTCAGGATCGTGCCCTCGGCGGGCTTCATCACGGCCTTGTAGGCCGCGTCCACGCCCTCGCGCATCGCGTGGGCGAACTCGACCGTGTTGCAGGACTCCTTGCCCTTCAGACCCTTCGCGATGCCGCGGAACAGCAGGGACAAAATGACGCCGGAGTTGCCGCGGGCTCCCCGCAGCATGGCCGAGGCCGCCTTGTCCGCGATAGCCCCGACCCGCGCGTCCTCCGTCTTGCGCAGCTCCTGCGCCGCGGCGGAGAGGGTCAGGCCCATGTTCGTGCCCGTGTCGCCGTCCGGCACCGGGAAAACGTTCAGCTCGTTGATGGCCTGCTTGTTCTGCTCCAGGGCCTCATAAGCGCAGAGCAGCATCTCGCGCAGCTCCGCGCCGGATAATAACTTGTTCAATTCTATATTCCTCCGAATGTTCCTGTCCTCAGTCGATCAGCACGCTGTCGATATACACGTCCACCCGCTTCACCGGCACGCCGGTGGCCTGGGCGACCTTGTAGCTGACCTCGTTGATGATGCTCCGCCCGACGGTCGCCAGGTTCACGCCCTGGTCCACCGCGATGTGCAGCGCGACGGACACGGTGTCGTCCTCGCCGAAGCTGACCGACACGCCCTTGCCCATGCTCTCGCGGCGCAGAAGCTGATAGAGGCCGTTCTCCTTCTGGAGCGCGACCATGCCCTTGACGCCGAAGCAGCGCGTCGCCGCGTCGCCCACGATGTTCGTGAACACCTCGCTGGCAATGCTGACCGTCCCGTTGGAATTGATGATTTTGACCATGTATGCTCCTCCTTGTGGGATTGAAAAGAGGCTGATAGTTTACGTAATTATATATTATAAAGGAAGACGGTGAAAAGAGCAAGAGAAATTTTTGAAATAGGGATTGGGGATTGGGGATTGGGGAGCAGGGACGGG
>JAFSRS010000088.1 GCA_017445985.1 Oscillospiraceae bacterium | reverse complement strand
GTGAACTGGCCGACGTGGCGGTACAGCTCGCTCATGAAGCTCTGGCAGAAGCGCATGACCTCGGCGTCGCTCTTGCCCTTGGGGTCGAAGTCGCTGCCGCCCTTGCCGCCGCCCATGGGCAGGGTGGTCAGGCTGTTTTTGAGGACCTGCTCAAAGCCCAGGAACTTCAAGATCGAGGCGTTGACGCTGGGATGGAAGCGCAGGCCGCCCTTGTAGGGGCCGATGGCGCTGTTGTACTGGACGCGCCAGCCGCGGTTGACCTGGACCTTGCCGTTGTCGTCCACCCAGGGGACGCGGAACTGGATCATGCGCTCGGGCTCGACGAAGCGCTCGAGCAGGCCGTTGGCCTCGTACTCGGGGTGCAGCTCCACGATGGGCTCCAGGCTCTCCAGGACCTCGGTGACCGCCTGCAGGAACTCCGGCTCGCCGGGGTTGCGGGCTTTGACGGTCTCCATCACGCGCAAAACGTATGCGTTCTTCATGTATTCGACCTCCATCAACGATTTAGTGTGCCAAAGAATAATACCTGCATATTTTAGGCGCGCGCCGGGCGTTTGTCAAGATGCGATTTCAACGGAATTACAAATAATTTCAAGATTTTTCTTGCATCCCTCCCATTGTGCTGTTAGAATAAAAACAGAACAGATAAAAAGGGGGAATACCTTTGCTTTTCGATGATCGTATGACCCTGTATCACGGCTCCGCCGAGCTAATCAAGAAGCCGGAGCCTGACAGGGAGGACCCGTACAAGGACTTTGGGCCCGGCTTTTACTGCACGGAGTCCCGGGAGCTCGCGAAGGAATGGGCCTGCCGCGACGGGCGGAACGGCTACGCCCTCGGCTACCGCCTGAACGCGGAGGGGCTGCGGGTGCTGCGCCTCGGCGAAACGCCCCTGGGCGTGCTGAACTGGCTGGCGCTGCTGCTGCGGCACCGGGCGTTCAGCGCGAAGGACGAGGCCTGCTACGACGCCGCCGAGGCGGTCAAGGAGCGCTTCGCGCCGGAGCTGAAGGGCGTCGACCTGATCGTCGGCCCGCGGGCGGACGACTCGGCCTTCTCCTTCGCCCAGGCTTTCCTGGACGGAGAGCTGAGCCTGGAGAAGCTGACGGCGGCGCTGCGGCTGGACGAGGACGGGGAGCAGATCGTCCTCGTCTCCAAGGCCGCCTTTGCCCGGCTGGCCTTCCTCGACTCCGAAGAGGCGAAGGGCGAACAGTACGGCCCGATCCGCCGGGCGCGGGATTTCCTGCTGCGCGCCCGCTACGCGGAGACCGTGGAAAAGGACGCGGCGAGCGGCCTCGGCCTGCTTGCGCTTGTGGAAGGAGGCGTAAAGGCAGATGATCCACGCCTACAGTGAATGCTACTTGGACCGCGCCAGAAAGACGATGGGCACCCTCTTCGACGCGGGCCTGCTGCTGATGGACGGCGAGGAGTTTCTGAAGGTCTTCGCCGCCTCCCCCGTCGCCGCCGCCTGGGAGCAGGGCGACCCGGCCTATCTCGCCGGGCGCAGCGGGGACGAGCTTTTCACCCTGCTGACCGGGGACCTGGTGGACCCGGACATCCACGACTTCGACCCGACGCCGGAGTTCTGGATGGGTTCCGCGTACTGCTATCTGCAATGGTTTTTCGACCGGCCCTTCGCGGAGATCTTCGCCGCCCTGCCCCTGGCGGAGCTGCGGCGGCTGCGCAAGGAACGCCGCGACGCCGCCTTCGAGGCCGCGGCCGCCAAGTGCGTCCGCGTTTTCCAGCCCCAGAGCACCCTGAAGCGGCTCCGCACCGCGCGGCAGCTCAGCCAGTCCCAGCTCGCGCTGGTCAGCGGCGTCAAGCTGCGCTCCATCCGCGCCTACGAGCAGGGCGACCTGGACGTCGCCAAGGCCCAGTACGATACCCTCCGGGCCCTCTCCGGCGCATTGAGCTGCACGGTGGAGGACCTGATCCGGTAAGGCTTTTCCCGTAGGGCGCGAGCCCCTGATCGCGCCGCCGCCCCGCGCTCCGCGCGGGGCGGAATGCGACGTCCAGGCATGGCGCAACGCGGAGCGATCAGGGGATCGCTCCCTACGGCGTGGGTGGAGATCGTCCCGGCGGGCGACCACGTAGGGTCGCCCCTACGGACAAACATATACCTCCTGCCTTCCTGCCTCCTCCCCCGACGCAAAAACAGCCTCCCGCGTTTCCGCGGGAGGCTGCGTTTGTTTTATGCGACGGTCTCCGGGTCCTCAGCTCAGCTGCGGGCCTTGAGCCACTCGACGATGGAGGGAACGATCTCCTTCTGGGACTTGGAGGAGGTGTACATGCCGATGTGACCGGTGTTGAAGGCCATGTACTGCTTGTCCGTGCTGGAGATGGCGTCCATCAGAGGACGGCTGGCAGAGGGAGGCACGATGTGGTCCTTCTCCGCGACGGCGACGAGGACAGGCATCGTGATGTTCTTCAGGTTGGCGACGTGGCCGCCCAGCTCCAGGGTGCCCTTCATCAGCTTGTTGTCCTGATACAGATCGTGGACGAACTGGCTCAGGGTGGCGCCGATCTGGGCGGGGCTGTCGAAGACCCACTTCTCCATGCGGAGGAAGTTCTTCAGATACTCGGGGTCAGCCCACTTGTCGACCATGCCGACGTACTTCTGAACCATGTTGCTCAGGGGCTTGAGCAGCAGGTAGGAGGCGTTCATGGAGTCAGCGGGAACCAGGCCGCCGAAGCCCTCGATGACCGCGTCGATGTTCATGCCCTTGCTCCAGCGGAACAGCAGACCGTCGTTGCCGGAGAAGTCGATGGGCACGACCATGGCGACCAGGTTCTTGACCTTGTCGGGGTGCATGGCGGTGTAGATGGTGGAGAAGGTAGCGCCCTGGCAGACGCCCAGCAGGGTGATGGCGTCCTTGCCGCTCTCCTTGCGGATGTAGTCCACGGCGTCGTCCATGTACCAGTTGATGTGGTCGTCCAGGGTCAGGTACATATCCTCACCGGTGGGATAACCCCAGTCGATGATGTAGACGTCCAGGCCGGCCTCGAGGAAGCTCTTGATCAGGCTTCGGTCGGGCTGCAGGTCCATCATGTACTGACGGTTGACCAGCGCATAGGTAATCATCATCGGGGTCTTGGAGCGCTTGCGGGCGGGGGCGAGGGGCTTGTAGTGGAAGAGGCGCATCTTGCCGATCGTGAGGACGCAATCCTTCTCCAGCGTATCGCTGGCGGTGTCCTCGGGCTTGAGGTTCAGCATGACCTCCATGCCCTTCATGATGTTGTCCTGCAGCCCGATCATCTGCTCGGAATACTTCTGGGGGTCAAACTGCTGCATCGCGTTGACGGCGGACTGCATGACGCCCTTCTGGAACTCGGTGTACTGCTCGATGCCCTGCTCGATGGGGTTCTTCTTCTCTTCGCTCATCTTGGATTAACCCTCCTTCTTGGTTTCGGTCAGACCGGCCATGGCGCGGGTCAGATCGCGGACCTGCTTGCGCAGATCATAGACGGTCTTGTAGAGGCTGCGCATATCGGTGTTGGTGGGGATGGGCAGGCTGCTCAGGGCGCGCTCCATGACCTTGTTGGAGGCGCTCATGTAGTTGCCGTACTTCTCCGCGAAGTCGTTGAAGGCCTTGGTGAACTCGTCGGTGGCGAAGAGGTTCATCAGGGCGTCCTCGGTGTTCTTGTACCAGAGGTTGTAGAAATCGCGGAAGGTGCTCATGTTCTTGCCCTCGGCGACGGCCTTCTCGAACTGCTCGGCCAGGGTCTTGCTGTTCTTGGTCATGGCGGAGGCGAACTGGCTGGCCAGCTCGGCGCTGGCGAACATGGCCTTGTAGTAGGCGTTGACGGCGTGCATCTGCTCCTCGTTGCTCTCGCGGTTCAGACCCAGGCCGGCGACCTCGAAGTACTTGCCGACGGTCTCGTCGTACTTCTCATTGAACTGCTGGAAGAACTCGGTGTAGGCGCTGGCGTCGCCGGTGGCGAGCTTGTTCAGGATGCTGGGATCGATCTCCATCCAGGGAGCCAGGTTCTCCTTGTAGAAGTTGACGCAGGTGTCCATCAGCTCCATGGGCTTGTCGAGCATGCCGCCGAAGTTGCCGGGCATGGCGTTGTGGAACACGTCCTGCACGAGGTCGAGATACTTGTCCTGGAAATCCTGGGCGAAGGTGACGGGGTTGCCGAGGCCCTTCCACAGATCAAAGACCTTGGTGTAGAGCTCCATGCCGGGGATCTTGTAGTTGAACATGTTGGAGAAGTCGCCCACGTTGGGGAGGACGGGAGAGAAGCTCTTCCACATGTCGAGGCCCTGGAAGTTCTTCCAGAAGTCCATGCCGGGCAGGCTCTTCCAGGCGTCGGGATTCTGGAAGCTCTTCCAGTAATCCATGCCGGGGAGGTTCTTCCAGGCGTCCATGCCGGGGAGGTTCTTCCAGAACTCCATCGGGTTGGTCAGATTGGCGGGAACGAAATTCTTCCAATAATCCTGGAGGTTGGGCATGCTGTTCTGCTGGAACATCTGCTGATAGGCTTCCATACCGGGGATCTTGCTCATGTTGTCGGTCCAGGTCTTAAAGAACTGCTGCTGATAATCCAGGAACGGATTGTTGCTCATGTGAGGGTACCTCCTGTAAAAATAGTTCATTTATGGATGGTGGAAATTGAATGTGGCCGCTTGCCAGTGCCAGTGTAATGTTATTTGGGTGCGCAAACTGCTCCACACTGGTCCGGCATAAGTGAGTATACCTCTGTTTTGTCAATCTGTCAAATCATTTCCTCCCGTTTTTCGGCATTCGCACAAATTTTTAAAGATTGTTCAATTTTTTGAGATAAGGGCTTGCGCCAGATGTGAAAAAGGTCTAGAATGGGCAAAGTCAATCAAAAACTATGGAAGTGAGTATTTCATGTATCCCAAGCGTGTGATCGAAACGGCAAGACTGCGCACCAGCTATTACCGGGCGGGCGAAGGCAGGGTCCGCAAGCTCCTGCTCCTCCACGGCAATCTCTCCTCCGCGGCCTTTTATCTTCCCCTCTTTCAAAAGCTCTCCCGGACCTGGGACGTGGTCGCCCCCGATCTGCGCTGCTTCGGCGACACCGAGGACGCGCCCTTGGACGCCACCCGCGGCTACCGGGACTGGAGCGACGACGTGTACGCCTTCTGTCAGGCCCTGGGCTGGGACCGCTTTTATCTGGCGGGCTGGTCCATGGGCGGCGACGTCGTGATGCAGTTTACGATCGACCACCCGGAGATGGTGGAGCGCCTGATCCTGATCGCCCCCGGCAGCCCCTACGGCTTCGGCGGCAGCTACGGCGAGGACGGCACGACCTACTACCCCCTGGGCCTCGGCTCCGGCGGCGGCTGCGCGAATCCCGGCCTGGTCAACGTGATGACGAAGCGGAGCCGCCTGTTCATGCGGGACATGCTCCACCACTTCTTCTTCAAGCCCCCCTTCCGGCTGAGCTGGCAGTGGGAGAACCTGATGATCGAGGAGTCCTGCAAGGTCAAGATAGGCGACGACCGTTACCCCGGCAGCTTCCGGGTCTGCGCCCGATGGCCCTACGTCATGGCGGGCAAGACCGGCGTGCTGAACGCGATGAGCCCGAAATACGGCAATCTCAACGCCCTGCTGGACGTGAAGGAGAAGCCGATGATCCTCTGGGTGCGCGGCGATTCCGACGAGATCGTGAGCGACCACAGCATGATGGAGTTCGGCTATCTGGGACAGCTCGGACTGGTGCAGGGCTGGCCCGGCGAGCAGGTCTATCCCCCGCAGCCCATGGTGAAGCAGATGCGGCACTTCCTCAACGAGTACGCCTCGAAGGGCGGGAGCTACAACGAGACGGTCATCGACGGCGGCCACATGTGCATCCTGGAGCACCCGGACGAGTTCCTGACGGTGCTGCGCGAGTTCGCGTCGTAATGATTTCATAAGAACGCACCGGCGGCGGGAGCGAAAGCTCCCGCC
>JAFSRS010000087.1 GCA_017445985.1 Oscillospiraceae bacterium | reverse complement strand
ACCGCCGACCCCGTAGGGCGCGATGCCCACATCGCGCCGCCGCCACGCGCAGCGCGCGGGGCGGAACCCCTCAGTCGGCCTTGTGGGCCGACAGCTCCCCTTTCAGGGGAGCCAAGGCGCGGCAAAACTCGCGGCCCCGGTACTCCGCGGAGCAATCAGGGGATCGCTCCGCGTTCCGCCATGCCCGGACGTCGCATTCCGCACCGCGCTCCGCGCGGGGCGGCGGCGCGATCCGGGGATCGCGCCCTACGGGAGCGGGGGTAATTTTGGTGCGGGCGCCCACACAGGGTCGCCCCTACATTCAATATTTCTACAAATCCCAATTTACAACGCAAAAGCCGTAAGAAAGCTGCGCCAACGAATCAATCAGCCCGATGCGGGCGAAAACGTCGCTCCGTTCCGGGAACTTTTTTCTCTCTGCCCCGTCATACTCAACGAGTCAAACAATTCAGAAAGGATGGCGAATCCGATGAAAAGACTGGATCACGCACGCCGGGCGGCGCTGCTGCTGGCGCTTTGCATGCTTTTGGCGCTGGCGGGCTGCGGGAACGTGGTGACGACCCCGGACCCCGGCAAGCCGACAGCGGAGGCCGAAACCACCGACCCGAACTCCCCCGCCGCCAATGCGACGGCCACCGACGGCCCGACCGGCGGACCCGACGCTCCGGGCGCTGAGACCGGCGAGCCCGACGCGCCAATCCCCGCCGCCACGGCCGCGCCGGGGGACGGCTCCGGGCTGTACGTCGAGAGCACCGGCGGGACCGGAGCGGGCGGCGAGGGCGAGCTGCTGGCGGAGAGCGCGATCGCGCCGTCGGCTGTGGGCGGCTACGGCGTGGAGTTCTCCACCTCCATGAAGTCCGGCGATACCGCCTACGCCGCCGAAGGCGGAGGCGCCGCGCGGGAGCCGGGAGAGGCGCCTGTGCCGGGGGCAACGGACGGCGGAGACCTGAGCGCAGACCCGGCGATCCCCGGCGACGGGGAAACGCCGGACGCGGAGCCGGAGCCCTGGCCCGTCGAGCCGGAGCCGGGCGAGGCCTACGTCCTGACCGCGGCGGAGTGGAACGACAACGACAACTGGCCCTTCTTCACGAACCTGGTGAACGCGGGGACCATCGACTTTCCCTCCTTTGGCATCGACCCGCGCAACCGTATGAAGGTGACGCTGCTCGACGCGGACGGCGCGCCCCTCGACGGTGAGACCGTGGAGCTGCTGGACGACGCGGGCGCGAGCCTCTGGACCGCAAAGACCGACAAAAACGGCGCGGCCTATCTGTTCTGGCACGAGGGCGAGACCCCCGCGGCGGTGCCCCGCGGCGACGCGCTCTACCCGGTGACGCTGCGCACGGCTCCGAGCGAGGACCGGCAGGGCGCGCCGGTGGTGATCGGGGCTGAGGACCTGGTAATCCACGCCGAGCCGGAGGCTCCGGCGAAAAAGCTGCTGCAGGTGATGTTCATCGTGGACACCACCGGCTCCATGAGCGACGAGCTGAGCTATCTGCAAATGGACTTCTCCGCGATCGCCGGGGAGCTTGACGGCCACGGGATCGAGTGGTCCGCCTGCTTCTACCGCGACGAGGGCGACGAATACGTGACCCGCGTCAGCGAGTTCAGCGGGGACGTGTCCGCGATCCAGAACCTGCTGGCGAGTGAATACGCCGCGGGCGGCGGGGACACGCCGGAGGCCGTGGCGGAGATCCTCGACGAGACCCTGACGATGGACTTCGTGCAGGACCACGGACGCCGGGGCTGGCAGGAGGACGCGGAGAAGGTCGCGTTCCTGATCTTCGACGCGCCGCCGCACTACGGCGTGGACGCGACGATCGACGCCGCGGTGCGCCGCGCCGCCGCCGCGGGCATCCGCGTGATCCCCGTCGTGGCCAGCAACGCCGACCGGGAGACCGAGCTCTTCGGCCGGGCGCTGGCGATCTGCACCGGCGGGACCTACGTGTTCTTGACCGACGACTCCGGCGTGGGCAACAGCCATCTGGAGCCGATCGTCGGGCCCTACGCCGTGGAAAAGCTGCACGACGTGATCGTGCGGATATTGAGCGAGCACCTGATCTGATCTATATTGAATACGGGCGCGCCGGAGCGTGGAGACACGTTCCGGCGCGATTTGTCTGGCGGAGTGGGGGTGTATAAATTGGGATTTGGCGAGGCAGTTAGGAGTTATGAGTTAGGAGTTAGGAGTTTGTTTGCGGTGCGCCGGGCCAGTTGAGTCGATACGTCGAAGAATGCCTTACGTTCTCCCTCTCCTGCCCTTCGGGCACCCTCCCCCGCTGGGGGAGGGAACCGAATCGTTACGCTGACGCGCCGATTTTGAGCTTGGAGGTATCGTTTACAGCTCCTTTCCCTCCCCCAGCGGGGGAGGGTGCCGCCGCAGCGGCAGGAGAGGGAGAAGGTCCGATGATCGCCATTGAAAAGGTTTTGGTGACTCGATGGTT
>JAFSRS010000086.1 GCA_017445985.1 Oscillospiraceae bacterium | reverse complement strand
CCCAGGGGATCGTGTGCTTCTGGTGGTCGCCCAGATCGACGCCGGAGAGCCCCAGCAGCAGGAAGGTGGCGGGAGTCAGCGGGCTCACCGGGAAGCCGGTGGTCATCTGGCCCAGGATGGCGGCGCGGCCGACGTCCATGGAGCCGACGCCGAAGCCCTGCGCGGTCTCAGACAGGACGGGCAGCACGCCGAAGTAGAAGGAGTCGGGGTCGAAGAGCAGGGACGCGGGCATGGAGATGACGCCGACGATGGCGGGGAACAGACGGCCCATGGAGGCGGGGATGATGCTGGTCAGGGCGGTGGCCATCTGGGTAATCATGCCGGTCTGCTTCATGATGCCGGTGAAGCAGCCCGCGGCGAACAGGACGGAGCACATCATCAGAGCGCTCTTGGCGTGGGCGTCCACGCGAGCCTTGGTCTCGGCGACCTTCGGATAGTTGATGATGGTGGCCAGCACGTAGAAGAACATGAAGACCACGGCGGGGGCGAAGCCGGAGAAGAGCAGGCAGGCGATGGCAGCGACGATCAGGCAGATGTTGACCCAGAACAGGTTCGGACGGAGCAGCTTCTTCTCGTCCTCGGTCAGCTCCTTCTCAACGTACTGGAAGGTGGCGCCACCCTCGAGCTTGCCGATGCGCTTCTTCTCACCGCGGCCCAGCAGGAACGCGATGACCAGCACGCAGAGCAGACCGACGATGACGGCGGGCAGGACGGGCATGAACAGATCCATGACGTTCTCAACGCCCATGGCCTTGGCGGCGCGGATGGTGGGGCCGCCCCAGGGCATGATGTTCATGACGCCGGCGGACAGGGCCACGCAGGTCGCCAGGGTGGTGCGGCGCATCTTCAGCGCGTCATACAGGGGAACCAGCGGGGGCACGCAGATCAGGAAGGTGACGGCGCCGGAGCCGTCGAGGTGGACGATCATGGCCAGGATCGCGGTGCCGATGCAGACCTTGATCGGGTCGGTGCCCATCAGCTTGACGATGCCGCCAATGATGGGACGGAAGGTTCCTGCATCGGTCAGGATGCCGAAGAACAGGATGGAGAAGATGAACATCACGCCGGTGGCGGCGACAGAGCCGATACCACTCGAGCCGGTGATGTAGCCGCCGAGCTTCTTGAAGTTCGCCAGGAAGTCGACAACGCCGGGGGCGTTCTCGGGATCCGTGACGATGAAGAAGCAGGCGATGATTCCCGTGATGATCGGGATGATGATGAGCGCCACGGTGGGGCTCAGCTTCTTGGTCATGATCAGGACGATCATCGCGACGACCGTGACAAAACCAAGAATTGCCAGTGCTGTGGTCATAGGTATACCTCCCTCTTTTTCATACGGCGTTCATATTTCGCCGCTATCTGTGAACATTTTATCACAAGCCCCGTCAGAGTCAACAGAGAGCAATTCTATATTTTTATAATTTTCTTGTTCTCATCGGTCGAATATCTTGAAATATCATAAAATACAGGCATTCCAGAATATTAGAATATATTCCAATATTCTGGAATGCCGACAAAATTTCTGAAAAAATTATGAATAACGTTGATTCATTTCTCCTGCGCAACGCGCATTTTTATTCCCGCTCCAGGTAGCGCATCATCAGCTCGGCGACGGCGGCGCGGGTCATGGGCTCCCGCGGCAGCAGCGCGCCGTCCCCGTCCGGGTCGAGCATCCCGTGCTCCGCGGCCCAGCGCAGGGCGTCCAGCGCCCAGTCGGAGACCGTCTCCGCGTCGGTGAAGGCTTCTAGCGGGTCCTTCTCCTTTGTTTCCGTCTTTGCTTCCCCTTCCGGCTCAGCCTCCGCTTCCGCGGCTTCCTCCGCCCCGAGCGCCGCGCGGTAGAGGATCGCGACGATCTGTTCCTTTTTCAGGTCGTCCATCGGACCGAAGCGCGTTTCGCTGTAGCCCAGGACCAGCCCCGTCTCCGCGGCCCAGGCCACGGCGGGGGCGAACCAGTCGTCCTCCGCCACGTCCTCGAAGCCGGGGGCCGTCTCCGCCTCCGGCTCGCCCGCCAGCCGCCAGAGCACCGTGACCAGCATCCCGCGGGTCATGACCTTGCCGGGGGAAAAGCGGTGGTCGTTCACGCCCGCGAAAACGTGGTTGTCGTAAACATAGCGCACCGCCTCGAAGTACGGGTCCGTCGTCGGCACGTCCACGAAGGGGATGCCGGTCCAGGTGCTGACCGGGATACTGACGGAGCGCTTTCCGGCGCTGACGGTCAGGGTCCCGGTGCCGGTGGCCGCCGCCGGGCTGATCTTTCCGGTTTCGTCCACGCTGCCGCCCTTCGCCTCCAGGCTCCAGTTGAAGCACTCGTCCCGGGTCGTCAGCCGGATATGCCGGTACCAGGCCCGGACGGTCAGGTCCATCGTCTCCCCGGTCTCGATTCGCAGCGAGCTCGTATACGCGCCGTAGACCTCGCCGTAGAGCGCCATGCTGTCCGGCTCCGCGGCGACGGTGACCGGGACCGACACGCTCTCCAGGCCGGGCGCGGAGACGGTCAGCGTCCCGACGCCCGCGCCGGTGCAATACAGGACCCCGTCCTTCACCGTGCCCAGCGAGGCCGGAATGGAATAACTGAGGGTCTTCGGCGCGCTCGCGGCGTAGCCGTGCTCGTCCACGGCCTTGACGGTCAGGGGGATCTTTGCCCCGGTCAGAGCGTAGACCCGCAGAGGGTCGAGGACCAGCCGCGCGGCCTTGCCGGTGGGCTGCTCCTCCGTGACGAAGAGCAGGTAGTTCACGACCCGGCGCGCCGCGCCGCCCGAGGGGCTGCTTTGCAGCGAGAGCGCCGTTTCCCCGGGCATCACCGCCCCGAGGGCGGTGCTGCCGCCGCCGTCCAGCGTGGCGGCCTCGACGCAGCCCAGGGCCAGGAAGCGCTTCGCCAGGGCCTCCAGGCCGATGCCGACGCTGTAGCCGCTCTGCCGCCCGTCCACCGTGAGGACGATCAGCGTCCCATCGGCCTTCACGCCCACGGCGGTGCGGGGCTGGAGCGCCCGGCTCAGGTCCGGGCAGAGCTCCCCGTCCTCCAGCAGCGGATAGAGCAGGGCCACCGCGCTCTCCGCGGTCTCCCAGCCTTTAGCGCAGCCGACGGTGAGCGTCAGCTCGTCGCCGGGGCGCAGCGGGCGCAGCCATTCCGGCGCTTCCTCGTCCTGTCCGCAGGCCAGGCTGAGGACCATGCCGCCCTTCGGCACGGTCACCGCGCCCTTGTCCCGGCTGACGCCGGTGACGGTGAGCGTGAGCCGCGTGCCCAGCCGGACCGGACCGTCCAGGGTGCAGCTCAGATTCCAGCCCCAGCCGGACGCGCCGGTGTTTCCCTTCGCGTTGAAGTCGTCGGTGAAGGCGGCCAGACCGGTCCCGCGGCTCAGGTTCAGGGACTCCACGGCCAGCGTCCGGTCCCCGGCGCGCAGCTCCAGGCTCTCCTTCGGCTTGCCGTAGAGCACCGTGCCGTCGGCCCGGAAGCCCAGGGCCGTCATCCAGGCGTTCTCCGCCGCGCCGGAGCGCAGGACCCCGTTCTCAACCACCAGGCCCGCGGGCGTCAGGACGCTCGTGTTGAAATAGCCGCCGTTCACGCCCGCCGCGGCGTGGACGCCGCCCGCCTCCGCCCGCGAGACGGCCTGCGCCATCGTACCGGTGGAGCAGAGGGTCTCCCCCGCGACCAGCATGGGCCGCAGCTCGCTGCCCGGCGCGATGGTGAGCTGATACTCGGTGCGCAGGTCCGAGCCGGTCCACCAGACGGCCTGCTCCAGCGTGGCCCCCTCCGTCAGCTTCACGGCGCAGCCGTCCAGCCGCTCCTCCAGCGCGCGGGCGGGCAGGGGCAGCGCGAGCAGCAGGCAGAGCATCAGCGACAGGCAGAGGATCCTTCTTGTCATGGCGGGTCTCCCTTTTCAAAATAAATATTGCACTCATTATACAGCATATTGCATCAAATTGAAGCGCTTTTTTTCTGACAATTTGGACCCTCAAAGGAAAAATGGCCCTTACATTTTAAAAGGTTATATGTTAAACTGTAAACAATACCAGAAAAATCGGCGTATTATGCGCAGAGAAAGGACGGCGGACGTGGCAGACTACAGCGCGGGAGACCTGATCCTCTACGGACGGCACGGCGTTTGCCGGGTGGAGGAGATCAAACAGGTCCGGCCCTCGGGCGGCGTGGAAAAGGAATATTACGTGCTCCGCCCGCTGTACCAGAACCGGAGCTGCTGCATCCGCATCCCGGCGGACCAGGACAAGGTCTACTGCCGCCCCATCATCTCCGGCGCGGAGGCCCAGCGCCTGATCCGGCGCATCCCGCAGGTCCCGGCGGAGCCCTACTACAACCGGAACCTGAACCAGCTCCGGGAGCACTACCGCACGTGCCTGGAAAACCTGAGCTGCGAGAGCCTGATCTCCCTCACCAAGTCCCTCTACAAGAAAAAGGAGGAGACCGAGGCCCAGCGGAAGAAGTTCGGCACCGTGGACGAGCGCTTCATGCGGGAGGCCGAGGACCTGCTCTACGGCGAATTCGCCGCGGCTTTGGAGATCGAGCGGGACAGCGTGCAAAATTATATTGCAAACGCGCTGCAAATCGAATAGAATCATGCGCAGGACGTCCATTCGTCCTGCGCTTTCGCTTGCGGACCGGGAGCGCGCGGGAGTTAGGAGTTAGAAGTTAGGAGTTAGGAGTTATTGAGACTAACCACCCAGACAACTCCTAACTCATAACTCATAACTCCTAACTGGATAAATCCCAACATACCGGTCATCATGGAGGTTTTATGCTGCCTTATACGCATTTGTTTTTCGATCTGGACGGCACGCTGACCGACCCCGGGCTGGGGATTACGAACGCGGTCACGTACGCGCTGCGGCAGTTCGGCATCGAGGTCCCGGACCGCCGGACGCTCTATCCCTTCATCGGCCCGCCGCTGATCGAGTCCTTCGCGGAGTTCTACGGCTTCGACCCGGAACAGTGCCGCGCCGCCGTCCGGCACTACCGGGTCTATTACGGGGAAACGGGTCTCTTCGAGAACGAGGTCTACCCGGCCTATCCCGCCCTGCTGGACCGGCTGCGGGACGCGGGCTACCGGCTGGCCATCGCCACGAGCAAGCCGGAGCACTTCGCCCGGCTCATCGCGGAGCACTTCGGCTTCGCGGACCGCTTCGACTACGTCGCCGGGGCCGCGATGAACGAGACCCGGCTGAAAAAGGCCGAGGTCATCCGCTACGCCCTGGACACCCTGGGCCTGGACGACCCGGCGAAGGTCCTGATGATCGGGGACCGCAGGCACGACGTGCTGGGCGCGAAGGAATGCGGCCTGGACTGCGCCGGCGTGCTCTACGGCTACGGCGACCGCGCCGAGCTGGAGGCCGCCGGGGCCCGGTACGTCGTGGAGACGGCGGAGGAGCTGGGGGAGCTGCTGCTCAGTTAGGAGTTTGGAGTTAGGAGTTAGGAGCTTGCGAGGCGGGAGCGGTTCCTTGCTCACCGCCAGCGCTCGACCGCCTTTGCCAGGCTTGCTGTGGTAAGATCGCGGAGGTAGGGGCGCTTCACGAAGCGCCCGCCGGAACGATTTTCTCCCACGCCGTCGGGAGCGATGCCTGCATCGCTCCGCGTTCCGCCGACGCCGCGACTTCTTCCAGCCCCCTTGGCTCCCCTGCAAGGGGAGCTGTCATCGCCGCTCTGCGGCGGTGATTGAGGGGTCCCGACGCAGCCCACGCATCACCCCCCAGTCACGCGCGCCTGGCGCGCGCGGCAGCCCCCCTTGCAGGGGGGGCTAACCCGCAATCCGGCCCCGGCGGAACGCGGAGGCATGTGGGCATGCCTCCCTACGGGCTGGAAGAAATCCGCACGTTTCGGGCGACCACGCAGGGCTTAACTCCTCACTCCTCACTCATAACTCCTAACTCCGCCCGGCGGATGGAATTCCGATACATTCCCACGCTAGGATACGCTGAATGATTATAAAGGCAACACCGCACAATTCTCGGCACACGTCTCGCTTGCATCATATTCCGTCATATCGCCTAAAAATCCTCGGCAATACACAAAGTATTGCCTGCGGTTTTTAGACGATCTGACGAAAATTCTGACTGCGCGATCCGCGCACCAGAATTGTGCGGTGTTGCCTAAACGCCAAAGGAGGTCGCCCGCCATGCGAAAGCCGCTGGTTCTGTTCGCGCTGTTTCTTGCCGCCGGGCTCTGCGCCTGCGGGCAGAGCGCCGCGCCGGTGGTGACGCCGACGCCCATCGCGGTGACGGAAACGCCGTTCGTCGAGCCCTTTGACGTTCCGGGGACCGAGCTGACGAACGGGGCCCAGGCGGCGGACAGGCCGGTGATCGAGCCGCCCGCCGAGGGCGAGCTCTGCGGCAGCTACTACAACGACTTCCTCCGGGAGACCCTGACCATCTCCGAGGACGGCGCGGTCCTGCTCAGCGGGGCGGATACCGAACTGACCGGGACCTGGACGGAGGACGGGGACGGGCTTTCGCTGACGCTCGACGGCGCGGAGGTACGTGCCGCGCTGGACGCGGACGGGGACCTGGAGCTCGACGGGCGGCCGGGCTATTACCTGCGCAACTGGGCGCTCTGGGGCATCACGCCGTCGGAGACCGGGGCTTCGGAGCCCGCGGAGCCGACTGCGCTTGGGACGCAGGACGAGGTGCGGGACAACGGCGACGGCACGGTGCGCTGCCTCTGCTTCTCCCGCGGCCTCGCCTTCACCTGCCCCGCGGACATGCTCCTGCTGAACGACCGCTTCCTCGGCGCGGTGGCGGTGACGGACGGGGACGGCGGCTACGTGATCGGCCGCAACGTCAGCGCCGTCTACAGCACCCACAGCGGCAGCGACGACGAGTTCATGGAGGACTACGTCCGCTCCTTCGTCTTTTCCGACTTCGAGGCCATCTACGGCGCGACGCTGAGCTATCAGGACCTCACGCTCCGCCATGACGGGATCGCGTCCCGCCTCGCGGACGCGACGCTCCGCCTCGGCTCGTCCAAAACCGCGTGCGACGCGCGGGTGCTGTTCTATACCTCCACCTACGCCGACGGCACCGTGGAGTACGTCTGCAAGACGATTTTGGTGCCCGCCGACGACGCGGCGCGGCTGGAAAGCCTCGCGGAGCAGGTCCACGACCTCGGCGCGGTCAGGCTGGTGGCGGAGCAGTAACCTCCCCTCAAATAACGCGCCCCCTCGCAAAAGCGAGGGGGCGCAGATTGTAGACAATTTGTAGAAATGTTGAATGTAGGGGCGACCCTGTGTGGTCGCACGCACCAAAATTACCACCGATCCCGTAGGGCGCGATCCCCTGATCGCGCCGCGTTCCGCGCAACCCGCGGGGCGGGAAACATGGTCGTAATG
>JAFSRS010000085.1 GCA_017445985.1 Oscillospiraceae bacterium | reverse complement strand
TCCCTACTCCCTAATCCCTTTCAATTCCTCCCGCCCGTTTTCTCCCCCGCTCTTGTATTATACCGCCAAATATGATATATTTTATCCATAGCATATATTCATTTATAAGGAGGAACGACCATGAAACGCGGAAAAACCCTGCTTTCCCTGCTCCTGGCTCTGCTGCTGCTCTTGACGCAGACGCCGCTGCGGGCCGCCGCGGCGGACGCGAGCCTGCTGGACGACGGACAGGAGCACGTGCATTCGCTTGTCAAAATCGAGGCGGCGCAGCCCACGATGAGCGCCACCGGCTGTCTGGAGCACTACCGCTGCGAGGGCTGCGGCAGGCTGTTCTGGGACCCGGACGCCCGGCAGGAGACCGACTATGACAGCGTCAGCCTCCCCACGCTCTCCAGCGGCATCGTGACCGTGGACGAGTCCGGGATCGAGATCGGCGGCGACTGGACCGTCAGCGTCCCGGTCTATCTCTACAACGGGAACGACGCGGCCTTCTCCGGTCAGGTGCTGGTCGTGGTCTACGAGGACGGGCGCTACCTGGGCGTCGACGTCTGGCAGATCGAGCTGGCGCCCGGCGAGGCGGGGCAGCGCCGGATGGAGCTGCAGGTCCGCCCGAAATACGGCAACGCCAACCTGCTGGAGCTGCGCTATTTCGTGATCGGCGGCGATTTCAGCCCGATGGCCGCGCCGGAGGCGGCGGAGCTGCCCCGCGATCCCGAGACGGATCAGGCGATCTATGACCGGGCGCTGGGCCGCTACGCCGCGCTGCTGCGAGAGGCCGAGGCGGTCTCCGACGTCGACGAGCGCTACGTCCGGATGGCGATGGCCGAGGCCGAGCTGCTCGACAGCGCGGTGATGATCCCCACCACCACCCAGAACGGCGCTTACACCATCAGCCGCATCGCCCCCCGCACCATCCCCTACGTCCAGTGGGGCAACGACGACGACCGCTGGTTCGGCATGGTCATCTCCGCGGACGACTTCCTGACCGTCGCGGAGCGCGACGTGTTCTGGGACGCCTGGAACGCCGCCGTCGCCGGGGAAGGGGAATACGATCCCGCCGCCATCATGGAGAGCCTGGGCCACGGGGTCCGGACCGATTACAAGACCACCTTCTCCACCGCCCCCTCGACCATCGACTGGCTGAACACCAGCGCCCAGGCTGACACCGCGATCACGGTCCAGACCGTCGCGGGCCTGGTGCAGTACGACAACCTGAACCGCCTGCAGCCCATGCTGGCCGAGTCCTGGGAGGTCAGCGGAGACGGCCGGACCTACACCTTCCACGTCCGGCCGGGCGTCTACTGGTATACCTCGGAGGGCGAGCCCTATGCCGAACTGACCGCCAACGACTTCGTCTGCGGCTTCCGGCACATGCTCGACTGCCAGGCCGGGCTGGAATGGCTGGTGGAGGGCGTCGTCCGAGGCGCAGGGGAGTATCTCTACGAGGGCGGCAGCTTCGAGAACGTGGGCTACGCCGCGCCGGATCGGTACACCCTGGTGGTCACGCTGGAGCAGCCCACCAGCTACTTCCTGACCATGCTGACCTATTCCTGCTTCCTGCCGATCTGCGACAGCTTCTACCAGTCCCGCGGCGGCGTCTACGGCGTCGAGGCGCTGAAAGAGGCCCGCTCCGGCAACGGCCCGGCGGAATACCGCTTCGGCCGGTCCTGGGACGTGAGCAGCCAGGTCTACTGCGGCCCCTTCCTGCTGCAGAAGCTGGACCCCCAGGAGGAGATCGTGGTCGTCCGCAACGGGAGCTTCTTCGCCAACGACAAGACCGTGCTCGATTCGATCCGCTGGGTCAGCGCCCCCAACGACGGCCCCGTCGAGGTCTTTGAAAAAACCGTACAGGGCGAATACGCGGGCATGGGCCTGAGCGAGGGCGCCGGTACGCTGGCGCTGGCAAAGGAACGCGGCCTGTTCGACGACTGCGTCTACGTCTCGGAGACCACCTCCACCACCTACTTCGGCGGGCTGAACCTGAACCGCGGCACCTTCGCGCTGGACAACGGCGCCGTGGCCTCCCCCAAGTCCACGCGGCAGAAGGCCGACACCCAGACCGCCATGCAGAGCAAGGCCTTCCGCCAGGCCCTGCAGTTCGCCTTCGACAAGGGCAGCTACAACGCGGCCTCCCGCGGCGAGGACCTGAAGTACGCCAACCTGCGCAACACGTACACCCACCCCGAATTCGTCCACCTCTCCAGGGCCGTGACGCTGGACGGCAAGACCTTCCCCGCCGGAACCTTCTACGGCGAGATCGTCCAGTATTATCTGGAACGGCTCGGCTCCCCCGTCCTGGTGGACGACCAGATCGACGGCTGGTATCACCCGGAGATCGCCGGAGACCGGCTGGCCCAGGCCAAGGCGGAGCTGGGCGACAGCGTGAGCTGGCCCATCACCATCGACGTGGTCTACTATGCCGCCTCCGACGTGAACCGCGTCCAGGCACAGGCCTACAAGGACTCCATCGAGTCCACCCTCGGCGCGGAGAACGTGACGGTCAACCTGGTGGCAGCGGAGAACAGCAACGACTATTACGCCAGCGGCTACCGCGCCTCCAGCGGCAGGGACGGCAACTTCGACGTGTTCTACGGCTCCGGCTGGGGCCCGGACTACGGCGACCCGAGCACCTACCTCGATACCTTCCTGGACCGCGGACAGGGCTACATGACGAGGGTCATCGGACTGTTCTGACCCCCGACGGCCCCGCGCATCCGCAAAGCAAAACAAACCAAAGCAAAAACCGGGCCTGCCGCGGTCGCGGCATGCCCGGTCAATATTTTAATCGTTTTAAATCATTTCTCACATCATTCTGCTGAGCATGATGCTGTCCATCGCCACGGCGGCGCACCAGCCCTTGTCCAGGGCCTCCATGCAGCGCTCCGGGGTCAGGTAGACCGTCGCGCCGGAGGCGACGCGGGTCACGTTCTCGTCGGCGCGGATGGCGGCCTCGATCATCGGGTCGTCGATGGTGCCGACGCGCTCCCCCCGGATGTCCTTGAGGCTTTTCACTGCGCCGCCCCGCCGGACCGCCAGCACCAGCTCGCTCGTCAGGTAGGACGTGCCGACGGTGTACTTGTCCGGGTCCACCTCGCCGGGGTCGAAGCCCAGGGCGCAGTCGATGTTGCCGGAGGAGAGCTGGGTCCCCACCTCGGAGGGGGAGATCGGCTGCCAGGCCACCTCCATGCCCAGGGTCTGGGCCAGGGCCTGCGCGATCTCGACGCTCATGCCGCGGAGCGTGCCCGCGTCGGCGTCCCCGAAGGCCATCGGGTCGAAGTCCCGCTCCACGCCGAAGATCAGGGTGCGGACCTCGGGGGCCTCCTCCCATTCCTCGGGCGTCGGGGTGGGCGTGACTTCGGGCAGCGTCTCCGCCGGGTCGCCGCCGCTGAGCGCGATGCGGTCGGCCCCCAGCCAGCGGGTGCAGATCGCGCTGAGCCGCCCGGAGCGGTAGATCGCCTCCATCGCCGCGTCCAGCAGCGGGGCCAGGCGGTCGTCCTTCCGGCAGATCAGGCTGTAGCGCTTCTCGCCCAGGGTCTCCAGCGTCAGGTACGCCCCCTCGTCCTCCGCGCCGCAGCCGCAGAGCGAAGCGAGCAGGGCCAACGCCAGCAGCAGCGTCAATATTCGGTTGCTTGTTTGTTTCTTCATGGGAAGGTCAGTCCAAGTTAGGAGTTTGGAGTTAGGAGTTAGGAGTAAAAAATATACGCTTTCGAGAGAAATAGGAAAAACTCCTAACTCCTAACTGATAACTCCTAACTAACCGATTTACTTGTCCAGGATGTGCACGTTCACGTGGTTATAGCTCATGTGCACGTGGTTCTTGTTGAAGCTCTGGCGCACCAGGTCGTTGATGGCGAAGGTCACCGGCCAGTAGTCCTCGCCCCTGGCCCAGAGGTGGACCGTGTACTCGATATAGGAATCCTTGAACTCACTGATATAGATGATGGGCTCGGGATCGCTCAGGACCATCGGGCAGTTGAAGATGCCCTCGCGGATGGCGGCCATGGCGGCGTCGGTGGGATCGCTGTACTCGGTGCCGAACTTGAAGCTGATGCGGCGCTGGGGCTCCCGGCTGTAGTTGACGACGGCGGCGGAGGCCACGTCGCTGTTGGGGATCGTGACGACCCGCTTGTCCGCGGTGACGATGGTGGTGTAGAACAGGCTGATCTGCTTCACGTGCCCGGCGTTGCCGTTGACCTCGACGAACTCGCCCACGTCCATGGGCCGGGTGAAGAGCAGGGTGATGCCGGAAAACAGGTTGCTGAGGATGTTCTGCACGGAGAGGCTCAGAGCCAGACCGGCGATGCTGAGGACGGCCACGAGGGACGCGGTGGGAATGCCGAGGGTGCCGGCGATCACGATGATCGCGATGGCCCAGAGGAAGATCTTGACCGCGGTCTTGAGGAAGCGGCGGACGGTCTCGCTGCCGATCTTGCTCTTGCTGAGCAGCTTGTCGGTGACCGCGCTCAGGATCTTGACGAGGATCACGCAGGCGATCAGCACCAGGATGGCGCTCAGCACGGAGGACAGGGCCCCCAGGCCCAGGGACTGGAAGAAGCTCTCGATCTTGCCGGTGGTCTCGGACACGTCCAGCGCGGCGAGGACCTCGGTCCCGGCCTCGGCGGCGGCGTCGGTTGTAGTCATGTGGGTTTCTCCTTTCGATTTGTGAATATCAATGGAATTATACGATATGATAGCATCATAACTGCGTCCTTGCAAGAGCGCATTCAGCGTCGTTTCAGCAGAAATTCAAAAATTTTTCCGGCTTTGTTCATGTAATTTTCATAAGTCGATGGTAATCTGGCACCATCGAAATCAACAAGGCATCGCCTGTTTGAACGGAGGCAAGACTATGAACGATCAGAACGACAACAAGGGCTGGAGCTGGGACGGCATGCTCAGCGACCCCAGGGCGCAGGCCGCGCCGCGGGAGCCCGAGGCCCCGGAGGCGGCGGACGGCGCCCGGAGCTTCACCGACGGCGCCCCGGACGCGGTTGACGGCGGCATTCAGAATTTCACCGACGATACCCCGGACGCCGGGAACGACGCGCCCCGCTTCGGCGGCGAGCGCAGCGAGGCCGAGCCCGTCCCCGGCTGGAGCGAGATGCGCTTCGCGGGCGAGCGGGAAGAGCGCCAGAGCTATTCCGACGCGGGCTACGTCCCCGCGGGCGAGGCCTGCGCGGTGCCCCGGACCTATCACTGCGCCGACCAGGGCGAGCGGCGTGAAAAGAAGGAGAAAAAGCCCAAACGCGAGCGCCGCGGCGTCGGCCTCGGCGGCCTGATCGCCGCCTGCCTGGTCTGCGCGATCCTGGGCGGCCTGGCGGCGGGCTTCCTGCCCGGCCTTCTGAACAACGGCAGCGGCGGCGACGGGCGCGCCCTCCCCGCCACGGAGGCCAGCAGCACCGTCCTGAACGTCGCCGCCCCCGCCACGGAAAGCGCGACCCAGGTCTCCACGAACCTGGTCACCGACTCCCGTGAAAAGACCGCGACGGAGATCTACTACGAGCTGGCGACCAAGCAGACCGTCGCCATCACCACCGAGATCACCTATACCAACATCTGGGGCTACCGGGTCCCCAGCGCCGTCAAGGGCAGCGGCTTCATCATCAGCTCCGACGGCTATATCCTGACCAACCATCACGTCATCAAGGAAGCGGTGGAGGGCAACTACGAGGTCAAGGTCCTGCTCTACGACGGCAGCGAGTACGTCGCCAGCGTGATCGGCTACGAGGAGGACAACGACGTGGCGGTCCTGAAGATCGACGCGACGGGCCTGAGCGCCGTCACCCTGGGCGACAGCGACCAGATCAAGGTCGGCGAGACCACCTACGCGGTGGGCAACCCCCTGGGCGAGCTGGAATTTACGATGACCAGCGGCATGGTCTCCGCCACGGACCGTGAGATCAGCTCCACCGACTCCTCCACCGGCATCTCCACCTCCATCACGATGTTCCAGGTGGACGTGGCGATCAACTCCGGCAACTCCGGCGGCCCGATCTACAACAGCCGCGGCGAGGTCATCGGCATCGCCACCGCGAAATACGCCGACACCGGCGTGGAGGGCCTGGGCTTCGCGATCCCGATCAACGACGCGGTGGCCATCGCCCGCGACCTGATCACGGACGGCTACGTGCACGGCAAGGCCAGCTTCGGCGTCAGCGTCGGCACCGTCACCGCGGCGGCGGCCCAGTATTACGGCCTGGTGGAGGGCGCGATCGTCGCCTCCGTCACCGAGGGCAGCGCCGCCGAGACCGCGGGCCTCAAGGAAAACGACATCATCGTGGCGCTGAACGGCGAGACCATCGCCTCCCGGGACGACCTGGTGAGCGCGAAGCGCAACTACCGCGCGGGCGACACCGTGGAGCTGAAGGTCTGGCGCAGCGGCGAGTATCTGACGTTGAGCCTCACCTTCGACGAGGAGGTTCCCACCGAGCCCGAGACCGCGACCGATAACGGCACGCAGAACGGCGGCAGCGGCTACGGCGGCTACGGCAACGGCTACGGCAGCTACGGCGGTTACGGCGGTTACGGCGGCTTCTACGGCGGATATCCGTTCTCCTAATATTATAATTGTATACACGCAAGCAGGGCGGCCTCCGGGCCGCCCTCAGCTTTTGGACAGATCGGGATTTGGCGAAGCGCTGCGCCGCCGCCATTGGCTCCCCTGCAAGGGGAGCTGTCGCCGCCGCTTGCGGCGGTGACTGAGGGGTTCTATTGCGGCGCACACGGCACCCCCCAGTCACGTTCGCTTCGCTCACGCGACAGCCCCCTTGCAGGGGGCCAAATACGGCATCTCGCCAACTCCCGATTTGCCCTGCCTTCGCATAAACGCCCCCTTTCCGGGCATACTGGTCCCAAACGGGAATGGAGGCGGATGGATTTGAAGCTCGATCAACGGGACTACGCGCGCTACGTGGCGGAAAAGATGCCGAAGTCGCCCTTGGGGAAGGACCTGCTGCTGGCGTACCTGACCGGCGGGGCGCTCTGCTGCGTGGGGCAGGCCCTGACGGAGCTGTTCACGGCCCTGGGCGCGGGGGCGGAGGCGGCCCCGGCCTGGACCTGCGTGGCGCTGATCTTCCTCGGCGTCCTGCTGACGGCCCTGGGCGTCTACGACCGCATCGCCCGCTTCGCCGGGGCGGGGACCCTGGTGCCGATCACGGGCTTCGCCAACGCGGTGGCCTCCCCGGCGCTGGAGTTCAAGACCGAGGGCTATATCACCGGCACCGCCGTGAAGATGTTCACGATCGCGGGCCCGGTGATCGTCTACGGCACCCTCGCCAGCGTCGCGTACGGAGTCGTTTTGATGCTGCTCCGGTAATTTTATTGATTACTTGTTGAAAAAACCGCCGTCTCTCGTTATAATTATTCCAGAAAGGCGGTGGTTTTGCATGAAACATATTTCCGTCCGTTCGATCGCCTATCTCGGCGTGCTGGCCGCGATGGGGGTGGTGCTGGCCGCGCTGCGGCCGGTGAACCTCTGGGACGTGCGCGTGAGCTTCACCTTCGTGCCCGTCGCGGCGGCGGCGATCCTGTTCGGCCCGCTCTCCGCGGCGGTGGTGGGCGCGCTGATCGACGTGCTGGGGGCGATCCTGTTCCCGACGGGCTCCTTTTTCCCCGGCTTCACGCTGACCGCCGCGGTGCAGGGCGCGATCTTCGGGCTGCTGCTGTATCAACGCCGGAGGGACGCCGACGGCTCCGACGGCACGGACGGCGGACAGGCCGCGTCCGCCTCCCCCTTCCGCCGCCCGGGGACCTGGCTGCGGCCCCTCGCCGCCGCGCTCCTCTCCGCGCTCGTCTGTACCCTGGCCCTCAACACGCTGTGGATCAGCGTGCTCAACGGCGTGCCTTTCGTGCCGCTGCTGCTGCGCCGCCTGATCCAGGCCGCGGTCATGGCCCCGGTCCAGTTCGCGGTGCTGCTCTTCCTCCGCCCCGCCCTGCTCCGCGCCTTCCCCCGCGTGTCGTAAGCGTCCCGCCCCCGCCGGCGGATAGGAAAACCATCTCCCTCCTGCCTCCTGCCTCCTCCCTCCCGATCCCTTTCCCTGGAAAAATATTTTTTCTCCCATTTTCCCAAAACCGCTCAAAATCGCTTGCTTTTTCCCGGAATTATGGTATGATGTGTCATAGATATATGGATAAGTCTGCGCTCTTGTGCCCTTGTTTTATCAAATATACTACATATGGTATAGATAGGATAGCAGGCCTATTTATATAGATCGACCCGGTACGTCTCCGGGCAGCACACCTTTAGATGGATTGATTGGAGGAATCAACGATGAAAAAGAGACTGCTCGCACTGTTCCTGGCAGTTAGCCTTCTCGCGTCGTTCCTGGCCGTAGGCGCCCAAGCCCTTGTCGCCGCGGACTTCAGCGACGTGCCGGAGGACAGCTGGTACTATGAGGACGTGGATTTCGTCGCGAAGAATGACCTGATGAAGGGTTATCCCGACGGCACCTTCAAGCCCTCGAAGTACCTCACCCGTGAGGAACTGATGATGATCCTCGCCCGCATGGACAACACCAACCGGGACGAGGCCGATAAGTACGACCTGAGCAAGGCCGATTCCGCTCCCTTCGCGGACGTCGCCGCCGACCGCTGGAGCGCTCCCGCCATCCAGTGGGCCAAGGAAAAGGGCATCACCGTCGGCAACAACGACGACTCTTCCACCTTTAACCCCACCGGCGAGCTGACCCGTCAGGAGCTGGCCACCTTCGTGGACCGCTTCGTGGAGTACTATCTGAAGTCCCACCCCAACGTGAAGCTGGCTCCGAAGTACGTCGTCGAGGAAGAGTTCCCCGATCTGGAGACTGCCGCCGCCTGGGCTCAGGAGCACATCACGGACTGCCGTGTGGACGGCCTGATCTACGGCTTTGAGGACGGCCTGTTCCATCCCTACCGCGTCTCCACCCGCGCCCAGATCGCGGCCATCATCCACCGCCTGTGCTTCGAGCTGCAGATCATCCCCGAGCCCACCCCCGGTGAGGTCAAGTATTATCACACCTTCACCCTGACCTACCACTTCGTCGACGAGGCCGGCGCTGAGCTGCAGGCCGCGCAGACCGTGAAGAACACCGTCGAGACCAGCGTCAAGAGCGTGACCTTCACCGTTCTCGACACCACCCCCCTCCGCGAGGGCTACACCTTCAAGGAGTGGAACACCAAGGCCGACGGCACGGGCACCGCTTACGCCCCCGGCGCCAAGCTGACCACCAGCACCCTGGCCAACGACCTGTACTCTATCTGGACCCGGAACGTGGTGCCTCCCGCCCCCGTCGCCAAGTACACCCTGACCTATAACTACAACGTGGCCGGCACCGCCGACGAGACCACCGACGAGCAGACGAGCCGCGAGTTCACCGTGAAGGCCCCCACCGCCGACAAGATCCCCGCCGGCTACAGCTTCCTGTACTGGACCACCGAGCAGGCCGGCGGCGGCGACAAGTACTACGAGGGCGACACCTTCACCGCGCCCGAGGGCGAGCCCGACACCGTCACCAACTCCACCCTGTACGCCCAGTGGCTGGCGGACGAGGACTACATCGGCAACGCCGTCAAGGCCACGATGGAGTACCTGAACGGCACGATCGTCGCGAACACCGAGGACGACGGCGAGCTGGCGCGGGAGCGCATCAACGTCGACGTCGACGAGCTCTTCTTCAACGGCGAGATCGATCCCGACGACACCCGCGACCAGTCCATGAGCGCCTCCGTCGATCTGGACGAGGACCTGCTGCCCGGCCTGATCCGCTTCACGGCGCAGACCGTCGTCGCGATCCTGGAGAGCACCGACGGCATCAAGGCCGAGGCCAGAGATCAGGCCAACGCGATCATCAATGAGATCGCCGCCGAGGTCGAGGCTCTGACCGGCATCGACCTGCCGGAGTACACGATCTCCGCCATCAAGGACGACGTCACGAAGGTCATCGAGGATACCCGCAAGGCCGCCGGCACCTACGTCAGCGGCATCCGTCAGGACCTGGGCTCCATCTGGAAGCTCGACGGCAAGTACATCGCCAGCGAGTGCGCCATCGAGGTCTTTGACCCGGACGGCAATCAGGTCGGCACCGCGGTCGTCGCCAAGGCGAAGTCCGACGGCAAGGAAATGACCTTCGACGGCGGCCTGGCCAAGGCCGGCGCCACCATCGGCCGCTACCTGGTCAAGGCTCTGGCCAAGAACCTGAAGACCTACACCGACGAGTATGTTTACGAGGTCGAGCTGGCCGCGACCCTGAAGTTCACCTTCACGGACAGCGAGGCCCTGACCGCCGCGGAGCAGCACTATCCGCACGTCTATCCCGTCGAGCTGGCCCTGACGCTGGACGGCGGCGACCTCATCTGCTACAGATATGAGGACGGCGGCTATCTGGTGTTCAACGTCACCGAGGACGCGCAGGAAGCCTACGCCGAGGAGATCGAGAACGTGGTCGACGGCGCGCTGAGCAACCAGCGCATCATGCGCACCGTGAACACCGAGCTCCAGAAGGCCGTGAAGCAGGTCATGGAGTACAAGGCCTTCGTGCAGGTCCAGAAGCTGTTCGACAACTTCGGCAGCAGCGTCAACGTCGCCGAGAAGATCGCCCAGTGGAGCGTTGACAACAACTTCGACGACATCATCCCGAAGCAGAACGGCGAGATCAGCAAATTCAAGGATTCCCCGCTGTTCAAGCGCTTCTGGGGCGGCGAGATCGAGGAGCAGACCGTCAAGGGCTTCACCTTCACCGATCTCTACTATAAGAACGACGCGATCCTGGAAGTCCTCGACGAGCTGGGTGCCGTTGCCGCCCAGAAGACCGAAGAGACCATGGTTGCTTATCTGAACGCCAACTTCGGCACCGAGGGCGAGTTCCGCGAAAACATGTACAAGTCCATCATGGGCTTCCTGACCGTCCAGGCTTACTATGATATCAAGAACGCCAACGAAGGCTGGTTCGGCCTGGACGTCGATCTGCTGAACAACGACAACTACAGACCGCTGATGGAATACGTCCTGGCCGTGGCCGCCGATATTTGCCACGCGAAGGTCGGACAGGGTACGCCGCAGCTCACCGCAGAGAGAGTCCGCGCCGCCTGCAAGAACGTCGAGGATCTGATCGAAGAGAAGATGCCCGGCAAGGAGTACCTCGGCAAGCTCACCGGCCTGAAGGACATCAAGAGCTTCCAGAAGGTCTCTCTCGGCGAGCTGGCGAAGCTGCTGAACAACGGCAAGCTCCGTGAGCAGATCGGCGACGCCGCCAACGGTCTGCTGAACCCGCTGCAGAAGCTCATCAAGCGCATGCCGAGCGACGCCTCCGTCTCCATCGTCCTGGACGGCGGCAGCAAGATCACCTTCTCCAAGGCTGCTCTGTCCGCCATCCGCTCCGCCAGCAACACCAGCGAGCTGCTCGACGCGGTCGTCGCGTTCATGACCTCCAGCCCGGCTGTGAAGGCTCTGACCTTGGGCGACTTCGAGATCGGCCAAGAGAAGCTGATCGAGATCACGAAGGGCGGCGAGACCCACACCTTCCACCTCGGCGTCCACTTCGCGTAATTCATTCCTGCGCGCCTGAAAAGGCCGCGAAACCAAGTAAGAACACATTGCGGGACAGGGCATGCCCCTGTCCCGCAATGATGATTCTGACCGTGTGGGACGTCGAAAGCAGTGCCGCTGCGCTCCCCGCAGCGACCCTGCTTCCGGCGCCTTGCTGTTTTGGAGGAGTCCCCCGCCATTGGCCCCCCTGCAAGGGGGGCTGGACCGCGAGCGAAGCGAACGGGCCTGGGGGGTCGCGTGAGAACCCCTCAGTCGGCCCGCGCCTTTGGCCCCCCTGCAAGGGGGGCTGGACCGCGAGCGAAGCGAACGGGCCTGGGGGGTCACGTGACAACCCCTCAGTCGGCTTCGCCGACAGCTCCCCTTTCAGGGGAGCCAAATCCCTCGGCCAGCTTCGCTGTGAGCTCCCCTTTCAGAGGAGCCGGATTCCAAAAAGGTGTAGCCAATGTTTCACCCAAGAAACGACAAACTTTTGCCTCTTGCCCGGCAGTTGAGAAAAGAAATGACGATGGAGGAACGAATCCTCTGGTTTGAGTATTTGCGAGCTTATCCGGTTCGCTTCCGTCGTCAGGAGATCATTGGAAATTACATTGCTGATTTCTATTGTTCCAAAGCCAAACTCGTAATTGAGCTCGATGGGTCCCAACACTATGAAGATGGGCAGAAGCTTAAAGACGCGATCCGAACGGAACGCCTGAGGGAATATAACCTGACGGTTATTCGCATTCCAAACAATGAGATCCATTCCAATTTACGCGGTGTTTGTGAATACATCGACATGGTCGTGCAGGATTCGCTCAAAAAGCGCGAAAACGTTTTTTGATGGTCGAAGGGTAAACCCCTCAGTCGGCTCTCCGCCTTTGGCCCCCCTGCAAGGGGGGCTGGACCGCGAGCGTAGCGAACGGGCCTGGGGGGTGACGTGACAACCCCTCAGTCGGCTTCGCCGACAGCTCCCCTTTCAGGGGAGCCATCCCTCCTCAGTCGGCCCGCGCCTTTGGCCCCCCTGCAAGGGGGGCTGGACCGCGAGCGAAGCGAACGGGCCGGGGGGTGACGTGACAACCCCTCAGTCGGCTTCGCCGACAGCTCCCCTTTCAGGGGAGCCAAATCCCTCCGTCTCGCTTTCCCTCCCGTTTTTCCCCTGATTTCGTCGAATTATATAAGTATAGGCCTTCTGTTTTCGGCCACACCTTCGTCACCGATCCCCCTGAGAGGAGCTGAGTCACTTGCAGGAAAAGCTGTTGGAATATCTGGTCTCGCACAAGCTCATCACCCGGGCCCAGGCGGACGCGCTGCGCACTTCGCAGCAGGAGAGCCGCCGCCCGATCCGCGAGCTAGTGCTCGAGCAGACCGGCGTCTCCGAGGAACAGCTCCTGGAAGCGCTCTCCGCGGTCTCCCGCATCCCGATCGTCCGGCTGTATGAGCGGACCATCGCGGTGGACGTGCGGCAGATCGTGCGCCCGGACATCCTGCGGACCTATACGATCCTGCCCTTCGCCTACGACGAGAACGACAGCGGCACGCTGCTCGTCGCGATGAACGACCCGATGAACATGAAGGGCCGCGACCTGGTGAGCATCGCCAGCAAGTGCCGCGTCCGCCCCTTCCTCGCCACGACGGACGATATCCTGGTCGCCATCGACCGCTATTTCGGCTCCGAGGAGATGCAGGAGGCCGTCGAGCTCTACGCCAACCAGAACACGGACCAGGACCGCAGCCTGGAGGAGCAGGTCCTCCAGGAGGACATCAACTCCTCCCCCGTGGTCATGCTGGTCAACTCCATGGTCGAGCAGGCCGTCCGCCAGAGGGCCAGCGATATCCACGTCGAGGCCGAGGTAGACCGCATCCGCGTCCGCTGCCGCGTGGACGGCGTGCTCTACACCACGGCGACCTATGACATGCGCCTGCTGAGCGCGGTGGTCGCCCGCATCAAGATCATCAGCGGTCTGGACATCTCGGAGAAGCGCAAGCCCCAGGACGGGCGCTTCACCGCCAGCGTCGACCGCCGCGAATACGACGTGCGCGTGTCCGTCCTCCCGACGGTCTACGGCGAAAAGTGCGTCATGCGTCTCAACCCGAAGAAGGTCATCCAGCGCAGCAAGGAGGCCCTGGGCTTCTCCGAGGAGGAGATGCGCAAATTCAATAAGATCCTCTCCCGCCCGAACGGGATCGTCCTGGTCACCGGGCCCACCGGCTCCGGCAAATCCACGACCCTGTACGCCGCCCTGAGCGAGATGAACACCGACGCGGTGAACATCATCACGGTCGAGGACCCGGTGGAGGCGAACATCGACGGCATCAACCAGGTGCAGGTGAACCCGAAGGCGAACATGACCTTCGCCAACGCCCTGCGCTCCATCCTGCGTCAGGACCCGGACATCATCATGATCGGCGAGATCCGCGACAGCGAGACCGCCTCCATCGCGATCCAGGCCTCCATCACCGGCCACCTGGTCGTCAGCACCCTCCACACCAACGACACCGCCAGCAGCATCACCCGTCTGCTGGACATGGGCGTGGAGAGCTACCTGATCGCGGACGCGACCGCCGGCATCATCGCCCAGCGCCTGGTCCGCCGCCTTTGCCCGAACTGCAAACGCCGCCACAAGCTCCTGCAGCATGAGGCGGATTACCTCTGGCTCAACTATTCCGATATGGAAACGGCGGAGGTCTACGAGCCGGTGGGCTGCCAGCGCTGCGGCGGCATCGGCTACTTTGACCGCATCGGCGTGTATGAGATCATGGAGATCAGCAACAACATGAAGGGCATGATCTCCCAGCGCGCCAGCACCCGGGATCTGCGCGCCGCGGCGGTATCCGAGGGAATGAACACCCTGCGGGAAAGCGTCCGCCGCCTGGTGCTCAACGGTACCACCTCGATCAACGAGATGCAGCGCATCATCGTGGACGACTCCGATATCTAGTGAGGATACGCAACTATGATCGTATTTGAAGAGGTCCTCGACCGGGCGGTCTCGCTCGACGCCTCGGATATCCACCTCCGGGTGGGGCTGCCGCCGGTCCTGCGCGTGGACGGCGCCCTGACCGACCTGGGCGAGGAGCTGTTGACGGACGACGACGTGCACGCCGCGGCGCGGGAGCTGAGCACCGACGAGCAGCTCGAGACCCTGGCGCACAACGGCGAGGTGGACTTCGCCGCGACCTATCAGGGCCGTACCCGCATGCGTCTGAACCTCTTCCACCAGCAGGGGCATATCTCCCTGGCCCTGCGCCTGCTGCCGCTCTCGGTCCCGACGGCGGAGCAGCTCCGGCTGCCGAAGGTCCTGATCGAGCAGGCGGAGAAGCCCCGCGGCCTGGTGCTGGTCACCGGCCCCACCGGCTCCGGGAAGAGCTCGACCCTGGCCGCCCTGCTGAACTACATCAACCAGACCCGCCGCCGCCACATCATCACGCTGGAGGCCCCGATCGAGTTCGTCTATGAGCGCGACCAGTGCATCATCAACCAGCGCGAGGTCGGCGCGGACACCCGCTCCTTCGCCGCGGGCCTGCGCGCCGCGCTGCGCCAGGACCCGGACGTGATCCTGGTGGGCGAGATGCGCGACCTGGAGACCATCGGCACCGCGATCACCGCGGCGGAGACCGGCCACCTGGTCTTTGCCACGCTGCACACCAAGGGCGCGCCGAACACCATCGACCGTATCATCGACGCCTTCCCCGCCGACCAGCAGGAGCAGATCCGCGTCCAGCTCGCCGACGTGATCGAGTGCGTCGTCGGCCAGGCGCTGGTGCCCCGGGCCGGCGGCGGGCGGATCGCGGCCTTTGAGATCCTGACCGGCACCCCGGCGGTCCGGAACCTGATCCGCCAGAACAAGACCTTCCAGCTCGTCAGCACGATCCAGACCAGCAAGGGCCAGGGCATGCAGCTCCTCGACGACGCGCTGATCGACCTGGTCCGCAGCGGGCAGGTCCAGTTGACCGACGCCATGGCCGCCGCCAACGACGCGGCCACCCTGCGCAACAACGTCGTCATGCGATAGCCCCCGACCGCAGGGGTGGATATCACCCGCCCGCCGGCACGTCGATTGCCGATCCCGTAGGGCGCGATGCCCACGTCGCGCCGCCCCGCGCCGATTGCAGTACGACGTAACAAAAAATGATACATACCAGCATATCCGGGGTTCTCCCTCTCCTGCCCTTCGGGCACCGGTCGCGTTGCGCCTCTTTTGCCTGAAAACATGCCCCCGGCATGTTTTCCGAGACGGCAAAAGTCCCGCTGGGGGAGGGAACCGTATCGTTACCCTGGCGCGTTGGTTTCGAGGCTGGCGGTACCGTCAACCTCCCCCTTTCCCTCCTCCAGCGGGGGAGGGTGCCGCCCGCAGGCGGCAGGAGAGGGAGAAGGTCGGATAAACATAGAGTTTCGCTTGTTACAGCATTACGTACCCCTTGATTCCCCCGGAAAAGGAGTGGTTCTTTTGCCGAAATATACCTACGTCGCCATCAACCGGGCCGGAAAGCAGGTCAAGGAGCTGGTGGACGCCAACTCCATCGAGACCGCCAAGAGCTCGCTGCGCGCCACAGGCTATACGGTCCTGAGCATCCAGGAGCTTTCCAAGGCGCGCCAGCCCCTCAACATCTCCTTCCTGGGCAACCCGAAGAACAAGGACAAGGCGGTGTTCTGCCGCCAGTTCCTCTCGATCCTCCGTGCGGGCGTGCCCGTGACGAAGGTCCTGGAGATGCTGACCCAGCAGACCGAGAACGACAAGCTCCAGCAGGCCATCCGCGAGATGCAGGCCGACGTGGAGAAGGGCTCCACCCTCGCCAACGCGATGGCGAAGCACAACAAGATCTTCCCACGGATGCTGACCAGCATGGTCGCGGCGGGCGAGGAATCCGGTAACCTGGAGGCCGCCTTCGCCCAGATGGAGACCTATTTCAACAAGGCCACCAAGACCAAGAACGCCATCGTCAAGGCCATGATCTACCCGATCATCCTGATGGTCGTCATGGTCGTCGTCCTGATCGTCATGGTGACGCGGATCGTCCCCCGCTTCATCTCGGTCTTTGAGCAGATGGACGCGGAGCTGCCCGGTCCCACCAAGGCGGTGATCGCCTTCACCAACTGGTTCCAGGCCTCGGCCGGCTGGCTGGTCCTGGGCCTGATCGTGCTGATCGTCGCGGGCGTGATGTTCCGGCGGACGGACAAGGGCAAGCACTTCTTCGGCTGGCTCACGATGCACATCCCCGTGGTCAAGCTGCTGAGCATCCGCAGCAACTGCGCCACCTTCTGCCGCACCCTGTCCCTGCTGCTGTCCTCCGGCCTGAACCTGCCGGAGAGCCTGGAAATGACCGCGGAGAACCAGCGCAACATCCACTTCGAGGACGCGGTCAACTCCGCCCGCGCCTTCGTCACCCAGGGCCTGTCCCTGAACGGCGCCCTGCGCAACACGGGCATCTTCCCGCCGATGGTCTACAACATGGTGGGCATCGGCGAGGAGTCCGGCGACCTGGAGGGCATGATGAGGAAGGCCGCCGACTACTACGACGACGAGGTGGAGCAGGCCACCCAGCGCCTGCTGGGTCTGATGGAGCCCATAACCATCCTGTTCATGGCCGTGCTGGTCGTGTTCATCGTGCTGTCGATCTTCCTGCCGATGCTGAACATGACCAAGGCCTACGATCAATACTTAAATATGTAAGCCACACTCCCAACACAAGGAGAAATCGCCTATGTCGAAACAGAAACTATCCGGCAAGGGACTCGTGATCCAGTTCACGGCGGACGAGCTGCGCGTGGCCAAGACCACGTTGGGCGTGCCCGCCCCGGAGCTCATCCACGTCGCCACGGCCCCGCTCCCCCGCGGCGCGGTGGAGGACGGCATGCTCCGCCAGAGCGAGCAGATCCAGGAGATTTTGAAGGATCTGCTGGAGGACCCGGAGTTCAAGCACGTCACGCAGACGATCCTGGTCCTCAGCACCAGCCAGGTCATCATGGAGACCACCTCCACGCCCAACATGCCCGAAAAGCGCATGGGCGCGATGCTGGAAACCAACATGGACCTCTATTTCCCGCTGAACCCCCAGGACTACCGCCTGGTGTGGAAGAACGTCGGCCCCGGCACGAAGAGCGGCGAGGCGGAGGTCCGGCTCTGGGCCGTGCCCCGCAGCATCCTCGCGCCCTACTACAGCATCGTGAACGGCTGCGGGCTGAACGTGGCCGCCGTCGATTTCTTCGGCGACGCCCTGGTGAGCGCGGCCTCCCTCAGCTACGGCGCGGCCGCCGGCGGCACGGGCGCGAAGGGACGCGGCAAGCTCGCCCTGACCGCCGGGAAGAAGCAGGCCGAGCCCGCCCCCGCGCCGGAGGAGGCCCCCGCCGACAGCGGCGAGAACAACGATACCACCCTCTACCTCTGCGCGGAGCAGGAACAGATCCTGATGACCTTCGCCGCGGAGGGCCGGGTCCGGCTCCAGCGCGTCCTGCTCTGGTCCGGCGACTACCGGCACGCCATGGACGAGATCGGCATCGTGATGGACTACTACGCCAGCCTGCACACGGGCTACGTCGGCAGCGTCGTGCTGACCGGCGCGCTGACGAACGACAGCGCGCTCGCCGACGCCCTCGACGCCGCCTTCGGCCTGCCGGTCCGGGCGCTGCCCTGCGCGGCGGGCCCGGAGTGGAGCCTCTGTCAGGGCGCGGCCCGCGGCAGCCTCGACTTCGGCGATCCCTCGCTGAACAAGGTGCTCACCGCGGCGCAGCAGCTCGGCACCGGCTGGCACTATATTCTCGTCGCCCTCGGCGGCGCGGCGCTGATCGCCTCCGTCGTGCTGCTGCTGGGCTCCCAGACCGTGTGGAACAACACGCTCAGCGGCCTGCGCGCCCGGGACCAGACCCTCCAGCTCCAGGCGGCGCAGACCAGCGCCGAGGCCGCCCGCGTCGAGGAGGAGGCCCAGGTCTATCAGGGCTACGCCAACAACTACAGCCGCTATCAGAACAAGTATCTGAACTACTCCCTCGACTGGGAGCTGCTGTTCAACTCCCTGCGCACCTATAACGACAACCTGAAGCTGGCGCTGAACGAGCTGGAAACGGTCCTCCCGACCACCACCAGCGTCACGCGCATCTACATCCACGACAGCGGTCTGTACCTGCAATTCGCCTGCCCCGACAAGGCCGAGGCCGCCTACATCTACACCCAGCTCCGCGGCCTGCAGTACGCGACGCTGACCGGCACCAGCAACCTGACCGTCGGCCCTCCGGGCGACAACTGGCTGAACGACCTGCACAGCACCTCCGGCGTCAAGCTGGAGGCCCCGCCGGAGTCCGGCAGCAGCGTGGACCCCGCCACCCTGCTGGCCCTGCTCCAGAATTCGAGCCTGAACATCCCGTCTGAGATCGTCCCCATCGCGGCCAAAGCCCTCGCGGGCGAGGATCTGACGGCGAACGAGCTCCTGACCGTCTACTCCGCGCTGAACGCGGAGCAGCGGGACATGCTGGTGGACCTCTTCGCCGCCCAGCTCGCGGCCCAGCCCGACGCCCGCAGCCTGAACGATCTGATGAAGACCGCCACGCTGAAGCAGCGCCAGAACGCGATCACCGACATGGTCGAAAACGACCCCGCCGCGGATTACCGCTTCCTGGAGCTGTTCCAGGAGGATCTGGAGCGCGACCAGGACGACAAGCTGCTTTTCCAGTGGATCATCCTGGACCTGATGCAGAACGGGGAAGCCTTCAAGGGCATCGCCAGTCTGGGCAAGGAGGGCGCGACGCCCGATCCTGAGGCCCTGCAGGCCGCCCTGCCCGAGATCGCGAAGGTCCTCAGGGGAGAGGGGTCCTACTCGCTCATGAAGGGCCAGACGGCAGACGTCGTGAACGGGACCGAGGCCCTGATCCGCACGGACACGGCCATGACGCAGATCTACGCCTATCACCTCGGCGTGGCCATGGGCGAGGTCAAGGCCATCAAGCCCAGCCAGCTTGTCAGCGCTGAGCTGCTGCAGGTCTTCGGCATCAATATCACGCCGACCACGCCGCCGACGACGACCCCCACGCCGACGCCCTCCGGCAGCCCCACGCCTACGCCGACGCGCAAACCGACCGACGATCCCACCCCCACGCCCTCCGGCAGCCCCGCGCCGACCACCACTCCGAGCGATCCCAATGAGATGATGGATTGGGCGATGAAGTTCATCGTCGAGAACTACCAGTACTTCACCCAGGACGAGCTTCAGGAGCTCTCGAAGCTGATCGAGACCCCGGAGAAGATCACGCCCGAGCTGGTCACCACGCTTCTGACCACGCTGAACGCCCGCAAGGCCGCCGCGGAGAGCGCCGCGAGCGTCAACGAGGAAAACAAGCAGGACGCCAGCGACATGAAGAGCTGGCTGCTGCAATACGTCACGGACAATTCCCAGTATCTGTACGAGGATGAGATCCAGGCGCTGATGCAGTTCGTGCAGAACCCGGATCAGATCACGACCGACCTGGTCCAGCGTCTGATGGCCACGGTCAACGCCCGCAAGAACGCGGCCCGGAACCAGGGCGGCACCGGCACCGGCACCGGCGGCGGTGGCGGCGGCGGCGGCGGAAACGCCGAGCCCGTCGGCCCCGCGGACGATCGCGTGTTCTTCACGGTGATCCTCGGCTATAAGAGCGACCTGATCAACGCCGAGCTGGAACGCAAGGGCCTGTCCAGAGACGACAAGATCGAGGCACTGGAGGTGGGCGAATGAGCGGCCTGAAAAAGAACTGGAAGCTGCTTCTGGCGGTGCTGCTGCTGCTCGCCGCCGTGCTGGTCTACTTCCTCGTCTACCGCGCGGCGCAGGACCGGTACGAGACCGACAAGAAGAACGTCGAGAACCAGATCCAGATGATGCAGATGCTCATCCAGAGCACCCAGCAGCGCATCACGACCAGCGAGGCCTCCATCGAGGCCAACCGCAAGTACGAGCCCATCCAGGAGCAGATCGAGGCAGCCTCCGCCGCCATCGACCTCAGCCGCGCGGAGCTGTACGAGAAGTTCCCCGTCGAGCTGCGCGAGGAGGACCAGATCATGTACGTCCTCTATCTGGAACAGCTCTTCGGCACCGAGATCACCTTCAAGTTCGGCAGCGCGGACCTGGTGACCTTCCTGAGCGACGGCGCCGCCATCGGCGGGCTGACCCTGACGGTCAACTATGAGACCACCTATCAGGGCTTCAAGGATATGATCACCTACCTCGCCACCGACTCGCGCATCACCTCCATCCGCAACTCCACCCTGAGCTACGACCACGAGAACGACCGCGCCGTCGGCGACCTGACCCTGCTCTGCTACCTGCTCCAGCCGGACGGCTACAGCCCCAGCGAGTACATCGAGCCCCCCGTCGAGACCCCGGAGGAGACGGGCAAGCCGAATATCTTTCATTGAGAGGGAAAAGGGAAAAGGGAAAAGGGACTAGGGATTAGGGATTAGGAGTTATTCCGTAGGGACGGCTCTCAGCCGTCCGCCGTCCGGGTTTCCTCCGGCGGAATTTATCCCAAGGGGCGACCCTGTGTGGTCGCCCGCGCGTGACGATCTCCACCCATCCCGTAGGGCGCGATCCCCTGATCGCGCCGCCCCGCGACCTGCCCGGAATATCAACGTTCCCCCGCACCCCGCCGAAAGGAGGCGCTTGCTTTGAAAAAACGAAATCGAAAAGGAGCCTCCGCGGGCTTCTCCCTGGTGGAGGTCGTCGCCGCGATCACCGTCCTCGGGCTCGTCGTGGCCGGCGTCTCCACCAGCCTGGTCACCTCGATCCAGTTCAACGCCCGCACCGAACAGCGTCTGCAGGCCGAGCTGGCCGTCGCCAACGCGAACAGCATCATGGAAATGCTGAGAACAGAGGGCTATGACGGGACGACGACCCAATACGGGAATATGACCGTGACGGTTTTAAAGCGCGACCCCGACATCGACCCTGAAGCCCAACCCGGCGCGGCGGAAGCGAAATGCTTCGGCTATCTTGTGACGCTTGCCGACAAGACCGACCCTGAATTGTGCTGCACGTTCTACGCGCCTGTGAAAGAGGGTGGGGACTCGTGAGCCGGAAACGTCAAGGCTATGTTCTGGCGCTGGTCATGGTCACGATGCTGCTGCTCTCCTCCGTGGCCTCTCTGGTCGTCGTTTCGGTCACAAGAAATATCCAGTCCGGCGAAAATCTGAGCCCTCCGGACCGGAAGACCGTTCTCGCGGAGTCCATCATCGAGCGGTATTATACGCATCTGAAAGCCTCGAAGGGCCCGCTGGACCCTGAGCTGAGCATGTCGGGTTTTATCGGTGAGCTGGAATCGTTCCGGGCTCAATATCTTTCCAACTACCCGGGGTTTTTCTCGCCAGCGGAATATGACCTGACTGTGGCGCACGATCCGGCCTCCGTCCCGGACGGCACGCCCCTGAACCCCGGCGACAACGCGTTCACCGTGACCTTGACGGTCGAAAACGACGGGATCCAGTTGGCAGCCAAATCGGTCCAGCTTCTTGTGACCGTATCGGAAGTGACGGAGGAAACGCCGGAAGGGCCTGTTACAAGCCGGGAAGTCACGCTTCGATCGGTGGAATATCTGGACGATCCCGCCGCGTAAGCCGGAAGGAGAGGACGCACATGCTCCACAGAAAACTGCATAGCCGCAGGGGGCTGACCCTGGTGGAGATGGTCGCGGTGATGCTCTGCGCCGCGCTGGTCGCGCTGGGCGCGTCGGCGATGGTGCTGACCGCGACCCGCGTGGCGCGGGAAGCCTCGCTCAGCGCGGAAAACCAGCAGCTCGTCCGGATTATCCGCCGCGGACTGGACGGCCTCAGCGAACACATCCGCTATTATGTACCGGATGGGGACGGCTGGACGCTGCAGGACGCGACGCCGACAGAACTGCTCCGCTATGACAGCGGCGATAAGACCCTGTCCGCCGGAGGAACGGTCCTGATGAAAGCCGTCACCGCGACAGTGGACGAGGGTGCCGATCTGGACAATCAACTGCTCAACCTGACGCTCTCCTCGGACGGCCACAGCTATCAGCTCGTCATTTTTTGCCGGGCTCTGAACAGGGACCCGCTGCCGACGCCCGAACCGGAGCCCGCCCCCGGCGAGGGCGGCGCAAAGGCCGCGGTGAGCTATGCCGCCTCCGAGCCGCGCCGTCTGGACTTCCTCGCCACGCTGGCGGGGGAGCTGGGGAGCGACGGGCGCATCCGGGGGACGGAGACGTACTACTCCGAGTGGTATCTCGGCGGGACCTACGCGCTGAACCCGGACTGGAACGAGGCGACGCCCTGGTGCGCCTGCTACCTGTCCTGGGCGCTGGCGGAGCAGCCTGAGGACGCCATGAGCGAGGTCCCCTGCTTCGCCCACGTGGACGCGGGGGCGGAATGGTTCCGGACGCGCGCGCTCTGGACCGACGCGAGCGAGGCCGCGCCGGGCGACCTGGTCTTTTTCGACTGGGACGGCGACGGCACCCCCGATCACGTCGGCGCGGTGCTGGACACGGACGCGGAGCGCCTCACCACGCTGGAGGGCAACAGCAACGGCCAAGTCGAATGCCGGAGCTGGCCCGCCGACAGCCCCTTCATCCAGGGCGTCGGCGTCCTGCCGTGGAAGGGCTGATATGAGAAAATTGTTAGCGGGACGGCCAAGCCGTCCCGCTCGCGGTTTTCAAAGACTGTGCCGCAATATAATTTGCCTGTAGGGACGGCTCTCAGCCGTCCGCATTTTCGACGCGCCCCGTAGGGCGCGATCCCCTGATCGCGCCGCCGCCCCGCGCGGAGCGCGGGGGGAGCAGTATTCTGGCCCCCCTGCAAGGGGGGCTGTCGCGCAAGCGAAGCGCGCGTGACTGGTGTGTGTCGTATTCGTCGCGGCAGAACCCCTCAGTCACCGCCGCGTAGGGCGCGATCCCCTGATCGCGCCGCC
>JAFSRS010000084.1 GCA_017445985.1 Oscillospiraceae bacterium | reverse complement strand
GAGGGAGGCACCAGGTGGTCCTTCTCAGCCACGGCGCAGAGGACGGGCATGTTGATGTTCTTGAGATCGACGCGCTTGCCGCCGAGCTCCAGCTCGCCCTTGATGAGCTTGTTGCCCTGGTACAGATCCTTGGTGAACTGGCTCAGGGTCGCGCCGACCTGGGCGGGGCTGTCGAAGACCCACTTCTCCATGCGGAGGAAGTTCTTCATGAACTCGGGATCGGTCCACTTGTCGGTCATGCCGACGTACTTCTCGACCATGTTGCCCAGGGGCTTCAGGACCAGGTAGGCCACGTTCATCGCATCGCCGGGAACGACGCCGTCGAAGGCATCCACCAGGGAGTCGATGTTCATGAACTTGCTCCAACGGAACAGCAGACCCTCGTTGCCGGAGAAGTCGATGGGGACGACCATGGCGACCAGGTTCTTGATCTTGTCGGGGTGCAGCGCGGTGTAGATGGTGGAGAAGGTGCCGCCCTGGCAGACGCCCAGCAGGTTGATGGCGTCCTTGCCGGTCTCCTTGCGGATGGCGTCCACGGCCTCGTCCATGTACCAGTTGATGTAGTCGTCCATGGTGAGGTACATATCCTCGGCGGTGGGATAACCCCAGTCGATGATGTACACATCCAGGCCGGCCTCGAGGAAGCTCTTGATCACGCTGCGGTCAGGCTGCAGGTCCATCATGTACTGACGGTTGACCAGGGCGTAGGTGATCATCAGCGGGGTCTTGATGCGCTTGCGGGCCGGAGCCAGGGGCTTGTAGTGGAACAGACGCATCTTGCCGACGGTCAGGACCACGTCCTTCTCCAGGGTATCGCTGGCGACATCCTCGGGCTTGAGGTTCAGCAAAACGTCCATGCCCTTCATGATGTTGTCCTGCATGTTAATCAGCTGCTCAGAGAACTTCTGGGGGTCGAACTGCTGCATGGCGTTCACAGCGGTCTGCATGACCTTGTTCTGGAACTCGGTGAACTGCTCCATGCCCTCTTCAAAGGGATTCTTCATCTCGTTGCTCATTGTGGCTTAGCCCTCCTTCTTGGTCTCCGCGGCGGGAGCGGTCATGGCGGCGACGGCGCGGGACAGGTCGCGGACCTCCTTGCGCAGGTCGTAAACGGTCTTGTACAGGCTCTTCATGTCGGTGTTGGTGGGGATGGGCAGAGCGGACAGGGCGCGCTCATAGACCTTGTTCATGGCGATGGTGTACTGAGAGTACTTGTCGGCGAAATCGTCGAAGACCTTGGCGAACTCGTCGGTGCTGAACAGCTTCAGCAGGGAATCCTCGGTGGTCTTGTACCACAGGTTATAGAAGTCACGGAAGGTGGAGAAGCTCTTGCCTTCGGCGATGCCCTTCTGGTAGGACTCGACCAGATCCTTCATGGAGTCGCCCATGGAGGTCATGACGGTGCTGGCCAGCTCGCCGCTGGAGAACATGGCCTTGTAGTAGGCGTTGATGGCCTGCATCTGCTCCTCGTTGGCCTCGCGGTTCAGGCCCAGACCCATCATGTTCAGGTACTTGCCGATGGTCTCGTCGTACTTTTCATTGAACTGCTTGAAGAAGTCGTTGTAAGCGCTCATGTCGCCGGAAGCGATGCGGCTCATGATGCCCTGATCCAGCTCCATCCAGGGAGCCAGGGTCTGCTTGTAGAAGTTGACGCAGCTGTCCATCAGCTCCATGGGCTTGCCGATGACGTTGTTGGCGCCGGCGGGCAGGACACCCTTGAACATATCCTGCATCAGGTCCATGTACTTCTCCTGGAAGTCCTTGGCGAAGGTCACGGGGTTGCTCATGCCCTTCCACATCTCGAACACCTTGGTGTACAGCTCCATGCCGGGGATCTTGTAGGGGAACATGCTGGAGAAGTCGCCCATGTTGGGGATCATCGGGGAGAAGGTCTTCCAGAAGTTCTCGAGGCCGGGGACCATGGACTGGAAGTTCTTCCAGTACTCAGCGCCCTGATCCTGGAGGTTCTTCCAGAACTCGGTGGGGTTGGTCAGGCCGGCGGGGGCGAAGGTCTTCCAGTACTCCTGCAGGTTGGGGGTGGCGTTCTGGAACATCTGCTGATAGGTGTCCATGCCGGGGATCTTGCTCATGTTGTCGGTCCAGGTCTTGAAGAACTGCTGCTGATAATCCAGAAAGGGATTGTTGCTCATGTGAGTACCTCCTGTTGTGCTCTTTTTTATGATCGGTTTTGGTTTGGTCAGTCGGCGTTCGTGCGGCCTTGTGCCGCCCGGTCCGCCATGCCGAATCGCTATAGTATCCAGCGATAGAAATTATACCCCAAACTTCCGATTCTGTCAAACGATTTGCCGCATTTTTCTTGTAAAAGTGGAAAGTTTTATAAAAACGGCAATTTTTCCCCGACAGACCTTGCAAGTGATGTGAAAAAACGCTAGAATAGGGAAAGCTTCCCGCCTTCCGGGCGGGTCGAATCCTGAAAACTTGGCGGTGATCTCAAATTATGTACCAACAGCGCTTCCTCAAAACGGACCGATTGCGCACCAGCTACTATCGTGCGGGCGAGGGGCATTCCCGTCGTCTTCTGCTGCTCCACGGCAACCTCTCCTCGGCCGCTTTTTACCTTCCGCTCTTTGCCCGCCTGTCCCGCAGCTGGGACGTGTGCGCGCCCGACCTGCGCTGCTTCGGGGACACGGAGGACGCGCCCCTGGACGCCACCCGGGGCTACCGGGACTGGAGTGACGACATCTTCGCGTTCTGCCGCGCCCTGGGCTGGGAGCGCTTCACCCTCTGCGGCTGGTCCCTGGGCGGCAACGTGGCCATGCAGTTCGCCACGGACCACCGGGACATGGTGGAGCGCCTGATCCTCATCGCCCCCGGCAGCCCCTACGGCTTCGGCGGGACCTACGGCGCGGAGGGCACTCCCTATCACCCCCTGGGCCTGGGCTCCGGCGGCGGCGTGGCCAACCCCACCCTGGTGAACTTCGTCACCCAGCACAGCCGCACGGTGCTGCGCGAGCTGCTCCAGCACTACTACTTCAAGCCCCCCTTCCGCCTGAGCTGGCGCTGGGAAAACCTCTTCAGCCCGGAGATCGGCAAGATGAAGCTCGGCGAAACCAGCTATCCCGGCAGCTTCACCGTCTGCCCCCGCTGGCCCTTCGTGGTGGCCGGGCAGCGGGGCGTCCTGAACGCCATGAGCCCCCAGTACGCCAACCTCTCGGCCCTGCTGGAGCTGGAGGACAAACCGGAGATCCTCTGGGTCCGGGGGGACAGCGACGACATCGTCAGCGACCAGAGCATGATGGACTTCGGCTATCTGGGCCAGATCGGTCTGGTCCAGGGCTGGCCGGGAGAACTGGTCTATCCGCCCCAGCCCATGATCGCCCAGACCCGGCACTTCTTCGACCTGTACCGCCAGCGCGGCGGCAGCGTCCGGGAGGCGATCATTCCCGGCGGTCACATGTGCGCCCTGGAGAGCCCGGAGGCCTTTTTCCGGGAGCTGGACGCCTTCACACCCATCGCGCCGGTGGAGTGAGTGGAATACCATATATCGTATCGTTGCGCAATGGGCATCCCCCACATGGAAACCCCCATCGCAACATTTGCAGCGCCGCACCATCTTTCATAGCCCACCCGG
>JAFSRS010000083.1 GCA_017445985.1 Oscillospiraceae bacterium | reverse complement strand
CCCTGATGGCGCCGCACGAAACCAGCTCCGCCCCGTAGGGCGCCATCCCCTGATGGCGCCGCGCCCCGCGCAGCGCGCGGGGCGATTCGAAAACGGAGCGATCAGGGGATCGCTCCCTACGGGGCGCTGCGTGATCCGCGGAGCGATCAGGGGATCGCTCCCTACGGGGCGCTGCGTGATCCGCGGGGCTTCATAACACATGGGAGGCTGGATCATCATGCCCAACTATCCGCAGAGAAAACCGCTCCGCCTGAAGGACCATGACTATTCCGCCGATGGATACTATTTTTTGACGATTTGCACGAAAGAGAAGCGCTGCATTCTTTCCAGCATCACCGTCGGCGCGCAGCTCGACGCAGTTGTAAAGCTTTCGCCTTACGGAATGGCGGCGGAAACATATATCAAATCCATTCCGGGCATTGATTCCTACGTCATCATGCCGAACCACGTTCACATGATCATTCACAAGGCAAACGGAAAAAGCATCGCATCAGACGTTCGTTCCTTCAAGGCCCTGACGACAAGGAAGCTTGGCGTCTCGATCTGGCAGGATTATTATTACGATCATATCATTCGTGACGAAGCGGATTACCTGACAAAGCGAAGGTACATCGAGGAAAACCCGGCGAAATGGAGCGAAGACGAATACCGCGTCACGTAACGCGCATTGCGCGGGGCGGAATGCGACGTCCAAACATGGCGCAACACGGAGCGATCAGGGGATCGCTCCCTACGAGGCGCCGTAATTATCCCGCCCCGTAGGGCGCCATCCCCTGATGGCGCCGCGCCCCGCGCAGCGCGCGGGGCGATAAATGCGGAGCGATCAGGGGATCGCTCCCTACGGGGCGCTGCGTGATCCGCGGAGCGATCAGGGGATCGCTCCCTACGGGCGAATTCGACCCTTTTCACGTGCAACGGCGTGTAGAATGTAGCCCACAGAGACAAGCTCTGTACTACATACTACGCCGCCGCCGGACTGGCTCCGGGGCGGAGAAAAGGAGCCGAACAAGATGCAGAAAACCGTCAACTACCAGGACCAGTTCCTGGCCGCGGCGCGCCGGGAGAAGTGCGTCGTCACCCTCTTTTTGATGAACGGATTCCAGCTCAAGGGCACGATCCGCGCCTACGACAGCTTCGTGGTCCTCGTGGAGAGCGAGGGCCGCACCCAGATGATCTTCAAGCACGCGATCTCCACCGTCGCCCCGCCGAAGCCGCTGGATTTACGGGCGGCCTCAGAAGATACATAAACGATGCATGAACGCTCCATAATGAAAAATCAAGATTTTTCATTATGGAGTGCCGAGAGGAAACATGAAGCGTACCGACCGACTTACTATCCTCATCGCCGTGGTGCTGTTTCTGGCGATGGCGGCCTATCTGGGCGCCTACGCCGTGCGCTCGCTGGAGACGGGCGTCGTCACGGCGGAGGCGATCAGCGCGGACTTCGAGCTCAGCGGCGTCGCCAGCGGCATCGTCGTGCGGGAGGAGACCGTCCTGACCAGCGGCGAGGCCTATATCGACCTGAACTACGGCGAGGGCGAGAAGGTTGCCGCGGGCAGCGTCCTCGCCACCGCGGTCAGCAGCGAACAGGGCCTGGAGCGGGCGAACCGCATCCACACGCTGGAGCTGGAGATCAGCCGCGTGGAGGCCGCGCTCCGGGGCCTGGACAGCGCCGACAGCGTGACCAGCCGCGAGACCGCGCTGACCGCCGCCGCCCAGGACCTGGCCGCCGCCGTCGCCCGCCACGACGTGGCCGTGCTGGACAGCGCCTCGCTGAACCTGAGCAGCCTGCTTTTGGGCGTGGACAGCGAGCTGGTGAGTCAGGAGCATCTGGACGCGCTGGAACGGGAGCTGCAGAGCCTCCGCACCAGCACCACCGCCGACGCGGTGAGCATCAAGGCCGAAAAGGCCGGGACCTGGTCCTCCGTCGTGGACGGCTACGAGCACCTGACGCTGGTCGACCTGCAGGACTGCTCCCCCAGTGAGCTCCGGGAGAAGATCGACGAGAGCCGCCGGACCGTGCCGGACGCCTTCGGCAAGCTGGTGACCGGCCACCGCTGGTACTTCGTCGCGGCGATGAGCGCCGTGGACGCGGCGAACCTCCGGGTGAACCGCAACACCAGCCTGAACTTCGGGCGCTACTACGGCGCGGACGTGACCGCCCGGGTGCTGAGCGTCAGCCCCTCCGAGGACGGGCAGGTGACGGTGGTCTTTCGCTGCGACAGCGCTCTGGCCGACACGATGGGCATGCGCACCGTCACCGCCAACGTGATCTTCGACACCTACAGCGGCATCCGCATCCCCGCCCAGGCCGTCCGGGCCGACGAGGAGAAGGAGACCGCCTACGTCTGGTGCGTGACCGCCATGCAGCTCGAGCGGAAGAACATCCAGATCATCTACGCCGCCGACGACTTCGTGATCGCCGAGCGCCAGACCACCACCCGGGCCCTGCGGGACGGCAACGTGGTGGTCGTGAGCGGGAAGGACCTGTACGAGGGCAAGGTTGTGGAGTAGCCGAAATCAAGCGTGCAGGGACGGCTCTCAGCCGTCCGCTGCGTTGCGGCTTGCTCCGACTTTGGTTTTTCATCGTAGGGGAGGGGCTTGTGTCAAGACCCACATGGTTTACACATTGTGCAAAGACATGGTTTACACTTTTGGACAGAGGGGTCACACGAAAAATGATTTGGAAGGAGGGCGTAGCCCGACTGGAAAATCATTTTTCGGCGCT
>JAFSRS010000082.1 GCA_017445985.1 Oscillospiraceae bacterium | reverse complement strand
GCTGTTGGGGCCCATGGCAATGGGGCTGGGGTGGGTGATTATGGTATAAGGTAAAAGGGATATGGTATTAGGGATTTGGGGTTGGGGATTTGGGGCGGGTGAACAGAAATTTGGAGGTGAAAGGATGGAAGAAATGGAGACTGTGACGGGGACGGAAACGGCGGAGGTCGAGGGGATCGGCTCTGAGACTGAGGTGAAAATGGCAGAGGGCGTCGGCGCGGCGCGGGAGGGCGCGGGGAACGCGGCTGTGGATGCGAAGGCGGGCGCGGCGGACGGTCCGGCGGAGGCGGAGCAGACGGGCGGCGCGGGGGCGTCCGCGCCGGACCCGGCGGAGCTGGCGCGGCAGCGGCAGGCCCTGATCGACGGGCAGCTTCGGGAGATCGCGGCGCTGGACCCGGAGGTGCGGACCCTGTCGGACCTGACGCGCTCGGAGAGCTATGACGCGCTGTACGCTTTGGTGAAGCGCGGGGCCACGCTCTCGGAGGCCTACCGTCTGGCGAACTTCGAGAGGCTGATGCGCCGGGCGGAGCAGGCCGCGGTGCAGCGCTACCGCAACGGCCTGGCCGGGACGCGCCACCTGGCCGCGACGGTCAACCGCGCCTCCGGCGGCGTGCCGGTGCCCGCGGACGTGGCGGCCCAGTACCGCGCCCTGAACCCCGGCATCAGCGACGGGGAGATCGCAAGGCATTACAATCGGTATCATGTAATTTGAAAGGAGACTTTTAAAATGTTTATGATCCATACCATCGACGACGGACGGGTGCCGCCTCTGGAATACCTGCCCGCGGGGGCGATCACGCCGAAGATCGGGCTGGCGCTGGGGGTTTCCGGCGGCGTGCTGGCGGTTTGCAGCGGCGCGAACAAGCCTCTGTATCTGTCCATGACGGAGCGCGGCGCCGCCGTGACCAGCGGCACCAGAATCCCCGTGATGCGCGTCGCGCCGGACGTGGTCCTTGAGACGGTCTGGTCCGCGAGCGCGGCGGAGCGCAAGCTCGGCGACAAGGTGACGCTGGCCTCGGACGGCCTCCGCGTCACCGCCACCACCACCAACGGCGTCGCGGAGATCGTCGGCATGGACGGCACCGCGAGCGGGGACAAGGTCAGGGTACGCTTCGCGTAAAAGAATAGAAAGGAGACCAACATGTCTAATATCACTTTCACCGAGGGCTCCGGGGTCGCGAACAGCATCTTCGGGAAGAGCCAGGAGCCGCTGAAGCTCTTTATCGAGAAGCGCGGCGAGGCCTTTGAGCAGCAGAGCATGCTGCCGGAGCTCTTCAACGTGTCCACCAGCAGCCACTGGGCCGAGAAGTTCTCCGGCCTGACCGCGATGGACGGCTTCCAGCCCGTGGGCGAGAACGGGGCCTACCCCGTGGACGGCCAGGTGGAGAGCTACGAGAAGGTCCTGGAGCACACCACCTGGAAGGACCAGTTCGCCCTGAGCCGCGAGATCGTGGACGACGCCAAGATCGTCGATCTGCGCCGCCGCAGCGCCGCCTTCGTGGCGGGCTACTACCGCACCCGCGAGAAGTTCGGCGCGGCGGTCTACGGCGGGGCCATCGCCGGGGAGACCGCCATCGGCTTCCGCGGCCAGAGCTTCGACATCGCGGGCGCGGACGGCAAGGCCGCCTTCGCCACCGACCACCCCATGAAGTGCCGGCCCGGCGTCACCCAGTCCAACAAGTTCTCCGACGCCTTCTCCAACGACGCCCTGATGGCGATGGAGAGCGCGATGCAGGACTTCCGCGGCGACAACGGCGAGGTGCTGGATATCGCGCCCACCACGATCCTGATCCCCAACGACTACACGCTGAAGAAGGCCGTGTTCGCCGCCATCGGCGCGGACCGCGATCCGGCCACCGCCAACAACGGCTTCAACTACAACTTCGGGCGCTGGAACGTGGTGGTCTGGCAGTACCTGAACCAGTTCGTCACGGCGGGGACCCACCCCTGGGTGCTGCTGGACAAGCGCTACAACGACGAGCTGGGCGGCGCGGTCTGGCTCGACCGCGTGAAGCTGGAGGTCCGCAGCGAGCTGGCGGGCAACGACGCGAACCTCTGGAAGGGCTACGCGCGTTTCACCGCGGGCTTCAACGACTGGCGCTTCGCGGCGGTCGGAGGCATCGAAGGAGCAACTTCGTTGCTCAGTTAATAGTGAATAGTGGTTAGTGAATAGTGAAGGGATCGCCTTCGGCGATCATTTTAAAATAATCGCGAAGCGACACCACAACTATTCACTATTCACTGTTACCTATTCACTCGAGATCAAAGCACGGAGGGATGGTTCATGACGCTTCGAGAGGCGTTCGCCGCGGTGGACGCGGTGAAGCCCAACGCTTTTTCCGCCGCGGACAAGACGCGCTGGCTGAGCGAGGCGGAGGGGAAGGTCGCGCTGGAGGTCCTGCTGCTGGCTCTGGAGGAGGTCCCGGTCTACGCCTGGCCGGGGGACGCGGACACGGAGCTGCTGGCCCCCGCGCCCTTCGACAAGCTGTACCCGGCCTACCTCGCCGCGATGATCGACTTCGCCAACGGGGAGTACGACCGCTATCAGGCCACGGCGGGCATGTTCAACAGCCACTTCGCCGACTTCATGCGCTGGTACGCGCTGAACGTGAGACCGGCGGATGTGAGGTAAGGGACAAGGGACAAGGGATAAGGGATAAGGGATAAGGGATAAGGGACAAGGGAAAAGGGATAAGGGATAAGGGACAAGGGAAAAGGGAAAAGGGAAAAGGGATAAGGGATAAGGGATAAGGGACAAGGGACTGGGGGGCAGAGGAGGTTCTTTTGAATATTCAGAGACTTTATGACTGTGTGAGGCCGCGGCACAGGGTCTGGTGCCTGGCGGCGGAGCTGACGGCGGGAGAGAGCGCCGGGACCTACCAGCTCAATGACACGGCTGTGGCCGGGGAGCTGGGCTTCGGGAGCGAGCTCGTCGTGATCGACAAGCCGGGGACCGTGCTGTTCTGGGACGACGCGGCGGCGTTGGCCTATGAGTGGACCACGGCGGACGGCGGCGGGGACGACGGCACCGACGACGGCGGCGGGGAGGAGGTCGAACCGTGAGCTTCGATCCTGTCAGCTACGCCGCCGGGCGGAAGGCCGGGGGCGGCGGGCGCGAGCCGGCGCTGGAAACGCTCTTCGTCACCGAGAACGGGACCTACACGCCGGAGCCTCCCGCGGAGGGTTTTTCCGGGGTTCAGGTGTCCGTTCCGAGCCGGTTTTCGCCCCTGGCGGACCAGGCGGGGGCCGGGGATCTCCGCTATGGAGCCGAGGCCTACGACGATCAGGGGAACGTGATCGCGGGGACGCTGCGGAACCTGCACAGGCCGATCCCTGTCTATTGGGACAACGCCAACGCCAGGTTCACGGTGACGCAGGATATGCTGGCGCAGATCGTCAATACGATCTCCGAGG
>JAFSRS010000081.1 GCA_017445985.1 Oscillospiraceae bacterium | reverse complement strand
GAGGGTGAATAGGGCACCATGATCTTTTGTTTGCCCTCCTGAGCTTGGCGGTTCATCTCCGCCACGACCTCCCGCGCCCATGCCTCCGGGTCCTCGTGCTCCTTAATGAGTTGGTCAAAGGAGCCGAGCTTCTTGACGATCCGGGTTGTCGTTTTCTTGGATTCGGTACGGTAGGACTCCATGACATAATAGTTTTTTGTCCCGTCCTTGTTTTGGTCGATACGCAGTCTCATTTGAATCACCCTGTCTATTATAACACCGTACCAACCGTACTACAAGAGAAAATTCAAAATTTGACAAAAAAATTTAGCCGCCATGCGGCTTTGATGGTCCTTGACTGGTTTTTGGCTGACAAACTCCCGAGCATCCCGCCCCGCGCTCTGCGCTGGGCGGCGGCGCCATCAGGGGATGGCGCCCTACGGGATCGGCGGTAATCTCGGCCCGGGCAACCACACAGGGCCGCCCCGGATAGCTCTTACCTCCTACCTTCTACCTCCTACCTCCTACCTGATTCCTGATCCCTTCCCCCGATATTTTCGTGAAATTGCAAAATCCCCCTTGACAACGGCGGGGGTAGCTTGTATAATAATCAAGCGCTGTTGAGAAACGGCGGATATGGAGGCGTAGCTCAGCCGGTTAGAGCACTTGCCTTACAAGCAAGGGGTCACTGGTTCGAGTCCAGTCGTCTCCACCAATGGATTTGCCTCGGTAGCTCAGTTGGTAGAGCAGCGGACTGAAAATCCGCGTGTCGCCAGTTCAACTCTGGCCTGAGGCACCATTTGCGGCCTTAGCTCATCTGGTAGAGCGCCACCTTGCCAAGGTGGAGGTAGCGAGTTCGAGCCTCGTAGGCCGCTCCACAAGATCTATCAAATATGCTCCAAATGTATTTGGAGCATATTTGATATGTTCATGAGGGCCGCGACGACGTGGCGCCATAGCCAAGCGGTAAGGCAGCGGACTGCAAATCCGCGATTCCCCGGTCCGATTCCGGGTGGCGCCTCCAAAATGAACACCCCGACCGAGAGGCCGGGGTGTTTTGCTGTCTTTACAGCGCCTCGAACAGCCGGACGCCCTGCCTCATCAGATTCCGGTAGAACACGCAGGCCAGGGCCGCGCTCAGGGCCGCCATGGCCAGCAGCCAGACGCCCGCGCCGACGGTATCGCTCAACGCGAAATATCCCCCCGCGAACAGGATCAGCAGCGGCGCGCCGCAGACGAGGGCGAAGAGCACGTTGAGGCTCTGCTTGATCGGGGCGATCTCCTGGGTCCAGTGGATGTCGGTGCGCCAGAGGCCCAGCCGCAGATCGACGCAGGCGGTGAAGGCGCAGTAGCAGAGCGGCAGCAGGACGCAGCCCAGTGCCTCCAGCGCGTTCCCTGCCGCGCAGATCGCGGCGCAGAGGCCGCAGAACAGCGCGCTCGGCGCGGTCACGACGAGCTGCGCGGCCAGCTTGCTGCGCAGCACCTGGGCCGTGTCGACGGGCAGGCTCCGGGCGATCCAGAGACTCTTCCCCTCCAGCGCCACGGAGGGCGTGGCCAGGTCGTTCATCCCGGCCATCGCGCAGACGCCGGTCGCCAGCAGCACCACCGGGAAGCCCGGCAGCGCGCCGAAGGCCTCGCCCAGCGCCTCCATCAGCAGCGCCCGCTTCCAGAGCAGGGCCGCGCCCACCAGCGGGAGCAGCAACGAGGCAATGCCGCAGTTGAGCATGTAGTTCGCGCTGGCGGTGAAGCGGCCCAGGTCCCGCCCCAACAGGGCGGCAAAGGGGCTGCGCTGTTTGGAGGCCTTCTCCGCGGCGGGCTTTTTGATCCGCTCCGTGACCTTCGCGGCGCTGATCACGTCGAGGAAGCTGCGGATCAGCAGCCGCCCCATCAGGAAGCCGAGGACCAGCAGCACGGCCAGTACCAGTCCAATGGCAGCGAGATCGCCTTCGCCGGCGCGCCCGAAATACCAGAGGATCCGACCCGCGCCCTCCGGCACCGCGCCGTAGGCTGCCGGGTCGGAGGCGATGGAGCTGATGAAGTCCATGCCGCGGATATAGAACACGTAGTACAGGGCCAGAAAGACCAGCGCGATGATGGTCGTGATATAGCTCTTGTTTTTCAGGCGGCGGTTGATCTGCGCCACGACGTAGCCCAGCAGGCAGCTCAGCACCAGCGCCAGCAGGCTCAGCAGCAGTACCCAGACCAGCGCGCCCAGCACCGTGGAGAGGCGCAGCGGCAGGGTGAGGCAGCAGACCACCGCGGCGGGGATGCTGACGACGCCGGAGTAGAGCAGGCCCATCAGGTAGACGGTCAGCACCCGGGCGGTGATGATGCTCCGCAGCGGGATCGGCAGGCTGAGCAGCAGGTCGTTGTCCTTGCCCTGGTACACGGCGGCGGAGGCCCCGAAGCCGGAGACCAGCACGCCCAGCAGCAGGGCGATCAGGCCGAGGATCGCGAAGTAGAGCCAGAGGGCCCCGGCCTCCGCCAGCGGCGCGCAGAGGCTTGTCGCCAGGGACACGATCATCGCCACCGGGATGCCGAGGGAGACGCCGAGAAAGACCGCGATCATCAGAATGGTATTGGCCTTGGTCCGCGCCGCGCCGGTCCGGGGGTCGTAGAACCAGCCCCGGAAGAACTCCCGGAGCTGCTTTTTCAGTAAGATCCGGGTCATGCCTCCGCCTCCAGCTCCAGAAAGACCTCCTCCAGCGAGGCGTCGCCGCGCACGGCGTCCATGCTGCCCGCGCGGATCAGCTTGCCCCGGCGGATGATGGCGACCTGGTCGCAGAGCTTCTCCGCGACCTCGAGCACGTGGGTGGAGAAGAAGATCGCGCCGCCCGCGTCGCAGTGGGCCCGCATCATCAGCTTCAATTCGTGGCTGGCCCGGGGGTCGAGGCCGACGAAGGGTTCGTCCATCACGATCAGCCGCGGGCTGTGCAGCCAGGCGGAGATCACCGCCAGCTTCTGCTTCATGCCGTGGCTGTAGCCCGCGATGGGCTGGCCCAGATCGTCGGTCAGGCCGAAGCGCTCCGCCAGCTCGGCGATCTTCGCGTTCCGCGCCTCCGCGCTCACGCGGAAGATATCCGCGATGAAGTCCAGATAGCGCCGCCCGGTCATGTATTCGTAGAGCGCCGGGTCGTCCGGGATGTAGGCCAGGGCCCGCTTGCAGGAGAGCGGGTCCGTTTTGATGCTGTGGCCGTCGACCGTGATCTCGCCCTGGTCGAAGCTCTGGATGCCCACGGCGCATTTCAGCGTCGTGGTCTTGCCCGCGCCGTTGTGTCCGATGAAGCCGACGATCTCCCCCGGCGCGATGTGCAGGGACAGGTCGTCCACGGCGAGCTTGTCGCCGTAGCGCTTGGTCAAATGGTTGATGGTGAGCATGGTGGATCGCCTCCGTTGAGTTAGGAATTATTTTTTGAACCGCTTCGTGTTGGCGAAGATGGCCCCGGCGACGGCGACGGCGCCGAAGAGGCCGAAGCCTGCCCAGAACAGGGGCATGCAGTCCAGCAGCGGCCCCAGCATCGCCGGGATCCAGGCCGCGGCGAGGGCGAACATCAGATACGCCATAAAGCGCAGCAGCTTCGGCACGTTCAGGGTGTGCCACTCCCGCTGGCTGTGGATCACCAGCCCGGCCCCCTTGCCGCGCAGGAACAGCAGGCCGAAGCCGATCAGGATCGGGACGTTGATCCCAAGAAGTATCGCGGTGATGAGCTTTTCGCCTTCCATGATTCGTTCTCCCCTACGGAACGTCGATCTCCAGCGGCGCGTCGATGTCCTCGCCGACGTATTTGCCGTTCTTCTTCCGCTGCTTCACGCACTCGGTCAGCAGGTATTCGATCTGGCCGTTGACGGAGCGGAAGTCGTCCTCCGCCCACTTTGCCAGCGCCTCATAGAGCTTCGGCGAGAGCCGCAGCGGGACCTGCTTTTTCTGGTTGTCGTTGGACGCCATGCGGCTCACCCCCTTGTTAAAAAGTGAATAGTGATTAGTGAATAGTGATTAGTTGTAGGATCGCCTTCGGCGATACAACATTTAAAAATTACGTTTTAAGGCAATTTCGGTGGGGATGATCGGGGCGATCAGGCCGAGGGTCTGGACGCCGTTGACGATGGCGCCGGTGATGCCGATGGTGTCCTCGTCCTTGCCGAGGCAAAACAGCATCACGACGACCCCGCCGACGGCCAGCGCGATCCCGGCGATGAACGCGATGCGCCCGAAATATTTATGGGCGAATACCCAGGCGGCGGGCGTTTTCATGCTCCGCGCCGTCTTGTAGCCCACCGCGCCGCGGAATTGGGGCACCCGCCCGAGGACCCACCAGAACAGCCCGCAGAGGATCAGCGCCGCGGGCAGCAGCAGCACCATCGCCAGCATGAACCACCAGAACCAGGACACGAAACAAGCACCCCTTTCCCAGAACGCCGCAGGGGCCCGGCCATGGGCTCTTCGGCGACCCGTCTGCCTTGTGAGAATCCGCCCTTCTCCCTCTCCTGCCCTTCGGGCACCCTCCCCCGCTGGGGGAGGGAACCGTGTCGTTACGCTGGCGCGTTGGTTTTGAGGCTGGCGGTCACGTTCTCCGCTCCCTATCCCTCCCCCAGCGGGGGAGGGTGCCGCCGCAGCGGCAGGAGAGGGAGAACGTCATACGGTCAAATGCTTCAATAGAGCGACCCCGAATTGACCACGGGCTGGGCGTCGTGGTTGCCGCAGAGGACCACCAGCAGATTGCTGACCATCGCGGCCTTGCGCTCCTCGTCCAGATGCACCACGTCGTTCTCGTTCAGCCGCTCCAGGGCCATCTCCACCATACCCACGGCGCCGTCCACGATCATCTTCCGGGCGTCGATGATGGCGCTGGCCTGCTGACGCTGGAGCATGACCGCGGCGATCTCCGGCGCGTAGGCCAGGTAGGTGATCCGGGCCTCGAGGATCTCCAGCCCGGCCTCGCCGACGCGGCTCTGGATCTCGTCCCGGATGCGCCGAGCAACGACCTCGCTGCTGCCGCGGAGGCTGCCCTCGTCGGCCACGCCGTCGCCGGTGGTGTCCACGTTCTGCGCCACGTCGTAGGGGTAGATCCTGACGATGTTGCGGAGGGCGCTGTCACATTGCAATGACAGGTACTCCTTGTAGTTGTCCACGTTGAACACGGCCCTGGCGGTGTCCACGACGCGCCACATGACCGCGATCCCGATCTCCACCGGATTGCCGAGGCAGTCGTTGATCTTCTGGCGGGAGTTGTTGAGGGTCATGATCTTGAGGCTGATCTTCTTGTTCCCCAGCTCCACGCTCTGGGGCTGGGTGCCGGTGAGCGCCGCGGCGAGGCTCTGCTTGCCGTTGTCCACGTCGCCGCTCTGGTTCAGCTTCGTCTGCGCGGCGGGGTTCACCGCGGAGCAGAAGGGATTGACCCAGTAGAAGCCTTCGCCCTTCAGGGTCCCGACGTACTTGCCGAACAGGGTCAGGACCAGCGCCTCCTGGGGCTTGAGCACCTTCAGGCCCAGCAGCAGGAGCCAGCCGAACGTGGCCCAGAGGATGCCGAGCACCGTCCCGACCATCCAGCCGCCGCCCCGCGCCGCGCCGAGGACGATCAGCGCCGCCGCCGCGAGATAGCCGAACAGGACGAGCAGCAGCACCAGCATGCCGTTCTTTCTTGTGGTGAGAACCTTTTCAGTCATGGTCTTGTCCTCCTGTCATTTTGATATCAAAATAATATCACAACAATTTTCGGTTGTCAAGAATAACCGGACAAATTTCGGGCATACTGGGACCGAGGTGATGAAAAATGACTCCGAAAGAGATCCTTTACGTGGAGGACGCGCTGGGCCACGCGCAGTTTCTGACCCAGCAGAACCAGGCGGCGACGAACACGCTGACCGATCCCGCCCTGAAAAAGCTCTCGCAGCAGCTCGTCAGCAAAAACACCACGATCTTCCAGAGCTTCTATGCTCTGGTCTGAGGAGGCGGCAGGCATGAACGACAAGCAGATCATGGAAAACATTCTTCTGACCACCAAGGGCGCCTGCGATCTCTACCTGCACGGCGTCATCGAGTCCCCGACGGCGAAGGTCCGCCAGGCCTTCACCACCGCGCTGAACGACACCCTGTGCATGCAGGACGCGGTCTATCAGCAGATGGCGGCGAAGGGCTGGTATCCCTCTGAGCAGGCCACGCAGCAGAAGCGCAGCGAGGTCCGCCAGAAGTTCGCCTCCGGCGTCCAGGGCTGAGAACGATATGTATGGGCGGCCCTCCGTGGCCGCCCATACATATTATAATAATAGGAGGGCAATCAACATGATCGACAACGACACGGTGCGGCTTTTGCGGGAGTGCGACGCGGGGGCGGCGATGGGCGCCGGGAGCATCACCGACGTGCTGGGGGACGTGCGCAGCCCCTCGCTGCGGCAGCTTTTGACCGAGAGCCGCAACGACCACGACCGCATTTCAAAGGAGATCCGCTCCCAGCTCCACCGCTACGACGACGCGGGCAAGCGCCCCGGCCCGGTGGCGGAAACGATGAGCCGGATGGAGACCCGCGTGAAGCTGGCGGTGGGCAGCGGCGATCAGACCGTCGCGGATCTGATGACCGACGGCTGCAACATGGGCGTGAAGAGCCTGAGCCGCTATCTCAACCAGTACCGCGCCGCCGACGAGGGCAGCCGCGACACGGCGCGGCGGCTGATCGCGATGGAGGCCCGGCTGGCGGAGGAGCTCAGGGCGTACCTGTGAGATAAGGGATAAGGGAGAAGGGATAAGGGACAAGGGACAAGGGATAAGGGACAAGGGATAAGGGATAAGGGGATAGTATTTCCTCCAGTACCGGCCCTTATCCCTTATCCCTTTTCTCTAACAGTATCTTGCCTCGATCAAGGGCCGCTCCCAGTCGATCACGCCGCCCAGCTCCGCGGCGAGCGCGTCCGCAGTCTCGCGGAGGGCGTCCAGATACGCCGCCTCGCGCTTGCGGCTGCGGCGGCCCTTCGCGTGGTACAGCTCCCGCTCGGAATAGGCGTCGGCGGGGATGCGGAAGTCCTCCTCGTCCTCGTGGGGGAAGAAGCTGACCGAGACGGAATAGCGGATCATCCCCTCCCCGCTCTCCGCGCTCAGCCGCACCGCCGCCCCATGCCGCGGCGTCCCGTTCCAGACCGCCTCCGCGGCGAAGTATTGCAGGTAAATATCAATGGTATTCACAAACGTCAACCTCCCCTCTTGACTTCCATGATATAATACATTACTGGAAAAAAATCAATGACAAGAAGGGATTACTTATGACAAAGGTAGATATTTTTTCCGGCTTCCTGGGCGCGGGCAAGACCACGCTGATCAAGAAGCTGATCGCGGAGGCCTACGCGGGCGAGCAGCTCGTGCTGATCGAGAACGAATTCGGCGAGATCGGCATCGACGGCGGCTTCATGGCCGAGGCGGGCATCCAGGTGAACGAGCTCAACAGCGGCTGCATCTGCTGCTCCCTGGTGGGCGACTTCGCCGAGGCGCTGCACAAGGTGGTCGAGACCTACCACCCCGACCGCATCCTGATCGAGCCCAGCGGCGTCGGCAAGCTGAGCGACATCATCCGCGCCGTACAGGGCGTGGAGGGCATGGACGTAAACGCGGCGGTGGCGGTCTGCGACGCGGCGAAGTGCAAGATGTATATCAAGAACTTCGGCGAGTTCTACGACGACCAGGTCCGCCACGCCGGGGCCATCGTGCTCAGCCGCACCGGCGGCATCAGCCCGGAGAAGCTGGAGACCGCCCTGGCCCTGCTGCGGGAGCGCAACGCCGAGGCCGTCATCATCACGACGCCCTGGGACCAGCTCGACGGCAGGCAGATCCTGGAGGCCATCGAGCGCACCGACACGCTGGAGCGTGAGCTCGAGGCGCTGAAGGCCGAGCCCGCCCATCATCACCACCACCATCACCACGACGGGGACGCGTGCGACGATCCGGAATGCGAGTGCCACCATCACCATCATCATGACGAGGATGAGGACGAGCACGGGCATCATCACCACCATCACCACGACGGGGACGCGTGCGACGATCCGGAATGCGAGTGCCATCACCATCATCATCATGACGAGGATGAGGACGAGCATGAGCATCACCACCACCACCATCACCACGACGGGGACGCGTGCGACGACCCCGAGTGCGAGTGCCATCACCACCACGACGGCGATGGGCACGGGCACCACCATCATCACCACCACGACCACGACGCGGACGAGGTCTTCGTGAGCTGGGGCGTGGAGACCGCGAAAAAGTTCACCGAGGACGAATTGAAAACCATCCTCGCCGCCCTGGACGACAGCGCGGCCTACGGCGTGGTGCTCCGCGCCAAGGGCATCGTGGACGCCGCGGACGGCGCGGGCTGGCTGCACTTCGACCACGTGCCGGAGGAGGCCGAGGTCCGCCGCGGCCCGGCGGGCGTCACGGGCCGCCTCTGCGTGATCGGCAGCGACTTGAAGGAGGACGCGATCCGCGCCCTGTTCGGTGTCTGATATGGCGGGCAGCAACGGAAAACCGACGGAAGTCCCGGTGTATCTGTTCACCGGCTTTCTGGAGAGCGGCAAGACCCGCTTCATCCAGGAATCCCTGGAGGACAAGGGCTTCGATTCCGGGGAGCGGACCCTGCTGCTGGTCTGCGAGGAGGGCGAGCTGGAATACGCCCCGGAGAAATTCCGCGGCAAGGTGGAGATCCGCAGCCTCGACGAGCCGGAGCTCCTCCCCGCGGCGCTGACGGACCTCGACCGGACCCTGAAGCCGGAGCGCGTGGTCGTGGAGTACAACGGCATGTGGCTGCTGGACGACTTCTACCGCGCCCTGCCGGGGCACTGGATGGTCGTGCAGGAGTTCATGTTCGCGGAGGCCTCCACCTTCCAGAGCTACAACGCCAACATGCGCCAGTTGGTGTTTGACAAGCTGAAAAGCTGCGACCTGGCGGTGTTCAACCGCTTCGACCGCAAGCAGGATATCCTGCCCTGGCACAAGATCGTCCGCGGCGTCAACCGCGGCTGCGACATCGCCTATGAGGACGTCCGGGGCAAGGTGCGCTACGACGATATCGTGGACCCCCTCCCCTTCGACAAAAACGCCCCGGTGATCGAGATCAAGGAGGGCGACTGGGGCCTCTGGTACCGGGACCTGATGGAGGAGATGCGCTCCTACGAGGGCAAGACGGTCCGCTTCACCGGGCAGCTCTCCGACGGCGTCGGCCTGCGCCAGGGCGAGCTGGGCATCGGCCGCCCGCTGATGAACTGCTGCGCGGCGGACGTGACCTTCGCCGGGCTGATCGCCTCCGGCCTGACCCGCCAGGACCTCCGTCCCGGCGACTGGGCCGACCTGACCGCGACGGTCCGCATCATGAAGCACCCCGGCTACGGCAGCAAGCCCGGCCCGATCCTGCTGGTCAAGCAGATCGCCCCCGGCAAGGCCCCGGAGGACCCCGTGGCGACGTTCTATTGACATGGCGGCAAATTGGGATCTGGCGAGATACCGTATTTGGCCCCCCCTGCAAGGGGGGCTGTCGCGTGAGCGAAGCGAACGTGACTGGGGGGTGCCGTGTGGGCCGCGATAGAACCCCTCAGTCACCGCCGCAAGCGGCGGCGACAGCTCCCCTTGCAGGGGAGCCAATGGGGTCGGCGCAACGGCGCGCCAAATCCCAATTTGTTTACTCCGTCCGAACGGTTACAAGCCCTGTAACCGTTCGGACATATTGTTTTTATTATGCGGACATTTGTGTTTGTTAAGAAAACACACCCGCGTCCACTGTTACGCTTGCGTTACAAAGGGCCCAAAGCTGTTGACGGACTTCGCCCTTCGTGCTAGAGTGTGGCCTGCAAGGGAAGAAGCGTCCGAGCGCGGCCCCTGCGTACCGACTTTGGTTCGTTCGTTCGATGGTGGGCCTCGGAATTCCACATCATCGAGCGAAGAACATACATCAGGCCCCCTGCGGGGGGTACTACTTAAAGGAGGAGTTACCATGAGAACTCTGAAAAAGTCCCTCGCTCTGGTTCTCGCCGTCGTGATGGTCCTCGGCCTGTGCATGATCAGCGCCAACGCCTTCACCGATGATGCGGAGATCAAGAATGAGGAAGCCGTCGCCGTCCTGAGCGGCATCGGCGTCATCCAGGGCAACAGCGACGGTTCCTTCAACCCCGCCGGCACCCTGACCCGTGAGCAGGCCGCCGCCTTCATCGCCCGTCTGAAGGGCGAGGGCGATCTGAAGGCCTCCAGCAGCTTTGAGGACGTCAAGGGCCGTTGGTCCGAGGGCAACGTCGCGTTCTGCGCTTCCCAGGGCATCGTCAATGGCGTCGGCAACGGTCTGTTCAATCCGACCGGCACCCTGACCGGCGAGCAGTGGGGCAAGATGCTCCTCGTCGCGATGGGCTTTGATTCCGCCGCCGAGGGCCTGGACAAGGCTGACACCTGGCAGGTCGCCGTGGCCCGCCTGGTTCGCGCCAAGAAGCTGGACGACAGCATCAAGGGCATCGACCTGACCCAGCCCATCACCCGTGAGCAGGCCTGCGTCATGGCCTTCAACGCCATGCAGCAGAGCGTGTCCGGCGAGACCGTCTACACTGTCGACGGTTCCGACCTGACCTTCGATGAGTTCATCATGGCCTTCCTGGCTTCCGGCAGCGACGTGACCAAGGTCCACACCGCCACCCCGGACGACTCCATGATGAAGAACTTCGAGAAGCTGTCCCGCACCACCGAGACCGACGAGTTCGGCCGTCCCGGCTATCAGTGGGTCAACGGCGACAAGACCCTGTACGAGAACTACACCGCCGGCACCAAGGTCTCCGCGGCCAAGCTCGATGGCAAGGAGATCACCGCTGCCAACCTGCAGGAAGCTCTGAACAACAAGAAGCTCGAGGGCGATCCCACCATCATCATCAACGGTGTTGAAGTTGCTTCCGCGGACTTCGTCGCCGGCGACGAGATCGAGGCTTACACCTCCAAGAACACCCTGACCAAGGTCGTCATCACGCGCTACACCTTCGCCCAGGTCGGCAAGACCACCGATCTGAAGAAGGCCGAGAAGGTCGAGGGCGATCCCTCCACCAAGAAGATCGCTCTGACTCTGATCGATGGCAGCACCCTGTCCGTCCGCGATGCTTTCTTCGCTGACTACGACTATGCCGAGAAGGACTTCGTCCTCGTCGCTCTGAAGGGCGCTGAGGTCCTGGCCAGCAAGGCCGCCTCCACCGTCAGCGGCAAGATCGACGCCACCAAGGGCGCTCAGTACCGCATCAACGGCAGCTTCTACAGTGTTGCCGCTTCCACCTTCGACATCGTCACCGAGCTGAAGAAGGAGAGCACCTGGGCTCTCGACGCCGCCGGCGCTCTGGCCGCTACCGTCGTGACCGACGACAACTCCGGCAGCAAGAGCACCGATTACGCCCTGGTCTACAACGTTGTCGAGGTTCCCGGCTCCAGCAAGGGCAGCAACGAAGACGGTTATGACAACGGCAGCACCGACGCCACCTACAACGTCTACTTCGTCAAGACCGACGGCACCAAGGACAAGCTGCAGGCTTACGCTGACAAGAAGGTCAGCATGGGTGGCCTGAGCATCGTTGGCGAGCAGGAGACCGTCGTGGCCTACACCGTCAAGGACGGCAAGTTCCTTGTCACTGTGGGCGCTTACGAGATCAAGTCCGCCACCGTCACCAAGACCAAGACCCAGTCCAAGATCGCTGACGGCGCTTATGCCAACTCCAGCACCCTGTTCATCAAGGGCGCCAAGAACGTCGAGAAGAACACCTATGAAGTCTCCGTCCTGAAGGGCTACACCACCACCGAGCTGAAGAACGCCGACGTCGTCTATGTCGCGAACAAGTCCACCGTCCTCTACGTCTTCACCGGCGCCAACATCGCCGCTCAGGAAGATGTCAAGAAGGCCAGCGGTTACGCCGTGCTCGTGAGCGAGACCCCGGTCATCACCGTGGACGACGACAACAACAACATCTACAGCTATGACGTCATCATCGACGGCAAGGATGCCGAGCTGAAGTCCGCCGCTCCGATCACCACGGTCGCCGCCGGCCAGGTCTTCGAGTATGAGACCGAGAACGGCTACGTCTCCGACGCCACCGCTCTGACCGCCAAGGTCAAGGTCGACTACGTCGATGGCAACCAGGTCGTCATCGAGGGTGTCGCCGACGTTTACAGCCAGGCCAACGCGAAGGTCTATGCCTTCGACCAGGATGGCGCCATCGCTGAGGGCGAGCTGAAGGCTGGCCAGACGATCATCCTGATCGCTGACAAGCAGAACATCGTCTACGCCTTCATCGACTACGTCGCTCCCGAGGAATAATTCCGAACGGAACTGACACAGAACAAAAAACTTCGATCGAGCCTAGCTTGATATAAGTTCAGCCCCCTCTCTTCGGAGAGGGGGCTGTTTTTGCAAAACGGGCAAGGCGGTCGGGCGCAGATTTGGATTTGGCGAGGGGTTGCGCCGACACCATTGGCTCCCCTGCAAGGGGAGCTGTCGCCGCCGCTTGCGGCGGTGACGGAGGGGTTCTATCGCGGCGCACGCGGCACCCCCCAGTCACGTTCGCTTCGCTCACGCGACAGCCCCCCTTGCAGGGGGGCCAAATCGGCGCCGCTACAAATCCCAATTTATCCCGCCTCCGGCAGCGCCGCCCGCAGGGCCTCGATCTGCTCCCTTGTCGTCGCCCAGCTCGTGCAGAAACGCACGACGCTGTGCGTTTCGTCGTAGCGCTCCCAATAGCTGAACGCGACGAACTTTGCGAGCTCCTCCATCAGCCGGTCCTCCAGGATCAAAAACTGCTGGTTCGTCGGGCTGTCCAGATAGAAGCGATAGCCCTTCTCCCGGAACACCTGTTTCAGCTCCATCGCCCGGTCCACCGCGTTCCGGCCCAGCTCGAAATACAGCCCGTCCCGCAGCAGCGCGTCGAACTGCGCGCCCAGCAGCCGCCCCTTCGCCAGCAGGCCGCCCTGCTGCTTGACCATCGTGACGAGATGCGCGGGCAGGCCGCCGCGCGGGAAGACCAGCGCCTCCCCCAGCATCGCGCCGCACTTCGTCCCGCCCAGGTAGAACACGTCGCAGAGCGCCGCCAGCTCCGGCAGCGTCAGGTCGCAGGCTGGGCTCGCCAGACCGCTCGCCAGCCGGGCCCCGTCCAGATACAGCGGCATCCGATACCGCTGGCAGAGCGCGTGGAGCGCCGTCAGCTCCGCCTTCGTATAGAGCGTCCCCAGCTCCGTCGGCCAGGAGAGATAGAGCAGCCCCGGCCAGACCGTGTGATCCCGGTTCGCGTCGGCGTGGAAGGCTTCCAGATACGCCGCCGCCTCCGCCGGGTCGAGCTTCCCGTCGTGGGCGGGCAGGGTCAGCACCTTGTGGCCGCTCGACTCGATGGCCCCGCCCTCGTGGACCGCGACGTGCCCGGTCTCCGCCGCCAATACGCCCTCCCAGGGCCGCAGCAGCGCGGCGCAGACGATGCGGTTCGTCTGCGTTCCGCCGGAGAGGTACACGACCTCCGCCTCCGGCGCGCCGCAGGCCGCCCGGATCCGCGCCGTCGCCTCCGCGCAGATCGCGTCCGTCCCATAGCCGGACTGCGGCTCGAAATTGTCCTCCGCCAGCCGCGCCAGAACCCGCGGATGGCACAGCTCGGAATAGTCGTTGACAAAGCTCAGCATGATATCCGCCTCCCTGATAAAATATGGAAGTATTCTATCAGACCGCCGTCCGCTTGTAAAGTGACAGAAAATAGCTTGCAAAACACGCCCGAATGAGTTACAATACGCAGGAGTCATGCCCACGTAGCTCAGCAGGATAGAGCGACCGCCTCCTAAAGTCTCTAACGACCGCCCGCCTTGGGCTCAAAAAGCGGGCGGTCCAAACACAATTTAACACTAGCCCTCGTAGCTCAGCAGGATAGAGCGTTCGCCTCCTAAGCGAAAGGCCGCGCGTTCGAATCGCGCCGAGGGTGCCAGAAAACGCCGGATTTCGTAAGATTTCCGGCGTTTTCGT
>JAFSRS010000080.1 GCA_017445985.1 Oscillospiraceae bacterium | reverse complement strand
GACTGTCGACAAAGTCGACAGTCTCGAATGATTTGAACGTCAAGGGGGACTCCCGTCCCCCTTGACGATCCCCCTTGAGAGTTTTTCGCATGGAAAAACTATTTGTCTACAATCTGCTACAGAGGGATTTGAAGGTGGTGCGTGATGCTGGCGCGTCTGACAAACATCGACCCCACTGAGGCGCTGCGCTATCTTGGGGCGCGGGGGGACGTCTCTGAAGAGCTCCGCGCGGAGCTGGACGCGGCGCGGAGCCTGTTGATGCGGACCGCCCGGCCCCGGCTGGTCTGGCGGGAGCTGGAACGGCAGGCGGACGGGTCCCTGACCGGGACGGGCTGGACGCCGCCGGGCGAGGATATCTCCGCGCTGCTCTCCGGCTGCGCGCGCGTCGCGATCTTCGCCGCGACTATGGGCGCGGAGATCGAACTGCTGCTGCGCCGGGCCCAGCGCCGGGACATGGCGGAGGCGCTGCTGTTGGACGCCTGCGCCGCCACCGCCATCGAGAACGTCTGCGACAACTTCTGCGCGGACCTCGCTTCGGAGGCCGCGCCGCTGAAATTGACCATGCGATACAGCCCCGGCTACGGGGACTTCCCCCTGGACGAGCAGCGGCGCATCCTCGCCCTGCTGGACGCGGAGCGGCGGATCGGCCTCAGCCTGACGCCTGGGGGCCTGATGCTGCCGCAGAAATCGGTGACCGCGATCATCGGGCTGCGGGAGGCCGCTGATCAGGGCCCCACACGGGAGGGGCAAGCCCCTCCCCTACAGGCGGGGGACCCGGCGCTGCCTGCCTTGGCCGATCCCTGCGCCCGCTGCCCGAAGCGGGACGCCTGCCCGGACCGGCCGTGCCTTTCCGCCCGCCGCGGGCTTTAGAAGGGCGCTTCACGAAGCGCCCCTGCACAGTCCCTATCTCCATATCCTGATTCCTGATCTCTGATCCCTATTCCCTGGCCCCTGATCCCTTTTTACAATTTGCAATTTGCAATTTGCATACCCATTCCTCCGCAATACCCGTTGACGATTGTGCGGGGGCGCAATATAATACATAATCAGTCATTATGAATGGATATCACCGCGAAGGGAGAGAGACGCCTTGCAGGATCGAAAGCTGTCGTTTCTGGAGCGCTGGGACAGCCTCACTGCGCGACTGACGCCGCTGCTGACGGACGAGGGCAAGCGTGAGCGCGTCCAGTATCTCGGCGTGAGCCTGCTTTTGGGCTTCATAAGTCTGCTGATCGTCGTTTTGAATCTCGTCACGCACAGGGGTTGGCATACCTACACCACCTTTGGATATGCAGTGCTCAGCTTTCTGAACGCCTTCCTGTTCTGGCGCTTCGGAAAACGCCACACCAGGCCGCTCAGCCTCCTGTTCATCCTGGAGATGATCGGGATGTTCATCTTCTTCATCATCGTGGGCAAGCCGGAGGGCTTTCCCACGCTGTGGATCTGCCTGCTGCCCGCCTGCGGCATGCTGCTGTTCGGGATGCGGCGGGGCGTGATCCTCTGCATCGTGATGTTCTTCATTCTGGCCTTCTTCTTCTGGGTCCCTCTGGGGCAGAGCCTGCTGCAATACGACTACAGCGACACCTTCATGATCCGCTTCCCGATGTTCTATCTGGCCTCGTTCCTGCTCTCGATCCTGCTGGAATACATCCGCTTCGTCACCCAGCGGGAACTGGACCGCCTGCGCGACAAGTACCGCTTTTTCGCCTCCCACGACTACCTGACCAGCATCCTGAACCGCGCGGGTCTCAAGGAGCGCTATCAGCAGATCCGCCGCACCGGGCGGCAGACCGTGATGATGATCGACATCGACCACTTCAAGGACGTGAACGACCACTACGGCCACGAGATCGGGGATCTGGTGCTCACCGAGACCGCCCAGACCATCAGCGAGAACGTGAACGGCGTGGTCTGCCGCTGGGGCGGTGAGGAATTCGTCGCCTGGATCCACGTCCCCGTGGACGGCAACGCTCTGGGCGAGACCGTGCGGAAGGCCGTGGAGGAGCACGTCGTCCGCATCCCGAACAGCACGCGTTCCCTCTCCGTGACCATCAGCGTCGGCGTCGCCAGCGGTCCGCCCGACTCCGTGATCGACGAGCTGGTGAAGCGCGCCGACGCACGGATGTTCCAGGCCAAGGACAGCGGACGCAACCGCGTGGTGGGAGAACCGGAAGGGGGCGATCAGCCGTGAAGGACGCTCTGCGGCGTTTCATCGCCGACGTGGAGCGTGACGTGTTCGTCGGTGAGCGGCTGGAGCGGAACCTCCTGAGCCTCTCGCGGGAGGCGCTGATCATGGTCGTGCTCGGCCTCGTGATGTTCCTCCTTCGTGATGTACGACTACCAGTGCAGCGTGCTCGCCCAGCTCGACTACAACGAGCGCCTGAACGCCGAGGTAACCCGCCAGACCCGCTTCGCCGTGGAGCGGGCGGACAAGCTGGAGCGGCTGAGCGGCGAGATGGTGGAGGCCCTGGCCAAGGCCATCGACGCGAAGGACCGTTATACCAACGGACACTCCTTCCGGGTCTCCGGCTACGCCGTCGCG
>JAFSRS010000079.1 GCA_017445985.1 Oscillospiraceae bacterium | reverse complement strand
GAGCCGTCCCTACGGCCGAATCGTGACGTCGGCGCAACCCCTCGCCAAATCCCAATTTGACCCAACTGCCGCCCTTTACGCCGGCAGCGCCGCCAAGCCCCGATCCAGCAGCTTCTGGGCGCTCAAAAGGATGCCCAGCTTCGCGTGGTACCAGGTCAGGCCGCCCTGGAAGTAGACGCTGTAAGGGGCGCGGAGGGGGCCGTCGGCGCTCAGCTCGATGCTGCTGCCCTGGACGAAGGCGCCCGCCGCCATGATGACCTCGCTGTCGTAGCCGGGCATGGGGGCCGGGACCGGACGCACGTAGCTGTCCACCGGCGCGGCGGCCTGGATGCCCTCGCAGAAGGCGACCAGCGCCTCCGGGCTGCCCAGCTCCACGGCCTGAATGATATCGTGGCGGCTCTCCGTCCCGTCCGGCAGAACGCGAAAGCCCAGGGACTCGTAGAGCCGCGCGGCGAAGATCGCGCCCTTCAGGGCCCCCGCCGTCACCGTCGGGGCCAGGAAGAAGCCCTGATAGAGGCTGGTCTTTACGTCCAGGCTCGCGCCGACCTCCTGTCCCAGGCCGGGGGCGGAAAGCCGGTAGGCGCAGCGGTCCACGCACTCCCGCGTCCCAGCGATATAGCCGCCGATGGGGGCCAGCCCGCCGCCGGGGTTCTTGATGAGGCTGCCCACCACCATGTCCGCGCCCACGTCGCTGGGCTCCATCGGCTCGACGAACTCCCCATAGCAGTTGTCCACCATCACCAGCAGGCCGGGCTTGACGGACTTGCAGAAGGCCACCAGCTCCCCGATCCGCGCGACGGAGAGGGTCGGGCGCATCGCGTAGCCCTTGGAGCGCTGGATCGTGACCAGCTTCGTTTTCTCGTTGATCGCCGCGCGGATGCCCTCCCAGTCGAAGCCGCCGTCGGGAAGCAGGTCCACCTGCCGGTAGCCGACGCCGTACTCCGCCAGGGAACAGGGGCTGGGCCGGATGCCGATGACCTCCTCGAGGGTGTCGTAGGGCTTGCCGACGGGCGAGAGCAGCTCGTCGCCGGGCAGCAGGTTCGCGGACAGCGCCACGGCCAGGGCGTGGGTGCCGCAGACGAGCTGGGGCCGCACGAGGGCCGCCTCGGTGTGGAACACGTCGGCGTAGACCCGCTCGAGGGTGTCGCGCCCGATATCGTCGTAGCCGTAGCCGGTGGAGCCGTGGAAGCAGGCCGCGTCCACGCGGTTTTTTTGCATGGCAAGCAGCACCTTGGCCTGATTCGCCTCCGCCGTCGCGTCGATCGCGTCAAAGCGGGGCCGCAGCCCGTCGAGGAGCGCCCCGGCGTAGCCGTACAGCGCGTCGGAAATGCCGAAAGCGGAATAGAGATTGGACATGGGTAAGGATTCCTTTCGTGATTGGATGCAATCATAGTAGCATAGAACGCCGCAAGTAACAAGCAATAATTCCTATCTCCTGCCTCCTGCCTGTCAAACACGGAAATCAAGTTTGCGAAACGTAGCCCACTGTGTCATCGCGAACCAGTCCGCAGACTGGTGTGGCGATCCCACTGATTTACGCGCAAGCCTCAAAATGGGATTCCCACGCCAGTCTGCGGACTGGCTCGGAATGACAAGGCGGACAAAAATTGATTTCCGTGCCTGTCAAATATTTTCCCTTGACACCCGCCCTTGCTTGTGCTATGATATGCGGGCTGTGATCGGAGGTGCCGGAATGGACGAGACCCTGCTGCGGACGCTGCTGTTTGATTTCTACGGCGAGCTGCTGACGGAAAAGCAGCGGGAGTGCTACGACCTCCACTACAACAGCGACCTGAGCCTGCAGGAGATCGCCGAGCAGGTCGGCACCAGCCGGCAGGCGGTGTGGGACCTGATCCGCCGGGGGGAACAGAGCCTCCGGGAGACCGAGGGCAAGACCGGCCTGGTGGCGCGGGCCCTGCGGCGGCGGGAAAAGCTCGATGAGCTGCGGGGGCTGATCGCCGGTATGCCGGTGAACCCCGAACAGGCCCGCATCCTTGCCCTGCTGGACGAGCTGGCGGATTGACGTTTGATTTTGATTTCAAAGGAGGCCGTAACCATGGCATTCGAATCCCTGTCCGATAAGCTGTCCGCGGCCTTCAAGCGGCTGCGCGGCAAGGGCCGCCTGAGCGAGAACGACGTCAAGGAGGCCATGCGCGAGGTGCGCCTCGCCCTGCTGGAGGCCGACGTCAGCTACAAGGTCGTCAAGGACTTCGTGAAGCGCGTGACCGAGCGCGCAGTGGGCCGGGACGTGCTGGAAAGCCTCTCCCCCGCCCAAATGGTCATCAAGATCGTCAACGAAGAGCTGATCGCGCTGATGGGCTCCGAGAGCCAGAAGCTGAACATCTCCAGCAGAAGTCCCAGCGTCGTGATGCTGGTGGGCCTGCAGGGCGCGGGCAAGACGACCAACGGCGCGAAGCTGGCCGCCCTGATGCGCAAGCAGGGCAAGCGCCCGCTGCTGGTGGCCTGCGACGTGTACCGCCCCGCCGCCATCGCCCAATTACAGACCGTCGGCAGACAGCTCGACATCCCGGTGTTCCAGATGGGCCAGGGCGACCCGGTCCAGATCGCGAAGGCGGGCATCGCCCACGCGAAGGAGCACGGCAACGACCTGGTGTTCCTCGACACCGCCGGACGCCTCCACATCGACGAGGCGCTGATGGACGAGCTGCGCCGGATCAAGGCCGAGACCGAGCCCGCCGAGATCCTGCGGGTGGTGGACGCCATGACCGGTCAGGACGCGGTGAACGCCGCCTCCGCCTTTGACGGAGCGCTCGGCATCGACGGCATCATGCTGACGAAGCTGGACGGCGACGCCCGCGGTGGCGCGGCCCTGAGCGTCAAGGCCGTCACCGGCAAGCCCATCAAATTCGCGGGCACCGGCGAGAAGCTGGACCAGATCGAGGTCTTCCACCCCGACCGCATGGCCAGCCGCATCCTCGGCATGGGCGACGTGCTGACCCTGATCGAGCGGGCGGAGGCCAGTCTGGACCAGAAGAAGGCTCAGGAGCTGGAGGAACGGCTCCGGGCGAACAAGTTCACCCTCGCGGACTTCTACGATCAGCTCGGCCAGCTCAAGAGCATGGGCAGCATCCAGGACCTGCTGGGCATGATGCCCGGCGTGGACGCGAAGGCCCTCTCCGGCGTGAATCTGGACGACAAAGCCATGAGCCGCACCGAGGCCATCATCCAGTCCATGACCCCGAAGGAGCGGGAGAACCCCGAGATCATCGGCTCGTCCCGCAAAAAGCGCATCGCGGCGGGCAGCGGCACCAGCGTCGTGGACGTGAACCGGCTGCTGAAGCAGTTCGAGACGATGCAGAAGCTCATGCGCCAGATGAACGGCATGGGCGGCAAAAAGCTCAAGCGCATGCAGCGCATGGGCGGCGGCTTCCCCGGCATCGGGAAGTTCGGATTCTAAGCCCTAACGTAATACCAGTGTAATGGCACTTGTATCATAAAACATTTAACTATTTTTTGGAGGTAACATTCAAATGGTCAAGATCAGACTGCGCCGCATGGGCGCCAAGAAGAACCCCTTCTACCGCATCGTCGTCGCCGACTCCCACTTCCCCCGGGACGGCCGCTTCATCGAGGAGATCGGCACCTACGATCCCTCCGCGAATCCTTCCGCCGTCAAGGTGGACCTGGAGCGCGCCCATCACTGGATCGCCAACGGCGCTCAGCCCACGGACACGGTCAAGGCCCTGCTGAAGAAGGCCGAGGCTCAGGTCGCCGCTGAGTAAGGAGATTCTTCATTCAAATGAAAGAACTGCTGACCTATCTGATACAGAACCTGGTGGATCATCCCGACGAGGTTACTGTGACCGAGCACGAGTCCGGCGGCGGCACGGTGTTTGAAGTCCGCGTGGCCGACGGCGATATGGGCAAGGTCATCGGCCGTCAGGGCAGGATCATCAAAGAGGTCCGCGTCCTGATGAAAGCCATCGCCCAGCGCAAGGGCAAAAAGGTCTCGGTCGAGGTGCTTGACTGAGTTTCCCTGAGAAGAGAACGGTTCCGGCGTCACCGATCTGGTGACGCCGGAACCGTTCTCCTTTTGTTTTATTACGCGGCGGCTTCGATCTTGATCTTGTCGTCCTCCGCGCAAATGCGGATCGCGTGGACGCTGCCGCGCCAGACGTCGACGATCTGGGCCGCGATGCGGTCCTCGATCTCCTTCTGGATCGTGCGGCGCAGGTTCCGCGCGCCGTAGGTCTCGCTGAAGCTGTGCTCCGCCAGCCATTCGATCACGGCCTCGTCCCAGTCCAGGCGCAGGCCCTTCGCGGCCATCACGTCCCGGAGCTCGGTCAGCATCAGCCGCGCGATGCCCTTGAAATTGTCCCGCGTCAGGTGGTTGAAGCAGACGATCTCGTCCACGCGGTTCAAAAATTCGGGCCGGAGGAAGTCGTTCAGCGCCTTCATGGCCTTGTCGCGGCTCAGCTCGGTCATGGTCTGGCCGAAACCCAGGGTGCCGCCCTTGCTGGCGCTGCCCGCGTTGGTGGTCATGATGATGACCGTGTTCTCAAAATTCACCGTCCGCCCCTGGGCGTCGGTGATGCGCCCGTCGTCGAGGATCTGCAGGAGCACGTTCATCACGTCCGGATGGGCCTTCTCGATCTCGTCGAAGAGCACGACGCTGTAGGGCTTGCGGCGAATCTTTTCCGTAAGCTGCCCCGCCTCGTCGTAGCCGACGTAGCCGGGAGGCGAGCCGATCAGACGGGAGACGGTGTGCTTCTCCATATACTCGCTCATGTCCAGCCGCACCAGCGCGTCCGGCGTGTCGAAAAGATCCTCCGCCAGCCGCTTCACCAGCTCGGTCTTGCCGATGCCGGTGCTGCCGACGAAGATGAAGCTGACCGGCTTCCGCTTGGCCTGAAGCCCGACGCGGGAGCGCTTGATCGCGGCGCAGACCAGGTCCACCGCCTCGTCCTGCCCGACGACGTGCTCCTTCAAGCGCGCCGCCAGACCGCTGAGCCGCTCGAACTCGTCCGCCTTGACGTTCTCGGCGGGGATCTTGGTCCAGAGCGTGATGATCCGGGCCAGGTTTTCCTCGGTCAGCGCGGGCTTGCCCTCGGTCTGGAGCCGCAGCAGCTCGTTGTCCATGCGCAGCCGCTCGCTGCGGATCTGGGCCAGACGCTCAAAGTGCTCGCCCGTCACGTCGTTCATCAGCAGCTCGCGTTCCTTGTCCAGGTCCGCGATGTCCTTTTGGAGCCGGCTCATGCGCTCCAGCGTTTTGTTGTGCAGGTTCACGTCGCTGCAGGCCTCGTCGATCAGGTCGATGGCCTTGTCCGGCAGGTAGCGGTCCGTGATGTAGCGCTCGCTGAGGGTGACGGCCAGACGGCACATCTCGTCGCTGATCACGACGCCGTGATAGTCCTCATAATACTTGCGGATGCCCATCAGGATGCGGACGGAGTCCTCGAGGCTCGGCTCCGCCACCGTCACCGGCTGGAAGCGCCGCTCCAGCGCGGCATCCTTTTCAATGTGCTTGCGGTACTCGGCAAAGGTGGTGGCTCCGATCACCTG
>JAFSRS010000078.1 GCA_017445985.1 Oscillospiraceae bacterium | reverse complement strand
CGGGCGCTGCGCGGGATCGTAGCCCACGCCGCCGCTTTGCCCGCCGCCCGCCGCGCTGCCGGGGGCGTCCGCCGCGGAGAGGGGCACGACGCTGTCCACCGTGAGCTGGGGGTCCTTTTCGTCCCGGGCGGAGATGCGGCCCCGCGCCAGCAGGACCGCGCCCTCGCGGAGATAGGCCCGGGCTTCGTCCAGGGTGCGCTGGAAGATCACCAGCTCCATGCTGCCGCTGTCGTCCTCCAGCGTGGCGTAGGCCATCATGGAGCCGTTGCGGGTGGCGCGGGTCTTGTAGGCCCGGACCACGCCCGCCAGGTTCAGGTACTGCCCGTCGTTGAAGCGGCGGGGGCCGCTCTCCTCGGCGAAGTCGCTCACCACCGCGCCGATGGGCGTCGCGCCCTGGCGGCGGGCGGTCTCGCGGTAGGCGTCCATCGGGTGCCCGGAGAGGTAGAGCCCGGTCATTTCCCGCTCCATGCTCAGCAGCTCGGCCCGGGAGAACTCCTCCACGTCCGGCAGCCGGAAGCCCGCGTCCTGCGCGGGCGTCTCGTCCCCGCCCATGCCGAAGAGGTCGAGCTGGCCCGCCACGTTCTTCCGCCCGGCGCTGGTGACGCCGTCCAGAATGGTGTCGAGGGATTGCAGCAGCGCCCGGCGGCGGCAGCCCAGGGAGTCGAAGGCCCCGGCGCGGATCAGGCTCTCGATGGCGCGGCGGTTCAGGTCCCGCCCGTACATCCTCCGGCAGAACTCGTCGAAGGCGGTGAAGCGCCCGTTCTCGGCCCGCTCGGCCCGCAGCTTCTCCACGAAGCCGACGCCGACGTTCTTCACGGCGGCGAGGCCGAAGCGGAGATCGCCGTCCACGACGGTGAAATCCGCGTCGCTCTCGTTCACGTCCGGGGGCAGCAGGCGGATGCCCCGCTCCCGGCACTCGTCGATGTACTCCGCGACCTTCGCGCTGTCGCTGAGGACGCTGGTGATGAGCGCCGCCATGTACTCCTGGGGCCAGTGGCACTTCATGTAGGCGGTGCGGTAGCTGACGACGGCGTAGGAGACCGCGTGGGCCTTGTTGAAGGCGTAGTTGGCGAAGGCGTTGATCTCGTCGTAGATGCTGCCCGCCACGTCCTCCGGCACGCCGTTGGCCACCGCGCCGGGGATGGAGCGCGCCGGGTCGCCGTGGATGAAGGTCTCGCGCTCCTTTAGGATCTCCTTCTCCTTCTTCTTGCTCATGGCCCGGCGGATCATGTCGGCCTGGCCGAGGGAGAAGCCCGCGAGACGGCGGCAGATCTCAATGACCTGCTCCTGATAGACGATGCAGCCGTAGGTGACGGAGAGGATCGGCTCCAAGAGGGGGTGCTTGTAGCTGATGCGCTCCGGGTGGGCGGAGCACTCGATGAAGCGGGGGATGGACTCCATCGGGCCGGGGCGGTAGAGGGCGATCACGGCGGTGATGTCCTCGATGCTCCTGGGCTTCAGGCCGGTGCAGACGCCGGTGATGCCGCTGCTCTCCAACTGGAACACGCCGCTGGTCCTGCCCTGAGACAGCATGGCAAAGACCGCGGGGTCGTCCTCCGGGACGGTCTCGATGGCGAAATCCGGCTGGCGCTTGCGCACCAGCTGCACCGCGTCGTCCAGCACCGTCAGGTTGCGGAGGCCGAGGAAGTCCATTTTTAAGAGGCCCAGCTCCTCCAGCGTCGTCATCTGATATTGGGTGACGACGCTCTCGTCGTTCTTCGCCAGCGGGACGTACTCGTAGACGGGCCGCTTCGTGATGACCACGCCCGCCGCGTGGGTGCTGGCGTGGCGGGGCATGCCCTCCAAAGCCCGGGCCGTGTCGATGACCCGGCGCATCTGCCCGTCGCCGTTGTAGAGCTCCTTCAGGGGCGGAGAAATTTTCAGCGCCTCGTCCAGCGTCATGTGCAGGGCGTTGGGGATGGCCTTGGCGCACTGGTCCGCGGCGGCGTAGGGCAGGCCCAGCACCCGGGCCACGTCCCGGACGCCGTTCTTCGCCGCCATCGTGCCGAAGGTGACGATCTGGGCCACGTGGTCCGCGCCGTACTTCCGGGCCACGTAGTCGATGACCTCGCTCCGGCGGCGGATGCAGAAATCCATGTCGATATCGGGCATGGTGACGCGCTCCGGGTTCAGGAAGCGCTCGAAGTAGAGGCTGTACTTCACCGGGTCCACGTCCGTGATGTTCAGACAGTAGCTCACCACGCTGCCCGCCGCGCTGCCGCGGCCCGGGCCCACGGGGATGCCCTTGTTCTTCGCGTAGTTCACGAAATCCTGCACGATCAGGAAGTAGTCCACGAAGCCCATGCGCCGGATCATGTCCAGCTCGTAGTCGAGCTGTTTGCGGACCTCCGGGCGGTCGGGGAAGCGTTTCGCAAAGCCCGCCTCGCAGAGCTTTTTTAAGTATTCAAAGGCGTCGGTCTCGCCCGCGGGCAGGTGGAATTCGGGCAGGTGGTAGTGGCCGAACTCGAAGTCAAACTCGCACTTCTCCGCGATTTTGACCGTGTTTTCCAGCGCCTCCGGGCAGTCGGGCAGCAGCGCCGCCATCTCCTGTTCGCTTTTCAGGTAGAATTCCGAGCCCTGGAAGCGCATCCGGTCCGGCTCGTCCAGGGTCTTGCCCGTCTGGATGCAGAGCAGCACGTCCTGGTTCGGGGCGTCCTCCCTTTTTAGATAATGCGCGTCGTTCGTCAGGACCAGCGGGATGCCGGTCTCGCCGCTGAGACGCAGCAGGCCGTTCCGGGCGCGGGCCTCCTCCGGGATGCCGTGGTCCTGGACCTCCAGATAGAAGTCCCCGCCGAAGAGCTCCTTTAATTCCAGCGCCTTGGCCTTCGCGGTCTCGTACTCGCCGTTCGCCAGGTTCCGGGCGACGAAGCCCGCGAGACAGCCGCTCAGGCAGACCAGCCCCTCCGCGTGCTCGTGCAGCAGGGGCCAGTCGATCCGGGGCTTACCGTAAAAGCCGTCGGTGAAGCCCGCGCTGACGAGGTAGCAGAGGTTCCGGTAGCCGGTCTCGTTCTTGCAGAGCAGGATCAGGTGGGTATACTCGCTGTCCACCTTGTACTCCCGCCCGAAGCGGCTCCCCGGCGCGACGTAGACCTCGCAGCCGATCAGGGGCTTGACCCCCGCCGCCCGGCAGGCCTTGTAGAAGGCCACCGCGCCGTACATGACCCCGTGGTCGGTGACCGCCAGCGCGGTCTGGCCCAGCTCCTTTGCCCGCTGGGGCAGCGCGTCGATCCGGCAGGCCCCGTCGAGCAGGGAGTATTCGGTATGGACGTGGAGATGGACGAAGCTCATAGGCGCCTCCGGTAATCGAAAATAGGATGATGATAGTTAGAAGTTATGAGTTAGGAGTTAGGAGTTGGGGCCGCGCGGAGCTGCGGATAACTCCTAACTCCTAACTACTCACTCCTAACTCGATTCAGGCGTTCCTCCCGCAGCAGGTCTTATGCTTCAGCAATAGTAGTTCACCTGTCCGAAGTGGGCGTACCACTTGGCGACGATCTCCTCATGACGCGCTTCAACGACGCGCATGATGTCCCGGAGCTGACGGTCCGGGATGTGGGAGTTGTTGTTGCAGAGGAAGCAGCGGCCCGTGGAGGTCAGCCAGAGCTTCGTCGCGTTGGGACTGGGCTTCTCGGATGCGTGAACGTGGATCGGCTCCAACGGGTCGCTCTCGTTGGACCAGAAGTAGATCGTGTAAGGCCCGATCTTAAAAATTTGCGGCACCGGCGAAGCCTCCCCTCTGAGAAAACTCGAGGATCAGATGGGCCACGGAGCGGATCACCTCGTCATACCTGGCCAGCTCCGCTTCCGAAAAGCCGTTGATCTCCTCCCAACGGAAGCCCGGCAGCCAGCAGACGGCGTTGTGAAAGAAATCCTTCTCGTCCGGCTTTTCCACGTAGACCTTGACCTGACCGTCCGGCTTCATCTCGGAGTGAACGATCTCCGCGCTGTCGTCCAGCGTCAAAAACGGATACATCATAGCGCGATTCCTCCAAACTCCTAATTCCTAACTCCTAACTCCTACCTGTCCGTCAGGCGTTCCTCCCGCAGCAGTCCTTGTACTTCATCGGCAGCCCGTTGGGCCGGAGCTTGCCGCAGGGGCAGGGGTCGTTCCGCCCGGGCTTCTTGGCCCGCTTGACGGGCTGCTTCTTCACGCTGTCGTCGCCGCCGGCGTTGGCGGTGGGGTTCTTCACGACGCTCTTGCGCTCGACGCCCTGATCGCGGCGGACGCGGGCGAGGTACATGCGCCGCACGACCTCCTGGCGGATGCCGGCGACCATGTTCTCGAACATCTCGAAGCCCTCCTGCTTGTAGGCGTCCACGGGCTTCACGTTGCCGTAGCCCCGCAGGCCGATCCCCTTGCGCAGCTCGGCCATCGCGTCGATGTGGTCCATCCAGTATTCATCCACCACGCGCAGCAGGACCACGCGCTCCAGCTCGCGCATCAGCGGCATGCCGTCGGGCAGGAGGCCCAGCTCCTCCTCCTTTTTCGCGTAGACCTCGTCGGCGTAGTGCTGCACGTCGGCGCGCAGCTCCTCGCATTTCAGCCCGTCGCGCCAGACGATGGCCCCGCGCAGCAGGAACAGGGGGTAGAAGGCGCTCAGCGTGTCCTCCAGGGCCTCCGCGTTCTCCGGCGGGACGGTGCCCACCGCGTCGTTGATGAAGTCGCGGATCATGCCGCGGACGTTCTCCTCCACGTCCTCGCCGTTGAGGACCTTGTAGCGCTGCTCGTAGATCAGCTTGCGCTGGGCGTTCATCACGTCGTCGTATTCCAGCGTGGCCTTGCGGGTCTGGAAGTTGCGGCTCTCGACGGTGCGCTGGGCCTGCTCGATGGCGTTGGACAGAATCTTGTTGTCCAGCGGGGTGTCCTCGTCCATACCAAGCGTTTCCATCATGCCCATGACCCGCTCGGAGCCGAACAGGCGCATGATATCGTCGGTCATGGAGATGAAGAAGCGGCTCTCGCCGGGGTCGCCCTGACGGCCCGCGCGGCCGCGGAGCTGGTTGTCGATGCGCCGCGACTCGTGGCGCTCGGTGCCCAGGATGAAAAGCCCGCCCGCGGCCTTGACCCGCTCGGCCTCCTCGCTCGTGACGGCCTTGTGCGCCGCCATGCGCTCGGCGAAGAGCTTCCGGGCGGCGAGCACGTCGGCGTTGTCCGTCTCGGCGTAGCCCGTGGCCTCGGCGATGACCTCGTCGTCGCAGCCCGCCTTTTTCAGGTCGTTCTTCGCCAGATACTCCGCGTTGCCGCCCAGCATGATATCGGTGCCGCGGCCCGCCATGTTCGTCGCGATCGTGACCGCGCCGAACTTGCCCGCCTGGGCGACGATCTCCGCCTCGCGCTCGTGGTTCTTCGCGTTCAGCACGTTGTGGGGGATGCCGGTGCGCTGGAGCAGCTTGGAGATATATTCACTTTTTTCGATGCTCACCGTGCCCACCAGCACCGGCTGGCCCTTTTCGTGGCAGGCCTGGATCTGGGCGATGATGGCGCGGTTCTTGCCGTTCTCGTTCTTGTAGACCACGTCGGGGTCGTCGATGCGGGCGACGGGCTTGTTGGTCGGGACCTCGATGATATCCAGACCGTAGATGCTGACGAACTCCTCCTGCTCGGTGGCGGCGGTGCCGGTCATGCCGGAGAGCTTGTCGTACATGCGGAAGTAGTTCTGGAAGGTGATGGTCGCCAGCGTCTTGTTCTCGCCCGCCACGTCCACGTGCTCCTTGGCCTCGATGGCCTGATGCAGGCCCTCGCTGTAGCGGCGGCCCAGCATCAGACGGCCCGTGAATTCGTCGACGATGATGACCTCGCCGTCCTTCACCACGTAGTCGATATCCCGCTTCATCACGCCGTGGGCGCGGATGGCCTGGTTGATGTGGTGGCTCAGGGTCGCGTTTTCCAGATCGGAGAGGTTTTCCAGCCCGAAATACTGCTCGGCCTTCGCGATGCCCCGGGCGGTGAGGGAGGCGGAGCGGGCCTTCTCGTCTACGACGTAGTCCGCGTCCAGGTCCTCGGATTCCTCGGCCTTCTCGTCGATGCTGGCGTAGACCACCCGCTTGAGGCGGCTGACGAAGTCGTCCACCTGCCGGTAGAGCTCGGTGGAGTCCTCCGCCTGCCCGGAGATGATGAGGGGCGTGCGGGCCTCGTCGATCAGGATGGAGTCCACCTCGTCCACGATGGCGAAGTGGTGACCGCGCTGGACCATGCTCTCCTTGTAGATCGCCATGTTGTCCCGGAGGTAGTCGAAGCCCATCTCGTTGTTCGTGCCGTAGGTGATATCCGCGGCGTAGGCCCTCCGGCGCTCCTCGTTCGTCAGGCCGTGGACGATCAGGCCCACGGAGAGGCCCAGGAAGCGGTGGACCTTGCCCATCCACTCGCTGTCGCGCTTGGCGAGGTAGTCGTTGACCGTGACCACGTGGACGCCGCCGCCGTCCAGCGCGTTTAAGTAGCAGGGCAGAACGGCCACGAGGGTCTTGCCCTCGCCGGTCTTCATCTCGGCGATGCGGCCCTGATGCAGGACGATGCCGCCGATGAGCTGCACCGGGAAGGGCTTCATGCCCAGCACGCGCCAGGCCGCCTCCCGCGCCGTGGCGAAGGCCTCCGGGAGCAGGTCGTCCAGCGTTTCGCCTTTGGCGAGGCGCTCTTTAAATTCCGGCGTCTTGGCCCGGAGCTGCTCGTCCGTCAGCGCGGCATACTCGCCCTCCAGAGCGATGATCTTGTCCGCCAGCGGGCGGAGCTTCTTCAGTTCGCGGTCGGAATAGGACCCGAACAGCTTGTCCAGCAAACCCATAAGTATCGTACCCCTTTGGTTGAGATCGGGAGGTTTGGCCCCATGGCGCAGACTCCCAGAATAGTTCAATGATATAGTATAGCATGGAATTGTGAAGAAATAAAGTCAAAATGTGAAATTGGGGGGAGGGATAAGGGATAAGGGATAAGGGACAAGGGATTGGGGATTGGGGATTGGGAGGTTGGAGGTATCCTGTAGGGACTGCTCTCAGCCGTCCGCCGTGACGATCCCCACCGACGCCGTAGGGAGCGATCCCCTGATCGCTCCGCGTTCCGCCACGGTTCGACGTCGCATCCCGCCCCGCGCTTTGCGCGGGGCGGCGGCGCGATCAGGGGATCGCGCCCTACGGGATCGGCGGTCATTTCGGCGCGGGCGACCACACAGGGTCTACGGAATCTTACCCACCATCCCCTTATCCCTTATCCCTTATCCCTTATCCCTACACAAATATCACATTTTCCCGCTTGCGGAATCCGCGCCGCTGATGTAATATATATATTTGTATTGCAACCACGAAGCGAACCGGAGGGAAAGAGAACCATGAACAAGATCGGCTTCGACAACGCGCAGTATCTCAAGCTGCAATCCGAAAACATCCGCCGCCGCATCGCGGACTTCGGCGGCAAGCTCTATCTGGAATTCGGCGGCAAGCTCTTCGACGACCACCACGCGGCCCGGGTGCTGCCGGGCTTCCAGCCGGACAGCAAGGTGCGGATGCTGCTGGAAATGAAGGACGAGGCGGAGATCATCCTTGTGATCTCGGCGGACGACATCGAGCGCAACAAGCGCCGGGGCGACCTGGGCATCACCTACGACGAGGACGCGCTGCGCCTGATCGACGCCTTCCGGGGCATCGGGCTCTACGTCGGCAGCGTCTGCATCACCCACTACAAGGCCCAGCGGGCCGCGGAGAAATTCCAGCAGCGGCTGGAGAACCTGGGCGTCCGGGTCTACCGGCACTACATGATCCCGGACTACCCCTCCAACGTGGGCCTGATCGTCTCGGAGGAGGGCTTCGGGCGGAACGATTACATCGAGACGAGCCGCAGCCTGATCGTCGTCACCGCGCCGGGCCCCGGCAGCGGCAAGATGGCGACCTGCCTGAGCCAGCTCTACCACGAGCACGAGCGGGGCGTCAAGGCGGGCTACGCGAAGTTCGAGACCTTCCCGATCTGGAACCTGCCCCTGAAGCACCCGGTCAACCTGGCCTACGAGGCCGCCACCGCCGATCTGAACGACGTGAACATGATCGACCCCTACCATCTGGAGGCCTACGGCGAGACCGCGGTCAACTACAACCGTGACGTGGAGATCTTCCCGGTCCTCAACGCGATCTTCCAGCGCATCCGGGGCGAGAGCCCCTATCAGAGCCCGACGGACATGGGCGTGAACATGGCGGGCTTCTGCATCACCGATGACGCGGCCTGCTGCGCCGCCAGCCGGCAGGAGATCCTGCGCCGCTACTACGCCGCGGCCTGCTCGCTGCGGCAGGGCATGGGCGACGGCACCGACCTGCACAAGATCGAGCTCATCATGAACAACGCGGGCATCACGGTGGACGAGCGCCCCGTCGCCGCCGCCGCCGTGGCCCGTGCCGAGGCGACCGGCGAGCCCGCCATGGCCATCGAGCTGCCCGACGGGCGGATCGTCACCGGCAAGACCACGCCCCTGCTGGGCGCGGCCAGCGCCTGCCTGCTGAACGCGCTGAAGGCCCTGGGCGACATCCCCAAGCGCACCCGCCTGATCGCCCCGGCCATCATCGAGCCGATCCAGCATTTGAAGGTGGAGCACCTGGGCGGCCACAACCCGCGGCTGCACACCGACGAGACGCTGGAGGCCCTGAGCATCTGCGCGGTCACGAACCCCACGGCGGAGCAGGCCATGGAGCAGCTCGCCAGCCTCCGGGGCTGCGAGGGCCATTCCAGCGTGATCCTCTCCCGCGTGGACGAGAATCTGTTCTCCAAGCTGGGCGTCAACGTCACCTGTGAGCCGCGGTATCAGGTGAAGCGGCTGTACCACGGGTGAACACAATTAATAATTAAGAATAAATAATTAACAGAGAGCCGATGGAGGATTTTGGCGGGAGGATTGTGGTTCGCCGAACGCATGTCCTGAATTCTCCCTCTCCTGCCGCTGCGGGAGGAGAGGGAGAAGGCCGGACGCCCCGAAAGAGAAAGGCTCCCTTGACTCGGCACGATACAGGCGCGGCGTTCAGCGCTTCCTGTCGGCATCGACTATAACCTATTACAGAAAGGCTTTGTTTTATGAAGCATAAATTTCGCTTTTCCATCTTCCTTGCCGCGCTGGTCTGTCTTTTGGCCCTGCTGCTGTGCACGGGGGCGCTGGCGGCGTCCGACGCGCCGGTGCGCTACGTCGCGGCGGCGGGGGCCGGGGTGGACAGCACGGTGGGCCTGCAGAGCGTGGGCGGGTATCACTACCTCTTCCTGCCCGCCTCCGCGAACCTGCGCGCCCTGCGCCTGGAATTCTCCGCCGCCAGCGCCACGCTGAGCGGGGACCGCCAGAGCCTGACGGTCCGCTCCGGCGAGCCCTTCGACCTGACGGCCCTGTTCTGCAACACGCCCGCGGACGGCCGCTGGCAAGTGCGCGCCTGGATCGGCGGCCAGACGGTCCGCTTCACGCTGATGCGCTCGTCCGGCGTGGCCTCCCTCTTCGTCACCAGCCCCGACGCCGCCCACGGCCGGAGCTGGGTCGAGCAGGACAAGGACAACAAGGCCAAGGGCGGCGGCTGTCTCCTGCTCCGCGCGGACGGCGCCACGGTCTACGACGGCAAGCTGAAAAACATCAAGGGCCGGGGCAACTCCACCTGGTACATGGACAAGCGGCCCTATCAGATCAAGCTCGCGACGGGCGCGGACCTGATGGAGACCGGCGACGCGCGGGAGGCCGCGGAGACCTGGGTGCTGCTGGCGGATCTGGCGGACCGGACCCACCTGCACAACCGCGTCACGCTGAACCTGGCGGACGCGCTGGGCATGGCCTACAGCCCCAACTGCCGCCCCGTGGACCTCTGGTACGACGGGGAGTACCGCGGGACCTATCTGCTGAGCGAAAAGACCGAGCTGGGCGTGGGCCGCGTCGAGGTGGAGGACATGGAGGGCGCGATCGAGGCGGCGAACCCCGGCACGGACCTGGAAAAGCTGGAGACCGCCGTCGGCGTGAACGCCTGCGGCTGCCGCTATCAGTACGTCGCCGGGGTCAAGCTGCCGGAGAGCCTGACGGGCGGCTATCTGCTGGAGCTGGACTTCTCCGGCCGCGCAAAGGAGGAGGCCTGCTGGTTCACCACCAGCCTGGGCCAGTACGTCGTGATTAAGAACCCGGAATACCTGTCGGATTCCGCCGTCCGCGCGGTCAGTGAGCGCTTCCAGGCCTTCGTGGACGCGGTGGTGGCCGGGGACCCGGCGACGCTCTCGCGGCTCACGGACCTGCCGAGCCTGGCCCGGAGCTACCTGATCGCGGAGTTCACCGACGACCCGGACGCCTTCGTAACCTCGTCCTACTTCTATCTCCCCTCCCTGCACGGCACCCTGTACGCCGGGCCGGTCTGGGACTACGACCTGGCCTACAAGCGGGAGCCGACGGAGTTTTACGCCGCGCTGAACCCGCTGGCGAAGGCCCTGCTGCGCATCCCGGAGTTCCGCGCCGCGGTGATCGAGGAGCTGGAGGCGCTGGTCCCGCTGGTGGAGGACGTGCTTTTGAGCGCCGACGCGGACGCTGCGGCGGGACGGCTCCACTCCCTCGCCGGGTACCGGGCGGAGCTGGCGGACAGCTACCGGATGGACCTGGTGCTCTGGTGCCACACGCTCTACGGCTCCTGGTGGGAGCAAAGCTTCGCGCGGACCGGGCTCGACGACGAGCTGGCGAGCTTCGCCGCCTACCTCCGCGCCCGGCTGGACTGGCTCGTGGAGGCCACCGCGAATTGGGGCGGCGCGGCGGCGAGCCTTCCCGTCTTTGAGGACGTGGGCTTCGACGCGCCCTATTACGCGGACGTGGCCTACGTCACCGACCGCGGCATCTTCGCGGGCACGGACGCGACGCACTTCTCCCCGAACGTGACGCTGACCCGCGCGATGGCGGTCACGCTGCTCTACCGCCTGGCCGGGACCCCGGACTTCGGCGATGAAACGCCCTTCCCGGACGTGACCGCGGGCCGCTGGTACGCGGAGGCCGTGGCCTGGGCCGCGGAGACCGGGCTGGTCAGGGGCTATGACGACGGCACGTTCCGGCCCAACAGCCCCGTGAGCCGTCAGGAGTTCCTGCTCCTGCTCTACCGCTCCGTCGGGGCGCCGACGGTCAAGACCGCGTCGTACCTGGAAGCCGCGCGGAGCGCGGGCGCGGCGGACTGGGCCGCGGAGGCCGTGGCCTGGGCGCTGCGGGCGGGCGTCTGGAACGGCGAGGGCTCCCTCCGCCCGGACGCCGGGACCCTCCGCCACGAGGCGGCGAGCTTCCTCGCGGCCTATGACAGGGTTAATGATTCCACAGGAGGCATCTATGCGCATCGTTGAATTTTCCGATTCCTTTTACCCGATCATGGACGGCGTGGGGAACGTCGTGTTCCAGTACGCGATGAACCTGGGCCGCAAGGGCCACGAGTGCTACGTCGTCGCGCCCCAGACCGACACCGGCTGGCGGGGCGGCTGGCCCTTTGAGATGATCGACTACGTCGGCGTCCCCCTGCCGACGATGAAGAGCTACAACGCGGGCGCGCCGCAGCTCGACCCCCACTGCAGCCGCCGCCTCGGCATGGTCAAGGCCGATATCATCCACGTCCACACGCCTTTCCTGGCGGGGCAGGCCGGGCTGAGCTACGCGAAGCGGAACGGTCTCCCCGTCGTCGGGACCTTCCACAGCAAGTATTACGACGACTTCCTTCAGATCACCGGCGTGGAGCTGCTGGCGGAGGTGGGGACCCGCGCGGTGGTGGACTTCTACAACCGCTGCGACGAGGTCTGGGCGGTGAGCGCCTCCTCCGCGGAAACGCTGCGCTCCTACGGCTATCAGGGCCAGGTCCGGGTCATGACGAACGGAACGGATATCGTTCCGCTGCAGCCCGGCGCGGCGGAGGCCGCGGCGGAGCGCTGGGGCCTCGGCGAGGGCCGGGTCCTGCTCTTCGTCGGGCAGATGAACTGGAAGAAGAACCTGCGCTGCGTGCTGGAGGCCGCGGCGAAGCTCGAGGGCGGCGTCCGGCTGGTGCTGGCGGGGCAGGGGCCCCACGAGCAGGAGATCCGGGCCCTGGGCGATTCGCTGGGACTGGGGGACCGGCTCATCATGACCGGCCACCTGACGGACCGGGACGCGCTGAACGGGCTTTACGCCCGGGCCGACCTGTTCCTGTTCCCCTCCCTCTACGACACCTCCGGCCTCGTGACCCGGGAGGCCGCGGCGGTGGGCACGCCCTCGGTGGCGGTGCGGGGCAGCAGCGCCGCGGAGGGCATCACCGACGGCGAAAACGGCTATCTCTGCGCCGACGACCCGGAGGACCTGGCCCGGGTGATCGCCGGAGCCCTGGCCGACCCGGCGGCCTTGAAGCGCGTCGGCGCGCAGGCCAAGGCCACGATCCCGATCCCCTGGGACCGGCTCCTGGACCAGGTCGCCGCCCGCTACGCGGCGCTGATCTCGGAAAAACGCGGCGATTAAGGCGACAAGCACGTAGGGACGGCTCGCAGCCGTCCGCCCTGCCGACGCGCCCCGTAGGGCGCCATCCCCTGATGGCGCCGCCGAAGCGCGCGAAGCCCGGAGCGATCAGGGGATCGCTCCCTACGGGATCCCGGGCTCCGTCGCGGCGGGCGGCTGAGAGCCGTCCCTACGAACAAATACCGACCCCGGCGGAGGAACACCGGGGCGGAAGGAGGAAGGAAGCATGGACAAGTATCGCTTTGGCATCGACCTCGGCGGCACGACGGTGAAGCTGGGCCTGTTCGACGACGAGGGGACCCTGCTGGAAAAGTGGGAGATCCCGACCCGCCCGGCGAACGGCGGCGCTGCCATCCTGCCGGATATCGCGGACAGCGTGGCGGCGGCGCTGGCGCGGCACGGCCTGACACGGGAGCAGGTCCGCGGCGCGGGCCTCGGCGTCCCCGGCGCGGTGACGGAGGGGCGGCACGTCGCGCCCTGCGTGAATCTGGACGGCTGGGGCGGCGACGTGGGCACGGCGCTCTCCGCCCTCTGCGGCTTTCCGGTCCGGGTCGTGAACGACGCGAACGCCGCGTCCCTGGGCGAGCTCTGGCGCGGCGGCGGCGCGGGCTGCCGGAGCATGGTCTTTCTGACCCTCGGCACCGGCGTCGGCGGCGGCGTGGTCGTGGACGGTAAGCTGCTGACCGGAGCCCACGGCTGCGGCGGCGAGCTGGGCCACATCAAGGTCAACGTGGGCGAGGACGAGCTCTGCGGCTGCGGCAAGCGCGGCTGTCTGGAGCAGTACGCCAGCGCCACCGGCGTGGTCCGCGCCGCGAAGCGCCTGCTGGCGGGCACGGATACGCCCTCGGCCCTGCGGGATGGGGAGGTCAGCGCCCGCGCGGTCTTTGACTGCGCGAAGGCGGGGGACGCCCTCGCGTTGGAGGCGGTGGCGCTCTTCGCCGACACCCTGGGCCAGGCCCTCGCCGCGATCAGCTGCGTCTGCGACCCGGAGAAGTTCGTGATCGGCGGCGGCGTCAGCGCGGCGGGTCCCTTCCTGCTGGACAAGCTGATCCCGGCCTTCCGCCGCTACGCCTTCCCTCCGGCGGAGGGCACCGCCTTCGCCCTGGCCTCCCTCGGCAACGAAGCGGGCATCTACGGCTGCGCGTATCTGGTCGGCATGGCGGAGTAAAGTTGATAGCTGGCCCCCCTGCAAGGGGGGCTGGCGCGCGAGCGCAGCGAGCGCGACTGGGGGGTTCCGTAAGGGCGACGGGCCGTGGCGGTGATACTAATCCTTGATAGAAAGGTTTAACCGAGCAGCGAGCAGAAATCGCGCCATACAAGGCGGAGGACGCAGGCGGGCTGACGCCCGCCAAGGACGCCAACGCAGTATGGCACGATTTATGCCGCTGCGAATTGAAGAT
>JAFSRS010000077.1 GCA_017445985.1 Oscillospiraceae bacterium | reverse complement strand
TAGGTGCCGTCGGCGCGGCGGGTGCCCTTGCAGGAACGGACGATAACGGCCTTGACCACGTCGCCCTTCTTGACGGAACCGCCGGGTGCGGCCTTGCGCACGGAGGCGACGATGACGTCACCGATGTTGCCGTACTTGCGCTTGCTGCCGCCCAGGACGCGGATGCACTTGATCTCCTTCGCGCCGGTATTGTCGGCGACCTTCAGATAGGTTTCTTCCTGAATCATATCGGGTCAGCCTCCTTACTTCGCTTTCTCGACGATCTCGACCACGCGCCAGCGCTTGTCCTTGGACAGGGGGCGGGTCTCCATCACGCGGACGGTGTCGCCGACGCCGCACTCGTTGTTCTCGTCGTGGGCCTTCAGGCGATAGGTCGTCTTGATGGTCTTCTTGTAAATGGGGTGGGCCACGCGGTCAGCGACGGTGACCACGACGGTCTTGTCCATCTTGTCGGACACGACCTTGCCTACGCGCACTTTGCGGGAAGAATCTCTCATTTCACTCATTGTCATATCCTCCTCAGCTCTGCTTCTCGCGCAGGACGGTCTTGACCCGGGCGATGTCGCGGCGGACCGCGCTGATCTTCACGGGGTTGTCAAGATGGTTGGTAGCGTGCTGCATGCGAAGCATGAACAGGTCCTTCTTCAGCTCGCCCAGCTTGGTCTCCAGCTCGGCGGCGGACAGATTGCGAATTTCTGCTGCCTTCATCTTATTCACCACCGTTCTCAGCTTCGGCGTCCTCACGGGCGACGATCTTGGTCTTGCAGGGCAGCTTGTAGCTGGCGAGACGCAGGGCCTCGCGGGCCAGCTCCTCGGAGATGCCGCCGACCTCGAAGAGGACGCGGCCGGGCTTCACGACGGCGACCCAGTACTCAGGGGAACCCTTACCGGAACCCATACGGGTCTCGGCGGGCTTCTGGGTGACGGGCTTGTCGGGGAAGATCTTGATCCAGACGTTGCCGCCGCGCTTCATGCAGCGGTTGATGGCGACACGGGCCGCCTCGATCTGGTTGCTGGTGATCCACGCGGGCTCGGTGGCCATCAGGCCGAACTCACCGTAGGCGACGAAGTTGCCGCGGGTGGCCTTGCCCTTCATGCGGCCGCGCTGGACGCGGCGATACTTAACTCTTTTCGGCAGAAGCATTACTTATTGCCTCCTTCCCTGGGTGCGCTGGGGTTGTTCGGACGGGGGCCGCGATTGAAGCCCTGACCCTGGGGACGGTCGCCCTGGGGACGGTTGTAGCCCTGACCGGCGGGGCGGTTGTAGCCCTGGCCCTGGGGACGGTCGCCCTGGGGACGGCCATAGCCCTGGCCCTGGGGACGGTTGTAGCCGCCCTGGCCGCGGTTGTCGCGGTTCCAGCCGCCCTCGCGGCGGTCGCCCTGGCGGCGGTCGCCTCCGCGGCGGTCGCCTCTGCGGCGGTCGTCACGGCGGCGGTCGTCACGGCGGTTCATGTCCATGACGCGCGGGGTGGAGCGCAGCGTGCTGGTCAGCACCTCGCCCTTGTAGATCCAGACCTTGACGCCGATGCGTCCGTAGGTCGTGGCGGCCTCGGTGAAGCCGTAGTCGATGTCGGCGCGGAGGGTCTGCAGGGGGATGGTGCCCTCGTGATACTGCTCGACGCCGGCGATCTCGCGGCCGCCCAGACGGCCGGAGCACATGACCTTGATGCCCAGGGCGCCCATGCGCATCGCGCGGCCGATCGCGTTCTTCATCGCGCGGCGGTGGCTGATACGCTTCTCGATCTGCTGAGCGATGTTCTCAGCGACCAGCTGGGCGTTGGTGTCGGGAGTGCGGACCTCGACGATGGAGAGGGCGACGGGCTTGCCGATCATCTTCTCCAGGTCCTTCCGCAGGGCCTCGATGTTCTCGCCGTGGTTCTTGCCGATCACGACGCCGGGGCGGGAGCAGTGCAGATAGATGCGGACCTTGGCGCTGTCGCGCTCGATCTCGATGGTCGGAACGCCCGCGCTGTACAGAGTCTTCTTGAGATACTCACGGATCTTGTGATCCTCGACGATCAGATCGCCGACCTTGTCGGGTCTGGCGTACCAACGGCTGTCCCAGTCCTTGATGACGCCGACGCGCATGCCGTGAGGATGAACCTTCTGTCCCATAATTCCTGCCTCCTCCCTTATTCTTTCTCAGCCACGACGACGGTGATGTGGCTGGTTCTCTTGTTGATGCGGTACATCCGGCCCTGGGCGCGGGGCATGCCGCGCTTCAGGATGGGACCGGGGTTGGCGTAGACCTCGGAGACGTACAGCTTCTCGGGGTCCAGGCCGAAGTTGTTCTCCGCGTTCGCGACGGCGGAGTTCAGCAGCTTGATCAGCAGCTCGCTGGCGGCCTTGGAGGTGTTCTCCAGGATGCCGCGGGCGTACTTGACGTCCTTGCCGCGGATCAGATCGCAGACGATCTTGACCTTGCGGGGGGAGATGCGCGCGTATTTCAGATGAGCTTTCGCTTCCATTTGTCTCTCTCCTCCTTACTTGCCGGTCTTGCCGCCGCTGTGGCCGCGGAAGGTGCGGGTGGGGGCGAACTCGCCCAGCTTGTGGCCGACCATGTCCTCGGTGATATACACGGGGACGTGACGGCGGCCGTCATGGACGGCGATGGTGTGTCCGACGAAGCTGGGGAAGATCGTGCTGGCGCGGCTCCAGGTCTTGATGACGGCCTTGCTGCCGCTCTTGTTCATATCGGCGACTCTCTTCAGCAGCTCGGGAGCGGCGAAGGGGCCCTTCTTGATAGATCTGCTCATTAACGTTTCCTCCCTTACTTCGCGTTGCGGCGCTTGACGATGAACTTATCGGTGCGGTTCTTCGTCTTGCGGGTCTTGTAACCCAGAGCCGGCTTGCCCCAGGGGGTAACCGGGCCGGGACGACCGACGGGGCTCTTGCCCTCGCCGCCGCCGTGGGGGTGGTCGCAGGGGTTCATGACAGAGCCGCGGACCGTGGGACGGATGCCCATGTGGCGCTTGCGGCCGGCCTTGCCGATGTGGACGTTGGCGTGGTCGATGTTGCCGACCTGGCCGATGGTCGCCATGCAGTTGGCGCGGACCTTGCGGAACTCGCCGCTGGGCAGACGAATCGTCGCCATGTTGCCCTCCTTGGCCATCAGCTGGGCGCTGACGCCGGCGGAGCGGACGAGCTGGGCGCCCTTGCCGGGGTACAGCTCGACGTTGTGGATGACGGTACCCACGGGGATGTTGCTCAGAGGCAGCGCGTTGCCGGCGATGATGTCGGCCTCGGGGCCCGCCACGATCTTGTCGCCCGCCTTCAGGCCGTTGGGCGCCAGGATGTAGCGCTTCTCGCCGTCCTCATACTGGACCAGGGCGATGAAGGCGCTGCGGTTGGGGTCGTACTCCAGGCGGATGACCTCGGCGTGCATGCCGAGCTTGTCGTTGCGCTTGAAGTCGATCACGCGGTACTTCTGACGGTTGCCGCCGCCCTTGTGGCGGACGGTGATGTGGCCGTAGCTGTTGCGGCCGGCATGCTTCTTCAGGACCTCGACCAGGCTCTTTTCCGGCTCGGCGTGCTTGTCGACGCCGTCGAAGCCGGAGACCGTCATCTGACGGCGGGCGGGGGTGGTCGGTCTGTAAGTTTTAATCGACATTCTTTCCTACCTCCCTCAGGCCATGTTCTCGAAGATCTCGATGTTCTTGCTGTCGGCGCTCAGCTTGACGACGGCCTTCTTCCAGGACTTGGTCATGCCCTGGGGGGCGGCGCCGACGCGCTTGCTGCGGCCGCGCACGTGCAGGGTGTTGACCTTGATTACGCGCACGTCGAAGATCTCCTCGACGGCCTTGGCGATCTCCACCTTGGTGGCGTCCTTGGCGACCTCGAACACGTACTTCTTGATGTCCATGTCCTCCATGGACTGCTCGCTGATGATGGGGCGGATGATAACGTCATACGCGGTGCGGCTCATGCGAACACCTCCTCGATCTTCGCCAGGGCGTCCTCAGCGACCACCAGCTTGGTGTTGTTGAGCACGACGTAGGGGTTCAGGACGCTGGCCATGGTGGTCTGCACGCCGGCGATGTTGCGGGCGGACTTGACCACGTTCTCGTCGGGGCCGGCGGTGACCACGAGGGCCTTGCCTTCGGCGCCGATCTTCTTCAGCAGCTCGGCGAAGGTCTTGGTCTTGATCTCGTCCATCTTCATGTCGCGGATCACGACGATCTCGCCCTCGGCGGCCTTGGCGCTCAGGGCGCTCTTCAGAGCCAGGCGGCGGACCTTCTTGTTCAGGCTGTAGCGGTAGTCGCGGGGCTTCGGCGCAAAGGCCACGCCGCCGTGATACCAGACGGGGCTGCCCTTGTAGCCGGCGCGGGCACGGCCCGTGCCCTTCTGCCGCCAGGGCTTGATGGTGGAGTAAGCGACCTCACCCTTGGTGAGCGCGCTCTGGGTGCCCTGGCGCTGGTTGGCCAGGTACTGCTTGACCGCCGCGTGGACAGCGGCCTCGTTGGGCTCGATCCCGAAGATGGCCTCGGAGAGCTCGATCTCGCCGGCGTTGACACCGGACATATCAAACAATGCAGCTTTCGGCATTTATGACACTCTCCTTTCCTTAGCGGGTACGGGCGGAAGCCTTCTGCGGATTGCCGCGGCCGGACTGCTTCTGCGGGTTGACGCTGACAGCGGTGGCAGCCTTCTTCTCCACGATGGTCTTCACGGTGTTCTTCAGATACACGATGCCGCCCTTGGGGCCGGGGATGGCGCCGCGCACGACGATCATGTTCAGCTCAGGGTCGACCTTCACGACGTCCAGGTTCTGGACGGTGACCTGATCCACGCCCATCTGTCCGGCGCCGATGTGGCCCTTGAAGATGCGGCTGGGGGAGGAGGTGGAGCCCATGGAGCCCGCGTGACGGTGAACGGGACCGCCGCCGTGGCTGGTGGGGGTGCGCTGGGCGCCGTGGCGCTTGATCGCGCCCTGGTAGCCGTGGCCCTTGCTGGTGCCGGTCACGTCGACGTGATCGCCCTCCTTGAAGGCGTCGACGCTCACGACGTCGCCCACGTTCATCTCAGCGGCAGAGTCGAGACGGAACTCCTTGAGGTGCTTTTTGGCGGCGACGTTGGCTTTCTCGAAATGTCCCTTCTCAGGCTTGCTCAGACGGCGCTCGGCGGCGTCCTCAAAGCCAAGCTGGACGGCGTTGTAGCCTTCACGCTCGACCGTCTTCTTCTGGACGACCACGCAGGGGCCGGCCTCAATGACGGTCACGGGAACGACCTTGCCCGCCTCATCGAAGATCTGCGTCATGCCGACCTTCTTGCCGATGATGGCTTTCTTCATTGAAATTGTTCCTCCTTAAAGGTTATTGGTTACCGCGCTTAATCCGGGCCGTGGGTTGGTCGGCGGGGAACAGAGGCTGGCAACTTGACCCTCCCGCCTTACGCAAGTCAGCGGGAAACGGGTTGTTGACTGATTATAATATTGTATCGCGGGGGATTACAGTTTAATTTCGATTTCCACACCGGCGGGGAGCTCCAGGCTCATCAGCGCCTCGACGGTCTTCTGGGTGGGGTTGATGATGTCGATCAGGCGCTTGTGGGTGCGGCGCTCGAACTGCTCGCGGCTGTCCTTGTACTTGTGGACGGCGCGGAGGATCGTGACGACCTCGGTCTGCGTGGGCAGGGGGATGGGGCCGGAGACCTTCGCCTCGGTACGCTTGGCGGTCTCGACGATCTTCTCGGCGGCGGTGTCGATGAGCTGATGGTCATAGGCCTTCAGACGGATGCGGATCTGCTTCTTGCTAGCCATGGTTGTTGTTTTCCTTTCTTTTCGTACGATTTTTGTGGCGGCATTGGGCCCGCCGCGAGGGTCGTACGGATGAAACTTTCCGTCCACCCCGCCGTGCGTATCAGGCCTCGGTCGAAAAACAAACCGGCTGTTCGGCGTCCCGCATTGGCACAGGACTCCCCTTGTGGCCGGTTTCTTCCCGCCCGAGCGATATACGCGGTTGATCGCAGGGCTCCGGAAGGTTTCAGCCGCCCGATTGCGTACCCCCAAAGGAGGGGATACCGGACATACTCCACGGAAGTTACCTCCTCTTCGGAGCAATCTCCCGCTTCATCGCAAGGTCTGACAGGGCATAAAAGTCCCGCAGACTTGCATAGAATAGCAAAATTCCCTCTAATTGTCAAGAGGGAATTTTAGATTTCGTAAAAATTTTTTCGATTATTTTTGTGCAAAACGCAGATTGTGGTCCGCGCCGGGAAATGACACAAGTTGTTGGGGGCCACCCGGTTTTTCCAACGTCGGAAATCTCTCCGCAGGCGCGGATATCATCCGCCCGCCGGTCCGTTGACCTCCCACGCCAGATTTTCTCCGTAGGGGCAACTCCATGTGGTCGCCCGCTGTGACGTTCACCGTCCGCCCCGTAGGGCGCCATCCCCTGATGGCGCCGCCATCCCGCGCGACGCGCGGGATGGGATTCAAGGCCGAAACGCGGCGGAGCGCGGAGCGATCAGGGGATCGCTCCCTACGCGTACAAGGCGCTTGCGTCCCCGCTCACTCCTCCGGGATCACGAGCGCACAAACGATGTACGCCAGCACCCCCGTCCCGGCGGCCAGGGCCAAAATCGCCCAGCCCAGGCGGACCAGCGTGGGGTCGAGTCCAAGATAGTTCGCGATCCCGGCGCAAACCCCGGCGATCTTGCGGTCGGTTCTGGAACGTGTCAGCTTCTTCATGGTAAAGGTCCTCCTGTTCTGAAAGTGTGGATCGTGGTTTCGTTTACAATATTATATATATCACAACGCCGCGCCCGATTGGTGTACGGTTTGTGAACAGTAACTTACATTTTTGTACGGTCCGCGTTTAATCTGTAGGGACGGCACTCTGCCGTCCGCATATTGCGGAACTGTCCATTTTCAAAGTAGAGGAGGGGCTTGCCCCTCCCCTACAGTTACACCGTCTTATCCTGATAGGGTGAATCTTCAAAGCCTTCCCTGTTCAGCCGCGCGGCAAGCTTGTCCAGCCGCGGCTTCCAAAGCTTACGAAACCACTCCGTCTCCCCAAACCATCTTACAAGTGTGGGGCTTACAGCGTAATAAAATGAAATGAACAGTCGGCCATACCAGCTCGAGGCCAGAACATAATCCCGATACCGCCGCAGCGTCCAAACCTCCGGGCAGTCATAGGAACCGTAAACCGCTGTTGCGATGTAGCAGCCGGGATTGGATTTATTCTGTTTCAAACAATCGAAATAATCTTTGTATTTTTCTTTCCATTCGCTTGAGGCAATGATTGTTTCAATAGTTCTATCAAAGGTACTCGAACCTATCTCCGGGTTCCCTTGAATTTCAATTGTCTTAATTCCGCAATTCTTAAACGCATCATATTCTATTCTTGTGACACTACTTGGAATATTCACACTAGTTAAGCTCGAACACCCTTCAAACGCACGTACATCGATCCTTGTAACACCATCAAGAATCGTTACGCTTGTTAAGCTGATACAATCAGAAAACGCGTATTGGCCGATACTTTTTACACTGCCTGGTATCATTACGCTGGTCAAGCTGGTACAACCTCGAAATGCAATATTGCCGATACTTGAGACGCTGTCAGGAAGTGACAATTTGATTAAGCTGATGCAGTCACAAAATGCCATTTCATCGATATTAGTGATACCGTCAAGAAACGTTACGTTGGTTAAGCTGTTGCAGTGTCGGAATGCAAACCTACCCATGCTTTTAATACTGCCAGGTATCGTTACACTTGTTAAGCTGTCACAGCCTACAAAAGCTTCTTCCCCGATGCTTGTGACACTACCTGGAATCGTAATGCTAGTCAAGTCACTACAGCAATAAAACGCACGTTGGTCGATGCCGGTTACGCTGTCTGGAATAGTTACGCTCGACAAACTGCTACAACCACTAAAAGCTTCACGCCCAATACGAGTGACACCATTCGGTATTTTCACACTTTTCAACGCTTGACAGCCTGAAAACGCACTACCCCCAATAATCTTCACGCTATTCGGAATCACAACCTCCGTAGCCGCCCCGTTATACTTGATCAACTCCCCGGCGCGTATCTGAAAGTCAGGTGAATTCCCGCCGAAAACATTTACCGTTTCAGCGTTGATATGATTGGTAACATTATAGTTGTTGATCGCTTTCTCAACGATATAGGGCGTTCCGCAATAGGGACAGATCGCAGCGTCTTTCGTGTTCTCCACTTCCAAATTCGCGCCGCAGTTCGTACACTTCGCAAAAACAATCGGCATAGGATTCTCCCTTCTCTCAGTTTATCCGTTCTGCTCGGCCTCTAATTGTTCTTTACAAAACCGCCGCAATGCGGGGACGTCAACCTTCACCGTCTCCCAAATCACGTCCAGCTCCATGCTGCCATAATTGTGCGCGACCCAGTTCCGCATCCCCTTGATCGGCCCCCACTGGATGCGGTCAGCCGTTGCCGCACGGTATTCCGGCGACAGACCGCTGCTCAGCTCGCCGATTTGCAGGATGTCAAACGATATGGATTTCTGGTAATCCGTATCCGTTTGAAACTGCTCGAAAGAATCGCCAAAACGCTTGATTGTTGTCTCGATCTCCGCGCAGTAGTTACGGATATGCTCGATCCGCTGCAAGTCAGCTGTCAGCATAGATCATCTTCCTCTCCCGCAATACGTTTTCCTTAAAATACCGTTCGGCGCTGCGCTGCGACGGCTGTTGAACGGAACCAAGGGTCACCATATCCACCGGCACCCGGAACGCGTCCTC
>JAFSRS010000076.1 GCA_017445985.1 Oscillospiraceae bacterium | reverse complement strand
TTCCGGGACGAGCTGATGGACCGGGCCGTGGAGTGCGGCATCATCGGAAAGAGGCTGTGAGATGGCATACTTTACGTTTGAAAACAAGCAGGTCTGGTACGAGACCTACGGCGAGGGGAGCCCGCTCCTGCTGCTGAACGGCATCATGATGAGCTGCGCGAGCTGGACGGAGTTCATCGAGCCCCTGAGCCGCTTCAACCGCCTGATTCTGGTGGACCTGCTGGACCAGGGAAAGAGCGACAAGCTCTGCGAGGCCTACGACCACGCGGTGCAGGTCCGGCTGGTGGACGCGCTACTGAACCACTTGAACATTGAGCGCCTCTGTATCGCGGGCATCTCCTACGGCAGCGAGATCGGTCTGGAATACGCGCTGGACCACCCGGAGCGGGTGGAGCGGCTGATGCTGTTCAACGCCACCGCCGCCTCCGGCCCCTGGCTGACCGACATCGGGAACGCCTGGAACCTGGCCGTGGACGACCCGATGCAGTATTACTACACCGCGATCCCGGTGATCTACTCCCCGCGCTTCTACAAGATCCACAACGACTGGATGGAGAACCGCCGCGCCCTGCTCACCAAGACCGCCTTCGCCAACGAGGCTTGGATGGAGGGCATGGTCCGCCTGACGAACTCCTCCGCCAACTACGACGTTCGCGCCCGGCTGGGCGAGGTCCAATGCCCGACCCTGATCGTCTCCTGCCGCCAGGACTACCTGACCCCCGTCGAGGAGCAGCAATACCTGGCGGAGCACATCCCCGACAGCCATTACGTGACGATCGAGGACAGCGGCCACGCCAGCATGTACGAGCAGCCGACCCTGTTCGCCAGCCTGATCCTCGGCTTCGCGAACCACGCGAAGCGGCGCTACGGCATCGTATAAGCTATGAAAGAGCTTTTGAAAAAACCGCAGACGAAGAAGGGCCGGGAGACGCTGAACAACCTGCTCTCCGCCGCGGCGCAGCTCATCTACGAACGCGGCTACTACGGCGCGAACGTCGCGGATATCACCCGGCTGGCGGGCGTCGCCACCGGCACCTTCTACGTGTATTTTGACAGCAAGCTGAGCCTCTACCGCTTTCTGCTGCGGCATTTCAGCCACCAGATCCGCATGGAGCTGTCCAAAAAGACCGCCGACTGCGCCAGCCGCCGGGAGGCGGAGCGGGTGGGCCTGCGGGCCTGGCTGGAATACGTGCAGGAGCATCCCTACGTTTACAACATCATCTGGGAATCCCTCTACGTGGACCGCCGCCTCTGCGACGAGTACTACGAGGATTTCAGCCGCGCCTACTCCCGCAGCCTCAGTGCCGGGAAGGACGCGGGCGAGGTGGCGGAGATCGACAACACGGTGCTCTCCTACGCCCTGATCGGGATCTCCAGCTTCATCGGCCTGCGCTACTGTCTGACGAATCCCGGGGAGCGGGACGCCGACTGGATCGCGGACGAGGTGATGAAGCTGCTGGAAAACGGGATGTTCACGGGCACGGTGAACCAGCACGTCCCCCACCGGGTCGCGCCGCGGCGGGACGCGGGCTTTCGCGTGGAGGTGGACTACAGCCTGCCGGACACCAACGACTGAATGGAAAGGACGTGACGCGCTTGTATCCTAAAACTGAATTTCTTGAAACCCCGCGCCTGACGACGGCGTATCACCGGGCGGGGACGCCCGGACAGCCGAAGCTGCTTTTGCTCCACGGGAACTGCTCCTCCTCCCTGTTTTACCTGCCGCTGATGGAGCGGCTCTCCGACCGCTTTGAGCTGGTCGCGCCGGACCTGCGCTGCTTTGGCGAGAGCGAGGCGAAGCCCATCGACGCCACGCGGGGCCTGCGGGACTTCTCCGACGACCTGGACGCCTTCGTCGAAGCGCTGGGCTGGGACCGCTTTTCTCTGGCGGGCTGGTCCATGGGCGGCGGCGTGGCGATGCAGTACGCTCTCGACCACGGGGACAAGCTGAAAACGATCATCCTGATCGCCCCGCTCTCGCCCTACGGCTTCGGCGGGACCTGGGACGACGACGGCAAGCGCATGAAGCCGGACGGGCTCGCCAGCGGCGCGGGCTGCGTGAACCAGCAGCTCGTCGACGCGCTGCGCGCCGGGGACCGGGCCTTCGCGGCCTCCACGATCGACGGGCTCTACGTGCTGCCCGATTTCAAAATTCCCGCTGACCGCAAGGAGCTGTTCATCGACGCCGTGCTCAGCACGAAGGTGGGGGAAGGCATGTATCCCGGCGACATGGTGCTGGTGCAGGAGTGGCCCTACGTCTGCGCCGGGACCGTCGGCGTCAACAACACGATGGCGCCGTGCTGGTGCGACCTCTCCGGCCTGCCGGACATCCCGCGCAAGGTACCGGTCCTCTGGGTCCACGGGGATTCGGACCTGATCGTCTCCGACAACAGCATGTGCGACGTGCCCTATCTGGGCAAGCTGGGCCTGGTGCCGGACTACCCCGGCGAGGAGGCTTTCCCGCCCCAGCCCATGCTGCGCCAGACGCGGCACGTGCTGGAGCAGTATCAGGCCAGGGGCGGCAGCTGCCGTGAGGTGGTCCTCCACGCGGGCCACGGCCCCTTCCTGGACGACGAGGACGGCTTCGTTTCGGCGCTGCTGCGATTCCTTGAGGAAAGCTGAAAATAGAGGAACAGAATCAAAACGGCGGAGACAGAACACGATCTGTCTCCGCTTTGCGCATTGTGGGTCAATTGGGATTTGTGGGGATAAACCCGCCGACGTAACGATTTGTCTGTAGGGACGGCTCTCAGCCGTCCGCGTCGTCGAAGCGCCCCGTAGGGCGCGATCCCCTGATCGCGCCGCCGCCCCGCGCAACGCGTGGGGCGTGATATGACGTCGAAACATGGCGCAACGCGGAGCGATCAGGGGATCGCTCCCTACGGCGTGGCAATCGTCGTAACCTGCGGGCGACCACACAGGGTCGCCCCTACGAACGTGATCTCACCAAATCCCAATTTACATTGGAACGATATTTGTCTACAGTCTGACCCGCGGGCTTTGTGCCCGCGGGTGAAACTGTCATTAGGCAAGGGGGCGCTTTCCCCTTCAGTTCTTGGTCTGTCATCCCAGCAGCTCCGCCAGCTCCCGCAGATCGCAAACGCTGAAGTCGGGTGTCTCCGTCTCCGTCAGGGTTTCCGCCATGCCGCCGAAGCCCTGTCGGATCCGGATCGCGTCCCGGAGCCTGTACTCGTTCGCGCAGCTCTCGTCTACCAGCGTCGAGCCCGCGTCAAAAAACAAGCGCTCGATTTTTTCCGGCATCTCTTCCACCTCGATCGGATTTGATTGAAACCCATGCTTTTTCATGGTATCATAGTCATGAAAGCAAACGATCGGCCCCTTGTTACGTCCCGATCAGATCGGAGGGAAGCCTCTCATGTCCTTCTCAGACCATTTTCCCGTATGGGACAAGCTCAGCGGAGCGCAGCAAAAGATTTTGTCCGAGCACGTGATCGCGCGGACCTTTCCCAAGGGGACGGTGATCCACGAGGGCGGCCTGGGCTGTACCGGGCTGCTGGTCGTGGGCTCCGGGCAGCTCCGGGCCTTCATCCTGTCGGAGGACGGGCGGGAGATCAGTCTGTACCGCCTCCTGGACCGGGACATCTGCCTGTTCTCCGCGTCCTGTATGCTTCGCTCGATCCGCTTTGACGTGAGCATCGAGGCGGAACGGGACAGCAGAGTCTGGATCGTCCCGGCGGAGATCTACCGCCGCATGATGGAGGAGTCCGCGCCCCTCGCCAATTTCACGAACGAGCTGATGGCCAACCGCTTTTCCGAGGTGATGTGGCTGATGGAGCAGATCCTGTGGCACAGCATGGACCGGCGTCTGGCCGCATACCTGCTGGAGCAGTCGGCCCTGGAGGGCGGCGGCGTCCTGACGCTCACCCATGAGCAGATCGCGCGGGACCTCGGCACGGCCAGAGAGGTCGTCACCCGGATGCTCCGCTACTTCAAAAACGAGGGGCTGGTGCAGCTCTCCCGCGGGTGCGTCCTTCTCACGGACGCGGACAGGCTTTCCGCGATCGCGCAATGAAAAACACGGGGACGGTTCTTTTTGACTCATCGATCAAAAAGAACCGTCCCCCGTGATTCCCACGTTTACTCCGTCGCGTTCAGCCCCAGGCGGGAGGCCTTGACCGCCAGCTCCGTACGGGAGTGGATGCCGGTGCGGTCCATCAGCTCGTCCAGGTTGTTCTTCACCGTGTGGATGCTCAGATGCAGGCGCCGGGCGATCTCCTTGTTGGGGATGCCCAGAGTCAGGCAGGAGAGCAGAGCCTTGTCCCGCTCGGTGAGCTCGGAGGTCCGCAGCCCGCCCAGGGTGGCCTGGGGCGGCTCGTCCAGATAGACCCGCTCCCCGTCCATCGTGCGGTCCATGATTTCGAGAAGCGGGAGCCTGGAATATTCCTTGTACCAGAAGCTCTCGATCCCCGCGGCCCTGGCCTCGTCCATCCACTCCGGCTGCGCCATGCTGGTGCAGAGGATGATCCTGACCTCCGGTTTCTCCCGCTTGAGCTGCGCCGCGGCGCTCAGGCCGTCGACGCCCCGCTCCATCACCACGTCCATGATGACCAGCCCGGCCTCATGGCTCCGGAACCACGCCAGCGCGTCGGAGGCGTAAGGGATCGACGCCGCCAGCTCGTAGCGGGTGGAGCTCTGGACAAAGAGGTCCACGTACATCCGCGCCAGCCGCTGGTCGTCCACCACCACGACCTTGACCCTGTCCCCCACGGACCGTCACCGTCCTTTCAAATGGCTGTCATTATATTTCCACGCTCAGTTGAAACCGCGGCAGGCTTTGCAGCTTCATCACCCCGCCCATGCGCTCCTCGGTGAGCTGCAGGGAGCGCAGCCCGCCGGTGGGGACGATCTCCCGCTCCGGCGCTTTGCCGTTGTTGGTGATCGTGAAGCCGCGCTCGTCCAGCGACACGCGCAGCCGGTCCCCGGCGGCGTGCTTGACCGTGTTGGAGGCGCACTCCATGACGGCCTGGGCCAGCAGCGCCCGAAGCCTTGCTTCCTCCGGCGCGGGTCCCGACAGCTCCACCCGCACGCCGATGCCCTCCGCCAGCGCCAGAGCGGAGTCCAGGGCGTCTCCCCGGGGCTCCGGATCGTCCGTTTCCGCCAGGAGCCAGCGGTCGAGCTGCCGGAGCATCCGATGCAGCGGTTCCGGCTCGGCGCTTTCAGGGTGTTCCAGGAGGTATTTTCCCGTCAGAAGCGCCCCACCCAGCTCGTTGTGGACCGTGGTGCGGGCCGACAGCCGCTCCTGCCGCATCAGCAGCTCCGTCTCCCGGACCCGAAAGGCCTTCAAACGGTATTGCAGCTCCCGCAGGCGGGCGTTTTCCTCCTCCAGGGCTTTCGTCACGCGGTATTGCTCCGTCACGTCCTCGGCGCTGAGTTGGAGATACTCGTTCCCGTCCAGCGCCAGCGTCTCTTCCGCGAACTGGAGCGCCCTGCCGTCCGGGAGGCGAACGAGCCGTTTGCCCTCCTGGACCTGTCCCCGCTCCCGCACCGCCCGGCGCAGCAGCGCGGCGTTGGACAGGGTCCCTCCGGTCAGGAGCAGATTCCATTGGTTCATCGTGCGGTTGGACAGCAGCACGTTCCCGCCCGGATCGCTGACGCACAGCCCCGTCGGGAGCTGATCCACCGCCTCCTTGATGGACTGCGCCGTGGGGTGCCGCCGGGCATAGCGATAGGCGCCCGCCCCGGCAAGTCCCAGCAGGGCCCCGTCCACCAGCTCCCAGCCCGCCGTGAACAGCCAGGGCAGACGGACGAGCGCCTCCACCGGCGGCAGGTACGCGCGAGCGTAGGGCAGGTATTCCAGCCGGTACGCGCCGTCCAGCAGCAGCGTGAGGAAGGCCATGCCGAGAACGAGATGGAGAACGGCGCAGAGCACGACGCCCCCGCTCCGGCGCTGCCGCAGGATCAGCATCAAAAGCGTGACCTGGCCCAGTACCAGCAACATGGCAGCCAGACGCAGGAATACGCCCAGGGGGGAGAACGTCACTTCATGGAGCGCGTTCATCGTCCGCCTCCTTTCTCGCGGTCAGCGCCAGATAGAGCTGTCCGCCCTCGTACTCCGCCTCCACCGCCGCCGGGGTCTCCGGCAGGGGCGACGGCGGCGCGCATTCCGCCAGGATCCGCAGGGCGTCGCCGGCCAGGGAGACGAGGATCGCGGGGGTACGGTCCAGCAGGCATTCCGTCAGGATCTCAAAGCTGTCGTACAGCGCGACGGCCTCCCGATGGGAAAAATCGCGGTCCGTTTTCCGTTCGACCGAGGTCTCGAGCCCGCAGAGGGCCAGAAAGCGGACGGATTCCTCCAGCGCCAGGGCCAGCTCCTCCGCGGAGACCGTCTCCCGCTCCGCGGCCATCAGCACGAAATTCATCTTTCGCTTGACGTAGGCGAACAGCACCAGGACCCGCGCCATCCGCTTTCCATAGTCCGGCGCGTCCGCGTCCAGACCTTCCAGCAAGCCGGAGAGCTTTTGCAGCGTGCCGTAGACCTCCCCCGCCGCCCTCGCGTAGACCTGGTTGCGGGCGTCGATGCGCGCGCGCTGTTCCTTTTGCTCGTTTTCGTGCCGCAGCAGGTCGTTTTCCGTTTCCAGGACCTCCGCGGCGTCCGCCAGCTCCTCGTTGAGCAGGCGGAGGGTCCGCTCATCCACGGTCCAAAAGGCATATCCGGCGGCGAGGGCTTTCCCGTACAGCCGTGTGTCCCCGTCCAGCGGCGTGGGAGCCTCCAGCGCGGCGCGGCGCTGCTTCGTGCTCGCCGCGACGGGCTCCGCCGTGCGGTAGACCGGGCGCAGCGCCGGGTCGGTGATCTCCGCCGCCAGCCGCAGGCTGGAGAAGAAGCCCGCGTAGTTTTCATTGCAGGGGATCAGACGGCTGCGGATGCAGCTTTCAAAGATGCCCAGCATCCCGAAGATGAAGGTCTCCGGGAAGAAGTAGGGCGCGGGGACGTGAAACCAGGCAAGGCTGGTATCCCCCAGGTACATTATCCCCAGCGTCAGCAGCAGAAGCAGCGCCCCGCGCAGGGCCCGCCGCCCGCTGTTCCGCCGCCGGTCGGCCTTCGCCAGCAGCGCGAGGCCCAGCAGGACGCAGAGGATTACGAAGCCGTAGACCGCGTACCACAGGGGGCCGGACTCGCATTTGCTCCAATCCCCGGCTTCCAGCGGGCGGAACATCCAGTAATGCAGATCGTTGGTGGCGACGCCCAGGCTCAGGGCCAGCGCAAGGCCCCAGACCGCCCGCCGCAGCGGCCCGCTGTGCCGCGGCTCCGGCGGCAGGCTCAGACAGGTCAGCAGAAACAGCGCGGGGATCATACACAATGGGATATAATAGGCGTACCAGCAGACGTGCTCCAAAATCGCGGCGTGATCCGTCAGGCGGTACTTCACTGCCCGCTCCATCAGGAAAAACAGCATGAAGAGCGCGGAGAGCAGCAGGTAGCTCCGCCCCCTGGAGGGGAGCAGCCTCTGCCAGACGGACACGAGCCACCAGGCCAGCAGAGCGATGTAGATCGCCAGATTCAGCACGAACAGGGCGGTGCTGCCGAAGGCCCGCGCCGCGGAGAGGGAGGCCGCCGCTTCCGGCAGCAGGGAGCGGATCAGCAGCCGGTCCAGCACGTGCAGGACCCCGGCCAGGAGGAAGCCCGCCACGAACAGGAGGGTCGGATAACGCGCTGTTCGACCTTTCACGGCAGGCGCCTCCCTTCATGATTTGTTACAAAAATAATTATATCATGAATGCCCCGCGCGGAGCAAGCCATTTTCCTGACCGGGTCTCCGCGGGCGCTCCCGCTTTTTTCTTGTACATTTCCCCGCCTTATGCTATGCTGTACGGGAACCGCCTCCGCCGCGCCCGCGGCGTCGTCTTTATCAACCGCGGCGGCCTGGCTTCCGAGCTCGCCGTGGCGGTGGCGCTCAGCAAGCGCTGGCACAGCCCGAGTCTGGAGCGCTTCCTCTACGACTTTCTGGAGCAGATCATCGCGCCGGACCTGGCCCGGCTGGAACGGTACGAGCAGGCCCTGGAGCGGATGGAGCGCGAGATCCTCTCCGGCGAGGCCGAGGACCGCGTCCACCTCCGCGCAGACCTCCATCGTCGTGGCCGGCTGCTCCGGGTGGTCCGTCCGGTCAAAGGAGACGCCAAGCCGGTCCAGCAGCGCGTAGGCGCGCAGCTCTCTGTCATTCCGCCCCGCCGCGTCCGCGGGGGAGCCGTGAAAAAGTTCCAAGTCGTCACACCTCAATTTTTTTCGTATGTCAGCGCAGCAGCTCCGCCAGCTCCCGCAGATCGCGGACGCTGTAGTCGGGCGTCTCCGCCTCCGTCAGGTTTTCCGCCATGCCCCCGAAGCCCTGCCTGATCCAGATCGTCGCCATGCCGAGCCGCTTTGCGGGCACGATGTCGTTGTCGAGCCTGTCGCCGATCATCGCGGCCCGCTCCGGGCGGCAGTTTGCCCGCGCGAGGGCTTCATCATAGGAAATGTCCGTCCCCCGGATCGCGTCGCGGAGCCTGTGCTCGTTCGCGTATCTCTCGTCGATGAGCGTCGAGCCCACGTCAAAGAATAACCACTCGATGTTCCCGATCATCCCGCTCCCCCCCGTCAAGACCGTTCTTGTTTTGGGAAATGATACCACACGCCGCGGAAACAGGCAAGCGGCAGATACGGAAACCGTTTCTTCTTTTGAACACCCTTTTCCCTGCCGGGCTCTTGGCTCCCCTGAAAGGGGAGCTGTCGGCCGCAAGGCCGACTGAGGGGTCCCGCCCCGCGCTCCGCGTGGGGCGGCGGCGCGATGGGGGCATCGCGCCCTACGGGGCGTACCGGCAGAGCGGACGGTCGAGCGCCGTCCCCCTTGCTTTTTCTCCGATATTCCAACAGAATACCGGTGAGACCGGGAACCGTCAGGGTTCGACAGGAGGTTCAAACAATGCCGGATTACAGTGAGCAGGACCTGAAATACGCGCGGGAGCTTCGGGAGGATATCCATCGGGAGGCGCTTGAGATCGTCCGCAAGACGCGGCCTGACGTTACAACGGTCGTCGATCCCCATCCGGCGGAGGATTATTTTCAGGCGTATTGGGACTATCCCGGCAGGTGGTACACCATGGTGGCGATCCCCTCCGGCTACCGCAGCCGTAAGGCCTTCGTCGACGCCATCGTCCGCGATACGCTCACCGCCGCCGGTCCCATGCTGACTGATGCGGAGTACAGGCGCTACGCGCGGCCGGCGCCGGTGAACGGGGATCCGGACGGGGCGGACTATGCCCGCCTCACCGCGCAGCGGCAGGCCCCGGAGCGGGAGGACGACGCGCTTTCCGCGCTCCTTGCCGGGTATCCCGATATCGCGGTGAAATACTGCATCGTCAAACGGGAGGGACGGTATCTTGGCTACGAGTCGCACCGCGCAGCCTTAAAGTCGGCGTGGCGCGTCTGCCTCTCCACCGATGAGGACGGGGGTCCCTGGCAGGGCAGCCCGGCCCTCGCGACGGGAAAACGGATCACAGTCGACGAGCTGTTCTCGTCGCAGGAACGGGACGGCCTGCTGAGCTACCGCAGGGCCTTTCTATATCCGCCCCATGGGAACGGCTACACGGGACGGGACTTCGTGCGCGTCAACGCCGCCCTGTTTCCGAACGGTACGGACGGGTTGGAGGCATATCGGTGGAGCACCGATTGGACGGAGTATTTTGACGAGGGCCGCGAGTGGTGGGGCACGCTCTGTCTGACGGTCTACGACGAGAGCCTGGACCGCTTCGCCGTGATCGCGGCCTCGGCAACGGATTGATCCATCGCAGCTTTGAAGAAGACAAGGGGACGCTCCTGATCGACGCATGCGTCGATCAG
>JAFSRS010000075.1 GCA_017445985.1 Oscillospiraceae bacterium | reverse complement strand
CGCGGGGCGGAATGCGACGTCCGGACATGGCGGAACGCGGAGCGATCAGGGGATCGCTCCCTAAGACGTGGCAACCGTCGTAACCGGCGGGCGACCACACAGGGTCGCCCCTACGAACGTGATCTCACCAAATCCCAATTTACATTGGAACGATATTTGTCTACAGTCTGAACGGGGCTGCTTCGGCAGCCCCGTTTTTATTTTCAAGAGTATTACAGCACCAGGCTCGGCGCGGAGTAGACCCGGCCCTTGAGCTCGCTGTTGAGCATATAAAGGCCCTTGCTGTCGCCGCCGAAGAGCTCCATCTTGGTGATCATGTCGGAGGCGTTCTTCTCCTCCTCGCCCTGCTCCTTCACGAACCAGTCGAGCACCTGCATCGTGCGGAAGTCGTGGACCTCGTAGGCCGCGGCGTAGATGTTGTTGATGGAGGCGGTGACGTACTGCTCGTGCTCCAGCGCGCGCTTCAGCGGGGTCATGTTGTCGCCCTTGTCCCACTCGGGGCGGCCGATGGCCTCCAGGGTGACGCTCTGGCCGTTGTTCTGCAGATAGGTGTAGAAGAGCATCGCGTGGTCGCGCTCCTCCTGGGCCTGGATCTTGTACCAGTTGGCGAAGCCGTCCAGACCGACGGCGTCGTAGTAGTTGGCGAAGTCGAGATAGAGGTAGGCGGAGTAGAACTCCTTGTTGATCTGCTCGTTGATGAGCCGGCTGACCTTCTCGTTCATGGGGGATCCTCCTTGCGGTTTTAGTTCGTTGATTAGAATATAACCGTCTTTGCGGGGAATGTCAAGTGCCCGGGTCGACCGCGGGTAAATTGGGAGTCGATATAGTAGTGAAGAGGTAATAGTGAATAGTGAATAGTTATGGGATCGCCTGCGGCGATATTATTTAAATGTTCGCGAAGCGACACCACAACTATTCACTATTAACTATTCACTATTAACTCCTCTGCGATTCCCAATTTGTTTCGGTCCCGGCGTCAGCCGAAGTACCCGTAGGCCTCGCGGGAGACGGGCCTGCGGCTGCCGTTGAGCAGGAAGGCCTTGACGTGGTGGGCGCCGTCGGGCTTCAAGGTGATCGTCTGACTGCCGGGCGGGGTCATTTTGAGCTCGGTGCGGAGCAGGCGTCCGGCGGCGTCGTAGTAAGCGATCGCGCACTGCACCGCCAGGCCCTCGCCGTTCCGGACAATCAAAGCGGTGATCGGCGCGCCCTCGCTCTCCTGCACGTAGCTCAGACCCGTCGGCCAGGCCCAGACCGCGGTCAGCGCGGTATCGGCGGTGAACACGTAGTCCGTGTCCACGGTCACGCCGTTGGGGGTCCGCCAGCCGCGGAATTCGCAGCCCTCGCGGGTCGGCGTGGGCAGGCTGCGGAGCGTGCCGTCCTCGGCGGTCAGCAGCGCGGTCTCGCGGCAGACGCCGCCGTCAGTGTCCAGCGTGACGCGGTAGAGCTGTTCGGGGCTGCCCAGCTTATTCAGCGCGACGCCGGAATAGCTCACCATGCCGTCGGCAAAGACCCAGGTGACGCCGCTCAGATCGGCGTCGGGATCGTCCGGCGTAAAGACCGCGGTGCGCACGAACCAGTCGGAGGCGATCACGTCTCTGCCGTAGCCCTCGCCCTTGTAGCCGGTATTGGCGGTCTTGTCCGGGAACGTAACCCTGCCGGGGATCGCCGCGCCGTTCTTGTCGTAGAACTGCACGGTGAAGGCCGCGCCGTCAAAGCTGTCCGCCCGGTAGCTCTCGCCGCCGAAGAGACGGATCAGGCTCTCAAGCTGCATGTACTTGGAGAATACCACTGTGATGTCATGCTCGCCGACGCTGACCTTCGCGGTCGGGGCCTCGGTGGAAAGCAGGCCGATGTTCACCTGCGTGTGGATCGGCGGGACGCGCATGGGCTTCGACTCCGCGATCAGGTAGCCCTCGCGCTCATAGCGGACCTTCCACCAGCCGTTGGGGACCATCCACATGTAGCTGCCGTCCGGCTCGGTCTGCAGCGGGTTGCGCTGGGCGCCGGTCTCGTCCGTCCAGACCGAGAAGTCGACCGGCTCCCCGGCCTCGTTCACCTGATCGGTGAAGTAGAGCGTCGCGGTCACGCCCTCCAGCTTGTTGTCCTCCACGCCCTCGAAAACGAAGCCCGCGGGGTCCCAATAGGGGTTGAACTGTCCGGCCCTCTCGTGCCAGACGTAATGGACGGAGCCGTCCTCGTCGGTCACGAGGACCCAGAGCTTGCGCTCCTCCTCCAGGGCGTACTCGCTCCAGTTGCCCTTGCCGTAGATGGAGTCCATCTTCGCGCGGAGCCAGGCCTCCGCCGCGGGGCGGCTGGCCTTGGCCTTTTCAAAGCGGATCTGCCGCTGGATGTCCAGCAGCGTGGTGTCGTAGACCTGCTGGTTGAACTCCTTGGCCTTGTCGGAGAAGTAGCTGTTGCCCAGGCCGCCCAGGAAGACGGCCACCTTGGTGAAGAGGTTCAGGCTGGCGAAGTTGCTGGCGGAGGACACGGTCTTCATCGTCATATCCTGGTTGAAGATCGCCTGCCGCATCTCCTCATAGTCTTTGATCTGGCGCTCGATGCCGGCGCGGAACCTCTCGTCCTGAACGTGCTCCAGGAGCTGGCGCAGGCCGGTGCCGTCCTTGCCGTCGGGTCCCTTGTAGTAGGTGTAGGCAGCGTCGGCCACGCCCAGGATCGCCATGGTCTTGCCCGCGCGGTCGGAGATGAAGGAGCATTTCTCGCCCCACTGCTTTCCGGCCTCGGCGCTGCCCATGAAGACGCGCATTTCCTTCTCCATCTGGTTCACATACATCGTGTTCCCCAGATCGGCGTAGGTGAAATAGTCGTTGAAGGTGTCATAGACCTTCTTGCCCCGGTCGGCCCGCTCGATGAACTCGTCGTGGCTGTCCAGCAGCTCGCCGTCGTCCAGCAGCGTCGCGCCGGTCAGGGCCTCCGCCACGCGGACGGGCAGATAGACGCGCCGGTGATAGGAGTAGTGGTAGCGCCCGTCGGCCTCCCGCACCTCGCGGACCGCCATGCGGATCAGGGTCGCGCCCTGGAGACTGTCGGTCTTGGCCCAGTAGACCTGCCAGCCGTCCTCCGGCGGCTCGTCCGGGTCCTGAGAGCCCTCTTCGCGCTCCAGCTCCATCAGCTTGTAGATCTGCTCGTTCAGCTCCTGCGGCCCGGCGATCAGCTCGCCCTCGCGCATCTCGATGCGGAAGCCCTGGACCTCGCCGGTGTCCGGCGCCGTCACTACGATGTGACTGTCGTCCGATTCGGTGACGGTGGGACTCAGGTCCCAGAACATGTCGGGCAGCAGGTCCGCGTCCTGAGTCAGCAGCTCGTTGATCTGCCCCGCGGAGGCGTCGTGGACCTCGCCCGCCAGCGCCGCGTCATCGGGGACGTTCCCGAGGTCGTTCGCCTGATACAGCGCCTCCAGCTCGGAGGCGACGCGGGCCTCCAGGTCCACGTCGTTCGAGGTGTCGATCTCCGCCTTGTAGACGAACTCCCAGGAGAAGCCGGTGACGTAGCCGAGATACTTGTTGTCAAAGCCCCAGCGACTGTAGACGGTGCCGTCGGCGGCCGTATAGTCGCCGTACCAGGCGCAGGGGATCGTCACGGTGGTCGTGTACCAGTACTCAAGCCAGCGGCTGCCGTGGTTGCCCATGTTGTCGTACCAGTCCCAGCCCTCGTGCTTCACCATGCATTCATAGACGAAGTTGACGCCCTCCAGCTCGCCGCCCTTCGTGGCGTTCATCACGTTGAAGTACATGTCGCTGCGCTTGCTGGGCCAGATCCAGATCTCCTTGCCCTCGAAGTCGGCGGCGTTCCAGAACCACATGCATTCCGGATCGTTCTCGTCCCAGCTCTTCCGGTGGTTGTAGTGGATCCACTGGATGTTGGTGACGTGGATGTTCCGGTTGCGCTCACCGCCCAGCAGCACCGGCAGGCTCTGGGAGTAGGAGATCAGGGTCTCGGTCTCGCCGGTCTCCGTGAGGACCGGGCGCGTCGCCCAGAGGGTGTGCAGGCCGGCGCTCTGGTTGTCCGTCAAATGGATGTGCCGGACGAAGAGCGAGCTGTTATAGCTGCCCGCGCTGGCGGTGAAGGTGTCGACGGCGACGCCGTTGTCCCAGATCGTGATCTCGTTCTCCGCCGGGATCTCGCTGACGTAGGTGCGGAGGCTGACGGTCGCGGTCCAGTCGGTCTTGCGCTGCGCCTCCTGCTCCTCGCGGATGTAGAGGGCGTCCGGCACGCTCAGGTCGAAGATGCTGACCGTCTCGTCCACGCCGATGGGCTGCTGCTTGTAGCCTCTGTAGACGGGCTTCCCGTCGGCGTCCGTGCCGGTCAGCGACCGGGTGTGCAACATGATCGAAAGGCTGATGTGGTTTGCGCTGTCCATCGGGACCTCGCACTGGAAGACCAGGCGGTTCGTCGGGCGGTAATAGCCCTCCGCGTCCTGGGTGTTGTGCCACTTGGCGTCGTCCCAGCGCTGCTCGCTGACCGCGTCCACGGCGTAAATGGGCTGGCCGTTGATGCTGTAGTCAAACCAGCTCGTCGCCCACATCGGGCCGGACTTCGCCTCGATGTATTCGACCACGCAGTCGTCGGGGGCGTCTGGGTAGCGCTTCTCCAGCGTGCCCGTGAGCAGGACGTAACCCTTGCGCACGGAGAGCTGGGTCTGATAGGTCCAGCGGTAAGGGCCGAGGATGTTCGCGCTCACCGGCTGGGCGGGCGTCATGTTGGTCAGGTGGATGACGCAGTTGCTCCGGAGCCTCTGCCAGGTGACGCAGCTGTCGGCGCCGAGGCTGGTGCGCGTCTGGAGATAGGGGATCAGCTCGTCGGCCTCCTCCGGGCGGACGGTGCAGCTGTAGACCGAGATGCCGCCGTTGTGGGACTTGATGTACTCCATCTCCTCCGGCCCGTAGGGGACGCTCAGCTCGCCGGTGCCGTAGACGAAATGGCTGCCGAGCATCAGCACGCCGATCAGTCCGGAGCCCTCCGGCGCGACGGTGGCGCGCACCTCGCCGCCGACGTGCCAGGCGGTGACGTCCAGCACGGCGTTCCCGTTGTCGTCGAGCTGTACCTCGCTGTCGGTATAGTTCATCGCATACATGCTGTCGCCGTAGGGGAAGCTCATTGCGCTGATGCGGGAGTTCAGCGACGCGCCCGCGGGGACCACGCCCTCGTGGAGCCGGATGGTGTGATTCCCGCCCGTCGTGAACAGATCGAAATCGCGATCGATCAGCAGCGAGCTGTAGTTCCCCCGCGCGTCGTGCATCGAGAGCGAGCTGATCGGGAGAATGGCGCTTTCGGCCAGGACCGGACGATCCGGGCTGACGTAAAGGCTGCCGTCCGGGTTGCGCCAGGCGCCGAAGCCGGCGTCCACGTGCTCCATCGGCGCGAGCCACAGCCGGACCGGAACCACCAGCCGGTTGGAGAAGTCCACCTCCAGCTCGCCCAGCGAATAGGCCTCGTCCTGCGCGCCGGAGGCGGTGAAGACGCAGGGCTCGGTCAGGGCGTAGGAGTAGTGGCTGACCTGGAACGCCGCCTCAATGCCGTCGTAGACGTTGAGGACCGTGAAATTGCCGTTGAAGTCCGTCCGGCCCGCGGTGCGGTAGATTACCTCCTCGCCGTTGCGCATAACGGTCTGCTCCACGACGACGTTGACGTAGCGGACGGAGGCGTAGGGGTTCCGGTCCGCGCGCACCAGCTTGCCCGTAACGCTGCGGAAGCTGGCCCTGGTAAAGGTAAAGACCGCGCTCTCATTGCCGTTGATCGTAAGGGCCTTGTTGGCCGGGGAATAGCCGATGATCTCCGGGTAGGCGTCGGAATCGTACTCCGGCGCGACGGTGACGCTGGTGCCGACGGGCAGATCATTCAGCTTGACGCCGACCGCGCCCGTCGCGCTGTGCGCCTCTCCGTCCGGGGTGACGAGACTCAGCCGGAGACTGGCGGCGACCTCTTCGCCCGCCGTCGTGACGGTCAGGCTGCCGAGGGCCGGGCAGTCGGAGAGCACGAGGTTCTTGCCGCGGGTGATATCCGCCGTGCCCCCGAGGACGTGTCCGCTGCGGCCCGTGATCTCATAGGTATAGCTGCCGCCGGGCAGATCGCCCAGGTCGAGGGAGGCGTAGTTGTCCGCGGTCAGCACCGCGTAGAGGTCCACGCCGTCGCCCTTGAGGCTGAACGACGCGCCCGCGTCGGCGTAGGCCTTCGGGATGCCTGTGACGCAGGTCCGCGCCCAGACGCGCCAGCCTTCGAGGGAATAGCTGCGCTCCGCCAGGACCTCGCCGTTCTCGACCAGCTCATAGCTGAGGGACGTGAGCCGCCCCGCGTCGTTGGGGACGATGACGCTGACCTGGAACTGGCCTAAATCGTCGCCCTGAAGCGCTTCCCGTACGGTCCTGGCCGCGCCGGAGCCGGTCTGATAGGCGAGGGTCACGCGATGGCTCAGGCCGGGGAAGCTGGGGGCCTCAAAGACGCCGGAGAAGGCCGCGCCGGGGGCTACGGCGAAGTATCGCTCGCCCTCCGCGTCCTGCTTCAGCTCATAGGGGATGCTGGGGGCGTAGAGGGCCTTCAGGTAGAGGACCCGGAGCTCGATGGTGCGGGGGCGTCCGGGCTTGCCGTCCTCACCCGCCTTGACGCGGAAGGAGACCGCCGCGGCCCCGTGCAGCACGGAAAGGGGGACCTTCACCGTATAATACGTCCCGCTCCAGGCCATGTCGCGGGTGAACAGCTCGTTCCCCGCCTCGTCGCGGAAAATGGCCTCGAGGCTCCGCCCCTGCTCCGCGGAGGCGCAGAAGGTAAATTCGTCCTCCTCCGCGCCGGAGATCACCCAGGCGTTCTGCTTCTGCGGGACGCGCTCGCCGTCAAACTCGACGAAGGCCTCCGTCGGCGCGGCGGGACTGCCGTCGTTGTAGTAGACGTGCCGAGGCCCGGCCACGAAGGGCGTCAGGCCCTGCTTGCTGAACCGGATATACACGTCGTAATCCCCCGGCTCCGGCAGGGTGAAGGTGATCCAGCGGTCGTAGTCCGGCTGCTGCTCCGCGCCCCAGGTCTGCCCGCCGTCCAGGGACACCGCGGCGGCGCCGCCCAGATAGGCCTTCGGATAGAGGTAGGCGCTGACGGCGTCATAGACCGTCTCCTCCGTCTGCTGGTCGATCTCCAGCCGGAAGCCCGGCTCGGGGTTGTCCAGCGCCGCGTCGCAGGGCTCGCTGTACTCCTTGTAGCCGCCGAGGCCGCCCTCGCCGTCGCTGAGGATCTGGAAGCGGACGATCTCCGCGTCGGGCGGGATCTGACCGCGGGTCAGGTCCAGCTCATAGCGCCCGGTCTGCTCGTTCCATGCCATCATCATGGTGCTATCGGTCTGGTAGACCTGCCCGTCGGTCGGGTCGGTCCAGCAGAAATACAGGTACATGTGGCAGCCCTTCGCGCCGGAGACGTGGAAGCGGTAGACCCGCTCCGCCGCGCCGCCGATGGGGACGCCCGCGTCGGAGGCGAGCTCCTGCCCTGTGGCGGGGTCCATGCAGCCGGGGTTCGTGGGCGTCGGGGCCTTTTCGGGGATGTATTCCACCAGATACGGCCCGACCTTTACGGTTTTGAGGCCTTCCTTGGAGAAGGTGACCCAGATGCGCTTGACGCCGTATTCCGGCGTGGCGTTCTTCTTCAGATAGACCATCTGCTTCAGCCCGTCCCGAACCTGGGTGCATTCCTGGTAGCCCGTCCCGCCGATGTCGTCGGAGAAGGTCATCGAGCCGCCCTCATAGCTGCCGGGGTGTACCGTCAGCCAGATGTGGGACAGATAGGTGCGGCTCATGCCCAGGGCCGGGTTGTAGTATTCGCCGGAGAGGGTCGGCATGACCTCCGGGGCTTCGCCCATGTCCGGCTCTTTGAAGATGCAGTAATAGGGGCAGGGGACCATGACGTTGTTCCCGAAGGGCGCGCTCTCTGAGTTGTTGTACTCCGTGCGGAAGCAGGGCCGCCCGTTTCCGTCGCGCAGAAGATCGCCGTTCTGGTTGTGGGTCAGGTGGGTGGCCTCGTCAAAGAAATACTGCGGATAGGTGATATCGGCAAAGGGCTGGCGGAAATAGAGATTGCCCCAGATCATGTTCGCGCCGTAAGCCCCGTCACCGAACTCAAAGCGCACCAGCCGGTAGCCGTTTTCGTCCGGCTCCGAGACCGTGGAGGCTGCATACTCATAGGTATGCTCCTCCCACTCCTCATCCCCGGTCTCGACAGACTCCCACCAGGTATAGATGTAGCAGGCCGGGTCGTCGGGCAGGTTGAAGCCGCTGTAGCGGAGGGTCATGCTGGTGACCGTGTCGTCCGGTCCTTCCTCGTAGTCGTAGACCTGCATCGTCGAGACCAGGGCGTAGGGCGTCTGACCGCTGACGTGGGTCAGGGGGATCACCGCGTAGGGCTCGCCCTTCACGTGGATGTCCAGCACCGTGTCGTTGGCGGGGACGAAGATCGGGACCGTGTACCAGAACAGCCGCCCGTCGAAGTCCTCGCCCTCGTCGCCGTAGACGTGCTTCTCGACTTCGCCCATCAGCCGCACGCCCAGGACCTCGATCTCTTCCGGCTCGACGTCCTCATAGCCGTAGAGGGTCAGCTCGTGGCGGGAGCCCTCGCTGGAATAGGGGATGAAGTATTCTGCGGGGTCCTGATAGTCCCAATGATTGAAGTTCATCGCGCGGACCATCAGCCGGGTCTTCAGAAAGGCGGCGTCCATGTCGTGCTCACCCTCCAGCTGCTCCCGGACGCCGGGGTACTCGCCGCTGGCCCAGTCGTCCACCTGGGCCGCGCCCGCGTTGGAAAGGTTGAGGTAATTGAAATACATCACGCCGTCCGGGTCCACCAGCCCGGTCAGCTCCGCGTTGGGGTCGATGGGCTGGTCCGCCTCCCCCTCGCCGGACAGCCGCACCGGGTCGGGGGCGTCGGGGTCATCGGAGCGCTCCCGCGCCTCCTCGTCCCGCGGGTCGGGGGCGCTGCGCGGGTCCGGGGCGCGGACCTCGTCCCCGGAACCGTCCGGCAGGGGCTCCACCTCGCCGTCCGGGTCCTCAGACTGCGCCGCCGGGACCTCCGACCCGTCGGGCAGGACTGCCGTGACCTGCGGCTCGTGGAAGGAGACGAGGACCGGCCCGTCCGTTCCCTCCGCCGCCGTGCCCGGCTCCGCCAGGCCCCGCAGCGGCAGCGCGCTCACGCACAGCAGCAGCGCCAGGACCAGACTCAAAGCTTTCTTTGCCATGGTGCATCCTCCTTTGATAGAATGTTAACAAAATGCTCAGTGAAATTCGTCTTGACCGCGATACATTTATACAAAATAACTATAACACACGAGGCAAAAATTGCAAGTGGCAGATTTTTCAACAGGCAACTCCCTGCCTCCCCCGCTTTCTCTTTGACAGCGCGTTGGAAACCTGATATGATGATTTTACTTTTTACGGAACGCCCCGCCTGCCGGGGCGGAGGGAGGCACGCATGAGCGTTTCCATGAGCCTGATCCGGTTGGGCAACCGGGTCTTTCCGAAGATCGAACACCCATTCAATCTGCAAAACGAAGGCAAGCTGAGCTACGCCCGCTGGCAGTACGAGCGGGGCGCGGACACCATCGCCTGCTACCGGGAGGCCTACACCGGGGAGCAGATGTTTGCCGGGAAAGAAGTTTTGGACATGGGCTGCGGGGCGGGGGGCAAGAGCCTCTACTACGCCTCCCTGGGCGCGAAGTCGGTGACGGGCGTCGAGATCGTCGAGCACTACAAGGCCGAGGCGGAGAGCCTGGCCGCGGAGCTGGGCCTTTCCGACAAGTTCCGCTTCGTCTGCGCCAGCGCCCTGGAGCTGCCCTTCCCGGACGGGAGCTTCGACACGATCATCATGAACGATTTCTTCGAGCACGTGTCCGAGCCGGAGAAGGCCTTGAAGGAGGCCCTGCGCCTGCTGCGGCCCGACGGGAGGATCTTCGTCAACTTCCCGCCCTACTGGCACCCTACGGGCTACCACATGAGCGACGCGATCAACACGCCCTGGGTGCATCTGTTCTTCAATGACAAGCAGCTCATCGCGGCCTACAAGGAGCTGATACGCGGCCTCCCGGACGAGCAGGACCGCCTGGACCTCCGCTTCACGAAGGACGAAAACGGCGAGGACCAATATACTTATATCAATAAAATGACCCTGAAGCGCGCGAAGCGCATTTTGAAGGAACTGGACATCACGCCGGAATACTATAAGGAGATCCCGCTCAGGACCTATTTCACCCCGCTTGCCAGGCTGCCCGCCGTCAAGGAGATGTTCGTCAAAATGGCGGTCTGCGTCATCCGCAAATAGGGACGGCTCTCAGCCGTCCGCGTCGTCGAAGCGCCCCGTAGGGCGCGATCCCCTGATCGCGCCGCCGCCCCGTGCGATGCGCGGGGCGGGATGCGACGTCCAGGCATGGCGGAACGCGGAGCGATCAGGGGATCGCTTCCTACGGCGTCGGCGGAAATCATGACAGCGGACGGCCGAGAGCCGTCCCTACACAGCGCATAGACTTTATTTCATGATTCGATATCGGGGGTGCATCTTACGTGAGAGTTATCATTGTTGGCGGCGTCGCGGGCGGGGCTACCGCCGCGGCGCGGCTGCGCAGGCTGGACGAAAACGCGGAGATCGTCGTGTTCGAGCGCAGCGGCTACGTCTCCTATGCGAACTGCGGGCTGCCCTACTACGTCGGCGGCGTGATCGAGCAGAAGGAGGCCCTGACGCTCCAGACGCCGGAGAGCTTCTGGAGCCGCTTCCGTGTGGACGTGCGCGTCCGCCACGAGGTCACCGCCATCGACACGGCGAACAGGACCGTCACGGTCCGGGACCTTGCGAACGATATCGAGTTCACCGAGACTTACGACAAGCTGCTCCTGTCCCCTGGCGCGAAGCCGGTGATCCCGCCGGTGCCGGGCGTGGACGGGCCGCGGGTATTCACCCTCCGCACGGTGGAGGACACCTTCCGCATCCACGACTTCGTGGAGCGGACCCGGCCCCGCCGCGCCGTCGTCGTGGGCGGCGGCTACATCGGGCTGGAAATGGCGGAGAACCTTGTGGAGCGCGGGATCGCCGTCACGGTCCTCCAGCGCCCGAAGCAGCTCATGAACACCCTCGATTACGACATGGCGGCGCTCGTCCACGCCGAGGTCAGGGCGCACGGCGTCGACCTGCGGCTGGAGGCTGACGTGGTCGGCTTCGAGGACAGCGGAAACGGCGTCCGCGTCCTGCTGGCCGGGGGAGCGGTCGTCGACGCGGACCTGGCGATCCTGGCCGTCGGCGTCCAGCCGGACAACGCGCTGGCGAAGGCCGCGGGGGTGGCGCTGGGCATGAAGGGCGCCATCGCGGTCAACGACCGGATGGAGACCAGCGCCCCGGACGTGTACGCGGTGGGCGACGCCGTCTCCGTGCGCCACAGCGTCAGCGGGGAGGAGGCCGTCATTTCCCTCGCCGGGCCCGCCAACAAGCAGGGGCGGATCGCCGCGGACAACGTCTGCGGCGGCGACAGCCGCTACCGCGGCTCCCAGGGCTCGTCGATCATCAAGGTCTTTGATCTGACCGTGGCGGGCACCGGGCTGACGGTCCGCGCCGCCCAGGCCGCCGGGATCGACTGCGACCGCGTCGTGCTTTCGCCCGGCTCCCACGCCGGCTATTACCCCGGCGCGGAGACCATGACGATGAAGGTCGTGTTTGAAAAGGGCACGCTACGGCTGCTGGGGGCGCAGATCGTCGGCTATTCCGGCGCGGACAAGCGTCTGGACGTGCTGGCGACCGCGATCTCCGCCGGGGTCCGGGCCGACAGGCTGAAGGACCTGGACCTGGCTTACGCGCCGCCCTATTCCTCCGCGAAGGACCCGGTGAACATGGCGGGCTTCATGATCGAGAATCTCGCCACAGGCAAGGTGAAGCAGCTCCACTGGGACGAGCTGGAGACCTTCCCCCGCGACGGCAGCGTGACGCTGCTGGACGTGCGCACCCCGATGGAATACGCGCTGGGGCGGCTCCCCGGCTTCGTCAACCTGCCCGTGGACGAGCTCCGGGAGCATCTGGACGCCCTCGACCCGGCGAAGCCGGTCTATGCCCTCTGCCAGAGCGCCCTGCGCAGCTACATCGCCTGCCGCATCCTGAGCCAGCACGGCTTCGACTGCTATAATATCTCCGGCGGCTACCGCTTCGTCAGCGCCGTCCGGGACGAGCAGAGACTCAGCAGGAGCTCGCTGCCCTGCGGCGCGGATGGGAAATAGTTAGGAGTTATGAGTTAGGAGTTAGGAGTTGCAGCGCCGCAGAGAGAATAACTCCTAACTCCTAACTTCTAACTCCTAACTTGCTCTCGTCCGCTCGTCCGTACCTCCTCTTAGCTTTTTGCCAATTTTCGTCATCAATTTTTGTGGAGACTGACAAATCGCTCGTTTTTCAATCCGATAAGATTATAAGATGTTGACAAATCAATACTTTTTCTGTATTCTTATAAGAGACATCCCGCAGGATTATTATTTGAAAGCGGAATTCGATGAAAAGGAGGAAATCGTATGAACTTTCAGACCACTGCGGCCCATGAGGAGTTTCGTCAAAAGGTACGTGCTTTCGCCGAGGCCGAGGTAAAACCCATCGCATTCACTCTCGACAAAGAGAACCGGTTCCCCAATGAGATCGTTAAGAAAATGGGTGAGCTGGGGATCATGGGCCTGCCCTACGAGAAGGAGTACGAGGGCGCCGGCGCTGACGTGCTGAGCTATGCCATCGCCGTGGAGGAGCTGTCCCGCATCGACGGCGGTGTCGGCGTTATCCTCTCCGCGCACACCTCTCTGGGCACCTATCCCATCGCTGCCTTCGGTAATGAAGAGCAGAAGAGAAAGTACCTGCCCGACCTGTGCTCCGGCAGAAAGTACGGCGCCTTCGGCCTGACCGAGCCCAATGCCGGCTCTGACGCGGGCGGCACCGAGACCATCGCCGAGGACAAGGGCGACTACTACCTGCTCAACGGCGAGAAGATCTTCATCACCAACGGCGGCGAAGCTGACACCTACGTCGTGTTCACCGTCACCACCCCCGGCATCGGCACCAAGGGCATCTCCGCCCTGATCGTCGAGCGCGGCTGGGAAGGCTTCACCTTCGAGCCCCACTACGACAAGATGGGCATCCGTTCCTCCGCTACCTGCCAGCTGAACTTCAACGACGTCAAGGTCCCGAAGGAGAATCTGCTTGGCAAGGAGGGCCAGGGCTTCAAGATCGCCATGGCCACCCTGGACGGCGGTCGTATCGGTATCGCTTCTCAGGCTCTCGGCATTGCGCAGGGCGCCTATGAGGCCGCTGTGGAGTACGCCAAGGAGCGTATCCAGTTCGGTCGTCCCATCGCTACCCAGCAGGCTATCGCGTTCAAGATCGCCGATATGGCGACCAAGCTGGACTGCGCCCGCATGCTGATCTATCGCGCCGCTGAGATGAAGCAGGCGCACGTCCCCTATGGCAAGGAAGCCGCTATGGCCAAGATGTATGCCTCCGACATCGCTTTGGAAGTCGTCAACGACGCGCTCCAGATCCACGGCGGCGCCGGCTTCATGAAGGGCATGCCCGTCGAGCGTCACTATCGCGACGCCAAGATCACCACGATCTATGAGGGCACCAACGAGATCCAGCGCGTGGTCATTTCCGGCGCCATCCTCGGCAAGATGAAGAAGTCCGGCGGCGCTCCCAAGGCCGCTGGCGGTCCTCCGGCCCCCGCTGTCGGCGAGACCGGCCCGCGCAAGAAGATGATCTTCAAGGGCGACCCGGCCGAGTGCGCCGCGAAGCTGCTTGAGGAGCTGAAGAAGGACGGCTTCGACTTCACCGTCGGCCAGCCCATCGACACTCCGATCGTCGAGGCCGAGCGCGTTGTCTCCGCCGGTCAGGGCGTCGGCGAGCGCGAGAACATGAAGTACATCGAGGATGCGGCCCGTGCCTTCGGCGCTGCCATCGGTTCTTCCCGTCCCGTCGCTGAGTCCCTGCAGTATCTGCCTCTGAACCGCTACGTCGGTATGTCCGGCCAGAAGTTCAAGGGCAACCTGTACGTCGCCTGCGGTATCTCCGGCGCTGTCCAGCACCTGAAGGGCATCAAGGACGCCTCCATCATCGTCGCCATCAACACCAATGCCAACGCCAAGATCTTCAAGAACTGCGACTACGGCATCGTCGGCGACCTGAAGGTCGTTCTGCCCATCCTGACCAAGGCTCTGGATACCGGCGACAAGAATCCCGCTCCTCCGATGGTCAAGATGAAGAGAAGCGTGCCCGCTCCCAAGCCCGTGCCCAGAAAGATCGGCGTCTGCCTCGGCTGCGGCTTCGAGTATGATCCCTACGTTGGCGATCCCACCTCTGAGATCGCTCCGGGCACCGAGTTCAAGAGCCTGCCCGAGGGCTGGGTCTGCCCGCACTGCGGCGAGCCTCTGGCCAACTTCATTGAGATCGAGGTCTAAGCGCATCCAAGTCCCCGCGTGATCCCCGCATCATTTACAATTTAACAAGGAGGCAATGATCCATATGTACAATTATCGTAAAGTAACTGACGATCTGTACTGGGTCGGCGGAAACGATCGTCGGCTTGCCCTGTTTGAGAATATCCATCCCCTGTATCACGGCGTCTCCTACAACGCCTACGTCCTGCTGGACAAGAAGACCGTTCTGATCGACACCGCTGACTGGGCTGTCGGCCAGCAGTACTTTGAGAACATCAACGCCGTCCTCGACGGCCGCAACCTGGACGTCCTGGTCATCAACCACGTCGAGCCCGACCACGCCGCTCTGATCGAAGAGGTCCTGCTCCGCTGGCCGAAGGTGAAGATCATCACCACCCGCAAGGCCGTCACCATCCTGAAGCAGTTCGGCTTCCCCATCGACATCGACAAGGTCGACATGGTCGACGAGGGCGACACCCGCTCCTTCGGCAAGCACACCTTCGTGTTCGTCAAGGCTGAGATGGTCCACTGGCCCGAGGCCATGGTGAGCTATGACACCACCAATGGCGTCCTGTTCTCTGCCGACGCGTTCGGTACCTTCCGCAGCCTGGACGGCAAGCTGTTCTCCGACGAGTACGACTTCCGCGGCGAGTGGATCGACGACGCCCGTCGTTACCTGACCAACATCGTTGGCAAGTATGGTCCTCCGGTGCAGCACCTGCTGGCCAAGGCCTCCGGCCTGGACATCAAGTTCATCTGCCCGCTGCATGGTCCCGTGTGGCGTGATCCGATGGACATCGCCTACATCCTGGACAAGTACGTCCACTGGGCGACCTATGAGCCCGAGGAGAAGGGCGTCATGATCGTGTACGGCTCCATGTACGGCCACACCGAGAATGCCGCTGAGGTCCTGGCTCACAAGCTCTGCGAGCGCGGCATCACCAACACCCGTATGTATGACGCCTCCAGCACCCACGTCAGCTACCTCATCTCCGACATCTTCAAGTACAGCCACCTGGTCCTGGCCTGCGTGACTTACAACCTGGGCATCTTCCCGCCCGTGAAGGACTTCATCCACGACATGCAGGCTCTGAACGTCCAGAACCGCACCGTGGCCATCATGGAGAACGGCTCCTGGGCCATCCGCTCCGGCAGCCTGATCAAGGAAGAGATCAGCAAGATGAAGAGAATGCGCATCCTCGACGAGGGCGTCACCATGGCTTCTTCTCTGCAGTCTCAGAACATGCCCGATCTGGATGCGCTGGCCGACGCCATCGCCGCCGATCTGAAGAAGTAATTCTTCACAGGGCCGCCTGAACAGGCAGACAAGGCAATATCCCAAGGGGGACCGGCAAACCCGGTCCCCCATTTATCATTTGTAACAGTTTGTTTTGATGCTGGCGGTAGCGTCTTCGGCTCCTATCCCTCCCCCAGCGGGGGAGGGTGCCGCCGCAGCGGCAGGAGAGGGAGAAGGACGGCGGCGCCATCAAGGGGATGGCGCCCTACGGGGCAGCATAAGGACCGCGGACGGCTGAGAGCCGTCCCTACAGGCAAGGATCGGCATCCCCCCGTAGGGACGGCACTCTGCCGTCCGCCTACTATCTCTTGATTCATCTTAATTCTTAATTATTTTCCATGTCTCGACCAGCCGCTCCAGACTCCAAGCCGCGTTGGCGGGACTGGTGGAGGGCAATCGGACGGCGGGGCGGCCTGTCGCCGGAAGCTGGTATTTGTCGTAATACTTCGCCGCCGTCACGCCGTTTACGAACACCGCACGGACGTCGGCGGCGTCAAATATACGTCGCAGCGCCGTCGGCTCCACGTTCCGGATGGAACTGTCGCTGCTCCCGTGGATCTCGCAGCTCTCGATCACGTCCCAGAGGGCGATCCCGTGCCGCAGCGAGAAATCCCGCCGCGCCTCGACGGTCTCCGGGACCTCCGTCTCTCCCAGCACCGCCGCCAGCACCGGCCAGAAGCGGTTGCGGGGGTGGCCGTAGTAAAAGCCCTGCTCCCGGCTCTTCACCGAGGGGAAGGAGCCCAAGATCAGAATGCGCGAGCGCGCGTCATAGACCGGGCCGAAGCCGTGTCCGACGCGCGCCGTTTCCTTTTGAATGGAATCCTTCATCGCTCAGAATAAAAACTGGAACACGGTGAAGCCCGCGTAGATCGCCAGCAGGACCACGCCCTGCCAGCGGCTCAGTTTCCCTTTCAGGAGTGCCGGGACGCAGAGCAGCAGCATCACGCAGAGCATCACCGGAATATCCACCAGCAGCGAGGCGTTCCGTCCGGCCAGCAGCTTTTCCGCCGGGATGGAGAAGGGCGAGATCGAGATCGCCGCGCCGGAGACCAGCACGATGTTGAACAGATTCGCGCCGATCACGTTGCCCAGGGACAGGGCCCCATGGCCCTTCGCCAGAGAGGTGATCGCGGTGATGAGCTCCGGCAGGCTGGTGCCCAGAGCCACCATCGTCAGGCCGATCACGCTGTCCGGAACGCCCAGCGCCTGGGCGATCAGGGTACCGTTGTTGACCAGCAGGTTCGCGCCCAGCGCGATGGCCGCCGCGCCAGCCACCAGCAGAAGAAGCTGCTGCCAGAGGGCCGTCGGCTTCTGATCGCCTTCCGCTTCCTCCGCTTCGGGCTCCGCCGTCTCCGGATGGGCGCGCATCTGGCGAACGGTCAGCACGATATACATCAGGAAGAGCGCGAGGAACAGCAGACCGTTCCAGCGGAAAAAGCGTCCCGCGGTATAGGCGAAGCCCACGTAGAGCGCCGCCGCCAGGAAGAAGGCCGCGACGGGCAGCTTCAGCGCGCTCCGGTTCACCGGGCCGGGCTTGATGGCGACGGTCAGCGCCGCGATCAGGGAGGTGTTGCAGATGATCGAGCCGATGGCGTTGCCGTAGGAGATCCCGGCGTTGCCCTGGGCCGCGGCCTGGACCGAGACCATGACCTCCGGCAGGGTCGTGCCGATGGAGACCACCGTCGCGCCGATCAGCAGCTCCGGCAGGTGAAAGCGATGGGCCAGCCCCACCGCGCCGTCCACGAACCAGTCCCCGCCCTTGATGAGCAGGACGAGGCCGAGAAGGAACAATAATACGGGTACGAGCATGGAATCTTCCTCTTACTTTCTCAGCAGCCGGACCAGCGCGGTCAGGCCGTAGTAAATGCCGACGATGCCCACCAGCTTCACGACGCTCAGCGCCGCGCCGAAGGGATTCGCCAAAATCAGCACGCCCAGCGCGATGCAGACCACGGCCAGCACCAGGGCCAGGACCCAGCCGCGCTCGTTCGCGGCCCGCAAGGCCAGCGCGTCGGTGAAGCGCTTCACACCACCGATCATCACAACCAGCCCCGCCAGTACGGAAAAGCTTCCGCTGACGAAGCCCGGCGCGATCAGCACCACCGCGCCCACCGCCGCCGCGGTCAGACCCGCGGTCAGGGCGCCGGGCTGGCGCTCGTCCCGGGAGAGCAGCTGGCTGACGGAGGTGAAGATGCCGTAGGCCAGCACCCCAGTGCCAAAGACCTTCACCGCGGTCCGCAGCGAGCCGCCGGGATTTACCAGCAGGATCACGCCCGCCAGCACCACGACCAGGGCCTTGAGGATGGAAACGTAGGTATCCTTCGATTTATCCTTCATGGAAATCAACTCCTTTGTGCTTTGGGTCAGACTATTATATCACGTTGGAGGGGAAATGCAAGGAGTTCGGAGAGAGAAGTTCGGGGAGGGATCAGGGACCAGGGATTAGGGATCAGGTAGGAGGTAGGAAGGAGGAGGTAGGAGGAAGGAGGAGGCAGGAGGGAAAAGTTTGTTTGCAGGAGCGCTTCACGAAGCGCCCGCCGCAACGGTTTCCGCCGCATTCGGCTTTATGTTTTTCTTGATTTCCCATCGCGCGTATCGTACAATCAGACACGTAAAAACCGCATGAAAGGCTGCTTGACGCGAATTATCCGGAAAACCCGGGGGTTCCAAGTCAGGCTTGACCGCGTAATATGAAAACAAACGTAAAAACGATCCTGCTCCAATGGCTCCGCATCGTCGCGGGGCTGCTGGTGTTCGCCTTTGGGGTCCATCTGACGATCTACGCGAACATCGGGCTCGCGCCCTGGGACTGCCTTGGCATGGGGATCTCCTACCACACACCGCTGAACTACGGCCTGTCCATGACCGCGATGGGCGTTGCCATCCTCTGCTTGGACCTGCTGCTCCGGGAGCGCATCGGCTTCGGTACGGTCATCGACGCGCTGCTGACCGGGAACTTCGTGCAGATGTTCAACGACCTGAACCCGCTGCCGGAGAATCACAGGCTCTGGCTGGGGATCGCGGTCATGCTGCTGGGCTTCGTGTTCATGGCCCTGGGGATGCTGGTCTACATGAAGGCCGCCCAGGGCTGCGGCCCGCGGGACTCCCTGCTGGTCGGACTGGGAAAACGCCTGAAGCGCCTGCCCATCGGCGTCGTGGAGATTTTGCTCTGGTCCGTCGTGACCCTGATCGGCGCTCTGTTGGGCGGCCCGGTGGGCGTCGGCACTCTGATCAGCACCTTCGGCGCGGGCGCGGTGATGCAGCTCGTCTACAGCCTCCTGCGCTTCGAGCCGCGGGAGATCGTCCATCGTGATATCCTCACGGTCAGCCGGGAGCTGATCGGACGGGAGGAAACGAAATGATCCGCAGCCTGCCTGCGCACGGCTGACCGCATAATATCACCTGATTCTGGAAATACTGGTTCCAAAACACTCCGGCGCACATATCCCACCGCCCGCGGGCGGGGGACGTGTGCGCCGGTCGCTTTTGGAGGCGGTCGGATGCAAAGCAAGGTGGAGATCAGCAGCGTCAACACAAAGTCGCTGCCGCGGCTGACGGGCGAGGAGACGGAGGCGCTGCTGAAAAAAGCCCACGACGGCGATAGGGAGGCGCGGGACAGGCTGATCCAGGGCAATCTGCGCCTGGTGCTGCGGGTGATCCAGAAATTCCTGGGCCGCGGCGAGAGCGCCGACGACCTCTTCCAGGTCGGCTGTGTCGGCCTCATCAAGAGCATCGACAACTTCGACCCGAACCTCGGCGTCAAGTTTTCCACCTACGGCGTTCCAACACTGTATGAATGGAGAGAACATGAAGGAGGCTCTTTCCATGACGCGGAAGCAGGCGCTGGCCCTGGCCATTCAGGTACTTATTGAAAACGGAACGCATGAAGCGGCGGTCGAGACGCTTCGGACGCTCTCGGACGAGCTGCCCTTGGACCGCTGGACGGACGCCGCCATCCGTGACGCGGTGGAGCAGTTCATCCTCGACCGCGGCAGGCCGCCGACGGTCACGGATTTCAAGCGCCGCGGCCTCCCGCCCCACACGGTGATCCGGAACAGGTACGGCGTCAGTCTGCGGGAGTGGCTGGACGCGCAGGTCCCGGCGGTCAGGCCCTCCGACGAAGCACAGCGCGCAGCCCTCACGGAGGCTTTTCGGGAAGAATACCTCCGCCTCCGCCCGACCAGCGCCAAAGGCTTCGACCGGCAGCGCAGAAAAGTCGTCCGCTGCTGGTACACCGTGGCCGCCCGCAACAGCTGTCACACCTGGCGGGAGTTGCTGACAAAGCTGCATCTGCCGGTGTACGCGCATGACGCAAGCAAGACGGGATCGCAGCTCACGGTCAAGGTCGTTTCCGATTTGGAGTTGGGGGGCAAAGAGAGCAAGCAGCCTGTTTGATGATTTACGGAACGACCTTCTTCGGCTTTGGCAGGGCCAGTAGCTCACGGACGCGCAGATCGATCTGCTTTTCGATCGCCGTTAGGCGCTCCTCCGGCAGATTGATGGACGGATGGCGCGTAAATCGGAAGCCAATCAGCCGGCGGAGCTGGTTTCGCTGCTTCGTATCCATGACCTCCCGGCAGATCGCCTCATAGGAGACGCCGTAGGGGTTGGCGCGGGTCCTGGCATATTCCGCGAGATTTCGGATATCGTCGGGCATGGCGTAGTTAAAGAGCGACAGACCGTTGTCGAAGATCGGGGCCGGACCGAGGATCCTGCCGCTGCGGTTGTCCCGCAGAATACCGAAATTGCCGAAATGCCGGTCCTCGTTGTAGATCACCGCATCAAACACCAGCATGCTTTTCAGTTCCTGGACGGCGTCTTTACCGATGCGTTCATAATAATCCAGACAGGCCTGGATCCCGCCGCGTTTCACGATCCGTCCGATGGGGACATAGGAGGTGTCGATATCGGTGAAGAGCCTGCACTTGGAGGCGAGGATGTCCTTCCAGTTTTCCAGGTCATAGTGAACCGCGCGCAGTCCCATTCGCTCGGCAATCTGGCAGGCGTAAAATTCGCTGTACGGTTCACGCCCGGCATTCGCTGCGCCCTCGGTGCCGCCCTTATAAAGATAGATTCCGTCGCTCGAAAGGAAGCGCCAGGCCTTGCGGAGCATGCCCTGCGTGGTCAGCTCCGGCGAGGTGGTGAAGGCCTCATGGCTTTGTCCGACGCCGGTATAGGCTACCAGAGACAGGAAGCTGGAAAAGCGGTTTTCATAGAGATTGTATTCCCTGAACGTTCCCTCGAAGCCCAGCGGAACCACCCAATAGCTGTCGTTCAGGGACAGCCCCTTGCAGACGTCGATGATCCCCTTCGTGTTGTTGATGCTCAGCCCAAGCGTCTTCAAAATCTCGTCTACAAAAGCGCGGTTTTTGGGGATCACACGTTTTTCCAGCCACTTCATCACGCCCTCGTCCGTAATCTCAAGATCGAGCGGAAACACTTCCTTCCGATCTTCCTTCACAGACAAAATATGCGCTCTCATGCCGGCCAGACCCGCGTCCCCGAGGGAGAAGGTCAGGAGCTCTTCGTCATAAAGGCGCAGGCTGTATTTGTCCACGATGGCCTCGCTCCTTTCTTCCAGGCTCAGGCGCACATCCTTGTGCAAAGCTCTGGAGATTCTCAGCAACATGTCCAGGGAGATATTCTGCGCGCCGCTCTCAATCCGGCAGATGTTGGACCGTTTGGTGCCGATGCGGTCGGCCAGCTCCTGTTGGGAGATGCCCGCTTCGATCCGCGCGGCGGTCAGCATGGAGATGATCGTTTGCCGATCATACAGAACCGTATCTTCCTCCATCATGCTCACCTCCGCGATTAGATGTTATCATATATGATAACAATTGTCAACGGGCATACGTTGCCGATTTCTGTACCAGGTATTCCCATTGATACCGGGCCAAAAGAACCGCCCCCACGGCTCGGAGTCTGTGTTGACATTTTTAGGGCAACACCGCACAAAGATTGAATAATAAATCGATAGAACTTTTCCTGAGATTCTGTATGCCAAAGGTTTATTGTTTTTGTTTGCTTGATATATGATAGTTTTATTGTGGTTAGGCAATCTAATGCCACGGAAATCAAGTTTGCGAAACGTAGCCCACTGTGTCATCGCGAACCAGTCCGCAGACTGGTGTGGCGATCGCACTGATTTACGCGCAAGCCTCAAAATGGGATTCCCACGCCAGTCTGCGGACTGGCTCGGAATGACAAGGCGGACAAAATTGATTTCCGTGACAATCGACAAAAAGCACTTGATAAATACGAAGAAATCGTCTATAATAAGATAGTATCGCATATTAGACGGATCGGGGGGGATCTCTGTGGCATATATCAAGCGAACCCTGGAAAAGAAAATACTGGAAATCAGTGAGGACTATAGCTGCCTTCTGTTGATCGGGCCCCGTCAGGTAGGAAAGACGACTATGCTGGAGCATTTGATGGAAGGAACGAATCGGCAAAAGGTCACGCTGGATGATGCGGAGAACAGAAGACTTGCAAAATCAGATCCGGATCTGTTTCTGGAATTGCATCCGGCGCCGGTCTTGATCGATGAAGTGCAATACGCACCTGAGCTTTTCTCGTATATCAAAATCAGGGTAGACAGCGGAGCGGAGCCGGGCTCTTACTGGCTGACAGGTTCACAGGCGTTTCAGTTAATGGAGCTCGCCCAGGAATCTTTGGCGGGAAGAACCGCGATCATTCATATGTCCGCATTATCCCAGTCTGAGCTGTACGGCGATGGCTGGACCGAACCTCTCTCGCTTACGCCGGAACAGATCAACGGGCGGAAAGCGCATTTGTCGTCTTGCTCGCCGGTTGAGATGTATGAGCGGATCTGGAACGGTGGAATGCCGGGCCACAGGAGCGGCAAATACAGAGATCGGGACGTCTTTTACAGCTCATATATCCAAACGTACATCAACCGCGATGTAACGGACATGATTCCCGGCGTGGATAAGCTGCTGTTTGCTGATTTTATCCGTGCCGCCGCTTGCCGTGCCGGACAGATGCTGAACACGCATGACATAGCTTTGGATGTAGGCGTTTCGGATGATACGGCGAAAAGATGGCTGCGTGTGCTGGAAAGGTCTGAGATCATCTTTTACCTGAGACCGTATGCAAATAACCTGTTGAAGCGCACTGTTAAGACGCCCAAGATGTATTTTTTTGATACGGGTCTGGTCTCCTATCTGACGAAGTACTCCAGTCCGGAGATTTTACAGAACGGCGCGATCAACGGTGCTGTTCTGGAAAACTACACTGTCGCCGAAATCAGGAAAACATGGCAGAACAACGCAAAAGAATGTCTGATTCATTATTATCGCGACAAGGATACCAATGAGATCGATCTTGTGATTGAGGGTGACGGAGAGCTTCATCCTCTTGAGATAAAAAAGAGCACCAATCCGGGAACGGAGCTTGTTTCGGCATTCAGGGTTCTGGATAAAGGCTCTGTGCCGAGGGGAACGGGAGCGATCCTTTGCTTGCGGGAGACCGTGTCGGCAATTGACAAGCATACATGGATTCTCCCGATCTGGATGATTTGATCGTCTTTGGTGAACTGCGAATCGGGAGGAAAGGTATGACTGAAATAAAGCTCCTTCCGTTGGAAGCATCGGATCGGGAACAATTCATCCTGGACAACCAGGAAGCCTTCAACTATGGCGCGCTGGAGGAGTTCGGGCGACGGAACGGTCACTTTGAAGAAGACGAGCAGATCATCTCCCGTGAAACGATCGCGCAGTCCATCGACGAAGGGGAAGCCTACAGGATCTGGTCCGGAGATGAAAAAGTCGGCGGGGTGATCGTCAAGATCGACGGCGAGCGCGGCGATCTTGAATTGCTGTTCGTAAAGCCCAATGTCCACAGCAAGGGCGTCGGATACGCTGCCTGGCGCGCAGTGGAACGGCTGCATCCGGAGGTTGCGGTCTGGGAGACCGTGACGCCGTACTTTGAGAAACGGAACATCCTCTCTACGGGATCACTTCGCCAAGTACTTTTTTTCCGCGCCGCGGCCGATCATTTGCACAAGTCCCATTTCACGCATCTTCTTTATGAGCTCAAATGCGCGGGTCTTTTTGATTTCCAGCAAGGACTGGACTTCTTCATCCGTGATTTGGCCGTGCTCAGAGATATAGTCGAGCACCTTCTGCATTTGCGCGGTCACCGGCGAAGCCTGCTTCGGCGCGGCGGCGGCCACTGCGTTCATATTGGGTAAAACAATTTTGAACGTATTGGGGGTTACTTCGATTTGCGGCTGCTCCGGGCAATCGGCATACAGGTTGAATATCCTGCGAATGCCGGTGCCGTAACTTTCAATCAGACGCAGACGATGGAACACCTCGGCAAGATTCTTGTTTCTGGGCTGAGAAATGCCGGAACGAATATCGTCCGGGGAAAGGCCGGGAAGAAGACCGCCGAGAGAAATAAACTCCATTTTGTTGTCGGTGACATTGATTATGATACTGCCACTAAAGCTGTAATCGCGGTGGACAATCGCATTAAGCAGAGCCTCACGGATAGCTTCTTCAGGGTAATCCTGCTTATCCGTCCGTATCACACCTTTGATTACTGAGCTCGTTTTATTGCATAGTGCCAAATAGTTTACGGCGT
>JAFSRS010000074.1 GCA_017445985.1 Oscillospiraceae bacterium | reverse complement strand
GGGCGGCAACGAGCGCGAGCTGCTGTTCTACCGGGCGAAGGCTGAGCAGGCGGGCGAATACTATTGCGTCGTCAGCGTCGGCAGCAACACGGTCACCAGCGCGGTCAGCACCGTGGAGGTGCGGACGGAGGGCTGACAGGCTCGGAACGAGGGCTGATCTCAAAACGAAAACGGAATCAGAAAAGCACCTCTCCCGAACGGCAAGCCGTTCGGGAGAGGTGCTGAATTTTCAAATGTTATTCCTTTTCCAGCAGCGCTTCGAGCCGCTTCGCGACGCCGTCGCGGTCACAGTCGTCCGCGACCTCGTCAGCCTCGGCCAGCAGGGCCGGGTGGGCGTTTGCCATCGCGACGCCGATTTGGGCCGCGCGGAGCATCGTCAGGTCGTTCAGCCCGTCGCCGAAGGCCATGGTCTGCGCCCTCGTCAGGCCCAGCCGCTCCGCCAGGGCCAGCAGCGCGCGGCCCTTGTCGGCCTCGGCGCGGTTGATCTCGATGTTGTTCGGCAGCGAGCTCGTGACGGCGAAGCGCGGCCAGTCCCGGGCCAGCTCCTCCAGCAGCCGGTCCCGCAGCGCCCGGTCGCGGGTGTAGAGCTGCACCTTCTGGGGCGCGTGACCGCCTTCGCGGAGAAAGGCTTTAAGCTCGGGCGCCGGGGCGCGCATGTTGCGGACGCTCCACAGGTTGTAGGGATCGTCGATGAAGTCCTCCGCCCGGGCCTGCATCGACGCGGTGATATAGCCCCAGCCGTCCACGTAGCAGTCGTAAATCACCGGGAGCGCGTCGAGCCGTTCCAGCAGAGCCAGGGCCTCCGCGTGGGGGATCTTCGCGGAATACAATTCCGCGCCGCTCCGGGCGTCCACGACGGAGGCGCCGTTGATGCTGATCACGTAGCGCAGGCAGGGCAGCTCCCGGACCGCCTGCGGCAGTCCCCGGAAAAAGCGCCCGGTGGCCGGAACCAGCTCGATCCCCGCCTCCGCCGCCGCCAGAAGCGCGGCGCGGGTGCGCGGGGTCAATTCCTTGGCGGTATTCAAAAGCGTCCCGTCCAGATCAAAGGCGATCAGACGGACAGAGGGAAGGGTCGTTTCCATGCGCAGGTCCTCCGGAGTCGGCGCGGCCCGCCGCGCCGGGATTGTATGGGATAGGTGGGGCAGCGCGATCCGCCCCGCGCGTCGCGCGGGGCGGCGGCGCCATCAGGGGATGGCGCCCTACGGTCGCGTCGGCCCAAACGCGGAACGAAGCGCCGGGATCCGGCGCTTCGTTCCGTATTCACAGGCGGCGTCCGGTCTAGCCGCCCTCGAGCTCGTGCAGGATCATGATGTATTCCAGATCGCCCTTTTCGTCGGTCACGGGATCCGCGTGGACCAGCAGGCGGCAGCGCCCGCCGTCGGGGAGGTTCAGAACGATCTGCCGGTCGGCGCCGACGACGTTATCCAGAAACAGCCGCGTATACTCCTGATGGGGCAGCTCGCGGCAGCCCTCGATCCACTTGCAGAACGAACCGGCGTTCAGCGCCTCTTCAAACTCCTTTGCCCCCAGGCCCAGCCGCGGCGCGAGCCCGTGGACCGCGACCTCGTAGCGCAGCCCCTCCGCGCCGCGGCGCAGGAAGAGGATGGTGTCCTTGTAATACTTCTCCAGAATGCGCATCTGGTTGCGCAGCTTCATGACCTCGGTCACGTCCACGACGACGGCCTGCCAGCAGATATCCCCGTAGAGGTCGGTCAGGCGGCACTGCTCCGCGACGTAGAGATAGTCGCCGCGCTTCCGGCGCAGCCGGTAGGGCTGCAGCGCGCCGCCGCTGTCCTGGACCCGCTCCCGGCTCTCCTGCCGGACCCGGTCCCGGTCCTCCGGGTGGATCATATTGATCAGACGGTTGTCGAAGAGATCGCGCAGCTCCCAGTCGGTGTAGCCGGTCATCTCCCGGAAGGTCTGGCTGACGAACAGCAGCTCGAAGTCGTCGTCGTTCCGGCAGCGGTAGAAGCCGCCGGGCAGGTCGGTGTTCAGGTATTGCAGCTCGGTGACGTTCTCGGCGGAGGCGTAGAAGCGCTTGCCCGCCGCGTCCTCGTTGATGAAATACACGTCCAGCGAGAGCCAGACCAGCACGCCGTTGGGCTTGTAGGTGCGGATCAGGCCCTTCGCGCCGATGGCCTGGTGCAGCTCGGCCTCCTCCAGCATGCGGAAGAAGGGCTCCCGGTCCTCGGGGTAGAGGTAGTCCTGGATATGCAGGATGCGGCTGTCGATCTCCCCCGGCTCCAGTCCCACCATCCGGTAGAACTGCTCGTTGTAGCGCACGATATCCACGTTGCCGTCCTTGTAATTGTAGAAGGCGACGGGCCCGAGGATGTTGTTCAGCATCGCGTCGCTGTAGAGCGCCTCGTCCAGGAACTCCCGCGCGTGGATCTGGGAGGTGCCCTTGAACACGAAGCCGCTCTCGTCGATGTTGCTCTTGTCGCCCAGCAGCAGCTCGAAGCTCTCCGGCGGCATGGGGCGGTAGAAGTAGAAGCCCTGGACGTAGCTGCAGCCCAGGTCGGTCAGGAATTTGAGCTGCTCCCGGGTCTCCACGCCCTCGACGATGATGGGGGTGGAGAGGTTCTTCGTCATGTTGACGATGCTCTCCAGAATGCTGATGCCCTTCTGGTGGTCCTCGTTGTCGATGTGGAGGAATTGGGCGTCGAGCTTGATGAGGTCGACGTTCAGGCTCCGCAGCATGTTCAGCGAGCTGTAGCCGCTGCCGAAGTCGTCCATCAGCACCTTGAAGCCCCGCTCGCGCAGCCGGACCACGGCCTCGCGCACGGTGGCGGCGTTCTCCACGTAGGCGGACTCCGTGATCTCGACCTTGATATAATACGGGTCGAGCTGATATTTATCCATCAGCCGGGTGAAGAAATCCGGCACGTCCACGGTGAAGATGTCCACCGGCGAGACGTTCACCGATACCGGCACCAGCGTGCCGCCCGCGTCCAGCCAGCGCCGCATCCAGGCGCAGACGGAGTCCCAGATGTACTCGTCGAGCTGGGTCACCAGCCCGTATTTTTCCAGCAGGGGCACAAACACGGCGGGGGAGACCCAGCTCCCGTCCGCCTTGCGCCAGCGGGCCAGAGACTCCGCGCCCTCGATCTTGCGGTTGCTGGCCCGGCACTGGGGCTGGAGCCAGAAGCGGATGCCGCCGGTCTCCAGCGCGGCCTGGAAGTCCCGCAGCAGGGAATATTCCTCCGCGATCTTCCGGTGCAGCGCCGCGTCATAGATCCGGATGTGGCCCCGGTGGTCACGCTCCATCTCCTCCACGGTCAGGGCCGCGCGGTTGTAGTAGTTGCTGATCAGGCCCGTGCTCCCGTCGATCATCGCGATGCCGATGTTGGGCGCGAAGCCCTCGATGTGGCTGACGGAGCCGATCAGGGACTGGATCTCCTCATAAAGCCCGTCGATCACGGTCCGGTCGTAGGGGAGAAGGGCGACGAATTCCTCGTGGCCGAAGTAGCCGGGGAAGCCGCCGTGTTCTCCCGCAACGCGCCGCAGCACCGCGCCGACGCGGTTGAGCAGATAGCGCCCGGATTCCAGGCCGAACCAGTCGGTGAACAGCTTGTACTGCTCGATCACTAGGTCCAGGATGCACCAGCCAGCGAAGCGGGACAGATGCGTTTGCGCGTAGTGGAGGAAGTCCGAGCCCTGGACCAGGCCGGTGTGCTCGTCATAGCGCAGGCCGTCGGTCGAGTTTCCGGACAGGTCCCGTTCGGCGCGGGTCCGGTCGTCGTAGACGTAGCAGCAGACGATCCCCTCCCGCTCGCCCAGCAGCGGGCCGTCCACCATGAGCTGGCGCGTCGGGATCCAGCTCCCGTCCGTGCCCATCAGGCGGAAAAAGCCCACGACCGCGCCGGGAGCGGTCGAATCCCGCAGCCGCGCCGGGAGCGTTTCCAGGTCCACGAAGGCGCGATAGGCCTCCCGGTCCTCCGGGTGGAGAAAGTTGTCCGCCGCGAAGAGCATCAGCCGGGAAAAACCTCCCTCGGACACGATCCCGCAGTACTTGCCGTTGACGTGGTGGACGTAATGATAGTCATCCCCCGGCACGTCGATCTGCAGGAGCTCGTCGTAGTTCGAGCGGCTCAGCGTGTCGGCCAGCGAAAAGGGCGCGCCCTGTTCGTGCATCAAAGCGTAAAGCTCCTTCTGCGTCACAGCCGCACCCCCTTTCCGATGATTTGTCTAATGTGGATATAATAGCATGGGGATTTGGATTTGTAAACAGTTCGACTTCACAATTTTCGCGGGAAAATTAAAACAAAACGCACTGCACAGCCCGCGGGTCTCATATAAACGCGCGGGAGACGCGAAGCGGGAGCGGATGGGTCAGGCGCTGCCGCAGGGACGCCGCCACGTGGTCGCCCGCGTGTGACGGAGATCGCTGCCCCGCAGGGCGCGATGCCATATCGCGCCGCCGCCCCGCGCACAGCGCGGGGCGGGACGGTTGATTTCCCCGGCCCGCTCTCTGAGACCGAGAGAGCGTTTTTGAGAGCAGGGGATATGATAATAGATCTGTTAAGCCGTCATTCAGGCTTTCATCGTGATATTCTGCCGCCGCCCGGTTTGCCGGGCGGTCATTCCTCCATCTGCCGTCCCAGAAAACCCGCGACCATCTCCGCCAGCTTCCGTTCAGTTTCTCCGGCGGCGCGGCCCGCCTGCGCGGCGAACACGACACAGCCCATCACGTCTCCGGCGGATAAGATCGGCGCGGCAACTGCCGCAGCCGGACTGTCCGTCTGCTCTGTCACGCGGACGGACGCGCCGTCCCCCGCCGCGACGTAGACCCCACGGCGCTCCATGATCTGCTCCAGAGCGGGGCTGATCGCCTTTTCCAGCAGCTCCCGCCGCCCGGTCCCCGCCGCCGCGATCACCGTATCCCGGTCGCAGATCAGACTCGTCAACCCCGTGGTCTTGTACAGGCTCTCACAGATCTCCCCCGCGAAAGCGTCCAGATCCCCCATCGGGGAATACTTTTTAAATATTACCTCCCCGTCCTTCTCCGTGTAGATCTCCAGCGGGTCGCCTTCCCTGATCCTCAGCGTGCGGCGGATTTCCTTGGGTATCACGATCCTCCCCAGATCATCGATCCGCCGCACGATCCCTGTTGCTTTCATATACAAAAAACCTCCTGTTTTTCTATCAGTTTTCACGGATAGTATTTGCAGGAGGGTTTTTGTT
>JAFSRS010000009.1 GCA_017445985.1 Oscillospiraceae bacterium | reverse complement strand
CTCGGGCATTCCGCAGCTGCGTTTCGTCGGCACCCTGACCGAGCAGCAGCTCCGAGAGATCGCCGAGACCAAGATGCCCGACCTCAACGCCGCCAGCCTTGAGGCCGCTATGAGCATGATCTGCGGCACCGCCCGTTCCATGGGCGTCACTGTCGTTGACTGAGACGGGAGGATGAACGAAAATGGCTAAAAAAGGAAAGAGATATCAGGAAAGCGCCAAGCTCGTCGAAAAGGGCAAGGTGTACGATCCGTCGGAGGCTCTGGCTCTCGCCTGCAGCACCTCCAAGGCCAAATTTGACGAGACCGTAGAGATCCATCTCCGCATGGGCGTCGACTCCCGTCAGGCCGACCAGCAGATCCGCGGCGCCGTCGTTCTTCCGAACGGAACCGGCAAGAGCGTCCGCGTCCTGGTCTTCTGCAAGGACGACCGCAAGGAAGAGGTCCTGGCGGCCGGCGCCGATTACGCCGGCGGTCTGGACATGGTCGAGAAGATCCAGAAGGAAAACTGGTTCGAGTTCGACACCGTCGTCGCCTCTCCCGATATGATGGGCGTCGTCGGCCGTCTCGGTAAGATCCTTGGCCCGAAGGGCCTGATGCCCTCCCCCAAGGCCGGCACCGTCACCCCCAACCTGGTGAACGCCGTCAAGGAAGCCAAGGCCGGTAAGATCGAGTACCGTCTGGACAAGACCAACATCATCCACTGCCCGATCGGCAAGGTCAGCTTCGGCGCGGACAAGCTCTTCGAGAACTACTCCGCTCTGATCGCCGCCATCAACAAGGCGAAGCCCGCCGCTGCGAAGGGCCAGTACATTCGCAGCTGCGTCACCGCCAGCACGATGGGCCCCGGCGTCAAGATCAACGCCCAGAAGCAGCTCTAAGATGAATCGAAAAGAGCATCACGCCGGAGGGCGCGATGCTCTTTTCTTCTATTCAACTCCGATACATTTGAAGGATAAAATCGGGAAAACTAACAGAAAGAAAGCTGGGTTGCAGCGCTATGAATCGCAATCAAAATAACCGTGGCCGCCGGCGGCTGTTCATCATCCTTGGCGTGATCGTCCTCGCGGCGCTTGCCGTGGTGGTGGGCTATTCCCTCTGGGAGCGCCCGCCGGAGCTCGTCACGCCCACGCCTCTGCCCACAGCGGGCGTCACGGCGACGCCTGAGGCAACGGAGACGCCGGGGACGGAGACGCCCGAGCCCTCTGAGCCGGTCGAAACCGAAGAGCCCGCCGTGACCGAAACGCCCGACCCGCTTTCGCAGATCGAGGAAGGGACCGCTCCCACCGTGGAGATGACCGGCGACCGGAAAGAGGGCGTCTACACGATCTTGGTCGCGGGCGTGGACAAGGCCAGCGGCTGCACGGATACGATCATGATCGTCTCCTTTGACACCAAGAACCACAAGATCTCCGCCACGAACATCCCCCGCGACACGATCATCAACATCGGCTGGTACTCCGCGCCGAAGCGCATCAACGCGGTCTATCCCGGCGCGATCGCCTCCGGGCTCGATCCCGCGGCGCGCCTGAAGTATGAGCTCCGCCAGATGCTCGGTTTCGCGCCGGATTGCTACGCCGTCGTCAACATCGAGGTGGTCGAGCGGGTCGTGGACACCATCGGCGGCGTCTGGTTCGACGTGCCGGAGGGCATCGTCTACGAGGACTACGTGCAGGACCTCTATATCAACATCCCCGCGGGTTATCAGCTTCTGAACGGCAAGCAGGCGGTCCAGATCTGCCGCTTCCGTCAGGGCAACAACGGCACTGGCTATGCCCGGGGCGACCTCCAGCGTATCGACGTGCAGCATGACGTGCTCAAGGCCATCGCCGCCCAGACCCTGTCGCTGGGCAACATCCCGAACTTCCCCGCCCTGCTGGAGATCTTCACCAGCGAGGTCAACACGGATCTGACCACCGCCAACGTCGCCTGGTTCGCCCGACAGTTCCTGGCCTGCAAGACTGAGGACATCACCTTCCAGACCATGCCCATCGGCACCAGCGAAATGGTCAACGGCGTCAGCTTCGTTTCCGTCGCGCCGGAGTCCTGGCTCGCGATGATCAACGAGTCCATCAACCCCTACGTGAACGACGTGCAGCTCTACAACCTGAATCTGCTGGTCGCGGGCGGCACCTACGCCTACGCCACCAACGGTGTGATCGCGGGCGGCATCGACTCCTTCTATTGCCAGACCTGCACCGGCCGCACGGGCAAGGTGGTATGGCACGCTCCCGGCATCCACCTCTATAACGAGGACGGCAGCCCCGTCGGCGGAGGCGGCGATACCGCGTCGGAGGGCGAATGAGCAAAAACCAAGCATAAAAACAGGACCGGAATCAACCATTCCGGTCCTGTTTTTATGCTTCCTTCCTTGTTTCCGTTCTTTCGATCTCTCCCCTGTCCAGCAGCTCCAGGAAGGCGTCGAGGTAGGTCGGATCGAACTGCCTGCCGCGTTCGCTTTCCAGCTCCTCGCGGATCTGGCGGTCACTGAGCCGGAGACGGTAGGTACGGTCGGAGTGCATCGCGTCGTAGGCGTCCGCGATGGCGACGACCCGGGCGTGGCTTGGGATGCTTTTGGCCGCCAGCCCGGCAGGATAGCCGTGGCCGTCGTAGCGCTCGTGATGGCACCTCGCCACCTCCGCCGCGCCGCCCAGGCCCTCCAGCCCGTTCAGGATCGTTTCGCCGATCTCCGTGTGGGACTGGATCAAGGCGTATTCCACGCCGGTGAGCTTGCCCGGCTTGTTCAGCACCGCGTCGGGGACGCCGATCTTGCCGATGTCGTGCAGCAGGCACTCCCGCCGCAGCTCGTCGATCTCCGATCTTTCCCAGCCCAGCTCCCTCGCGATCGCGACGGCGTAGCCGGAGACCCGGAAGGAGTGTCCGTTGGTATAACGGTCCTTCGCGTCGATGGCCTTGGCCAGGGCCTCCACCATCTCGCCGCTCAGCCGCTCCAGCTTGTCCGCCCGCTCCACGGCGAAGCGGGTCTG
>JAFSRS010000073.1 GCA_017445985.1 Oscillospiraceae bacterium | reverse complement strand
CGTTTGGGCGGATCCGCACCGGCCGCGATTTCGACGCGGGCTTTCCGCAACCAAACCCGGATCGCGCGGGAGGGGCAAGTCCCTCCCCTACAGGCCAACCGCCGCGCCTGCGTAAAATCGGACGGCTGAGAGCCGTCCCTACAGGCAAACCCCCGCGCCCGCGTAAATAACGGACCCGCATATTCCTATTTTATAATATTGATACGGAGAACAAGAACATGGCCAAAGACTTCAACAACACCCTGAACCTGCCCAAGACCGCGTTTCCGATGCGCGCGGGCCTTCCCAAGCGCGAGCCGGAGATGCTCGCCCGCTGGGAGCAGGAGGACGTCTACCACGAGCTGCTGAAGAAGAACGCGGGCAAGCCGCGCTTCTCCCTGCACGACGGCCCTCCCTTCTCCAACGGCAACATCCACATGGGCACCGCGATGAACAAGGCGATCAAGGATATCATCACCCGCTCCTACGCGATGCGGGGCTACTGGACGCCCTATATCCCCGGCTGGGACAACCACGGCATGCCCATCGAGAGCGCGATCATCAAGGAGCAGAAGCTCAACCGCAAAGCCATGAGCGTGGCCGATTTCCGCTCCGCCTGCCACAAGTACGCCGAGAAATACGTCGGCGTCCAGCGGGACAGCTTCGTGCGCATGGGCGTGATCGGCGACTGGGAGAAGCCCTATCTGACGATGAACCCCTCCTTCGAGGCCGAAGAGGTCAAAATCTTCGGCATGATGTACAAGAAGGGCTACATCTACAAGGGTCTGAAGCCCGTGTACTGGTGCCCGAAGGACGAGACCGCCCTGGCCGAGGCCGAGATCGAGTACAAGGACGACCCGGTCACCACGGTCTACGTGAAGTTCCCCCTGCACGACGACCTGGGCAAGCTGCCCGGGCTGGACAAGGACAGGACCTTCGTCCTGATCTGGACCACGACGATCTGGACCCTGCCCGGCAACCTGGCCATCACCCTGAGCCCCCGGGACAGCTACGTGATCGTCAAGGCGGGCAACGGCGAGACCTATATCCTCGCGGAAGCCCTGCTGGAGAAGGTCATGGCCGCGGGCGGGATCGGCGAGTATGAGATCGTCGACCGCCACGAGGGAGCGTTCTTCGAGTACATGCTCTGCCGCCACCCCTTCCTGGACAAGACCAGCTTGCTCACCGTCGCGGACTACGTGACGATGGACTCCGGCACCGGCTGCGTCCACACCGCCCCCGGCTTCGGCGCGGACGACTACAACACCTGCCGCCGCTACGGCATCGACCTGGTGGTGCCCGTGGACGACCGGGGCCGCCACACCGACTACGCGGGCAAGTACGCGGGCATGACGACCGACGAGAGCAACCCGGTCATCCTGGCCGATATGCGCTCCAACGGCTCCCTCTTCGCCAGCGAGGACATCGTCCACTCCTACCCCCACTGCTGGCGCTGCAAGGGCCAGGTCATCTTCCGCGCCACGCCCCAGTGGTTCTGCTCCGTGGACGCCTTCAAGGACGAGGCCTGCGCCGCCTGCGACGACGTGCGCTGGCTGCCCGACTGGGGCATCGACCGGATGAAGAGCATGATCCGCGAGCGCGCCGACTGGTGCATCTCCCGCCAGCGCAAGTGGGGCCTGCCGATCCCGGTGGTCTACTGCCCCGACTGCGGCAAGCCCATCTGCACCGACGAGAGCATCGCGGCCATCAGCCGGTGCTTCGAGGCCGAGGGCAGCAACGCCTGGTTCCTCAAGGAAGCGTCTGAAATCCTCCCCGAAGGCTTCGCCTGCCCGCACTGCGGCGGCAAGGGCCCCTTCACCAAGGAGGAGAATACCCTCGACGGCTGGTTCGACTCCGGCTCCACCCATTTCGCCAGCATGAAGCGCGACCAGGGCTTCTGGCCCGCGGACGTGTATCTGGAGGGCCTGGACCAGTATCGCGGCTGGTTCCAGTCCAGCCTGCTCACCGCCGTCGGCGCCCTGGGCCAGGGCGCGCCCTTCAGGACCTGCATCACCCACGGCTGGACCGTGGACGGCCAGGGCCGCGCGATGCACAAGTCCCTGGGCAACGGCATGGACCCCAACGAGATCATCAACAAGTACGGCGCGGACCTGCTGCGCCTCTGGGCCGCCAGCGCGGACTACCACGCGGACGTGCGCTGCTCCGACGAGATTTTCAAGCAGCTTTCCCAGAACTACCTGAAATTCCGCAACACCGCCCGCTACTGCCTGGGCAACCTGGACGGCTTCGACCCGAACGCGCTGGTCGCGCCCGGTGAGATGGCGGAGCTGGACAAGTGGGCCCTGACCCGCCTCAACGCCCTGATCGAGCGCTGCGAAAAGGCCTATCAGGACTACGATTTCTCCTCCATCACCCACGCGATCAACGACTTCTGCGTGGTGGAGCTGAGCAACTTCTATCTGGACGTCATCAAGGACCGGCTGTACTGCGAGGAGCGCGACGGCCTGCTCCGCCGCAGCGCCCAGACCGCCCTGTTCCTGATCCTGGATGGGATGACCCGGATCATGGCCCCGATCCTCTGCTTCACCTGCGACGAGATCTGGCAGGCCATGCCCCACCGCGCCGGGGACGATCCGCGGAACGTGCTGTTCAACGACATGTACGCGCCGCTGACCGCGTACGCCTCCGACAAAATGGAGTCCTGGGACAGCCTGCTCTCCGCCCGCGAGGGCGTCAACGGCGAGCTGGAGCGCGCCCGCGCGGACAAGCGCATCGGCAAGAGCCTGGAGGCCCAGGTCACGCTCATCAAGGACAGCGAGGCCAATCACCCGCCCCGCGTCTTTACCGACGAGGAGCTGGCCGACCTGTTCATCGTCTCCCGCGTCACCGTCACCGACGACCCGGCCCTGTACGAAAAGGCCGCCGACACCCCGGTAACGGGCGTCCGCGTCCTGGTCGCCGAGGCCGAGGGCGAGAAGTGCCCCCGCTGCTGGAAGCACACCCTCAGCCCCGACGCCGACGGCCTGTGCCCAAGGTGCGCGAAGGTCGTTTCCCTGTTGAAGTAAGGCCGTAGGGCGCCATCCCCTGATGGCGCCGCCGCCCCGCGTAAAGCGCGGGGCGGGACCAGGGCCGAGCCGCGGCAAAATGCGGAGCGATCAGGGGATCGCTCCCTACGGCGTGGAGGAAATCGTTCCGGCGGACGGCTGCGAGCCGTCCCTACGGGCGAATCCCCCCCAACTCCCAACTCCTAACTCCTAACTAATAACTCCTAACTCAAGCCTGACTCCCCCACTTCCAACCCGGAGGAATAACAACCATGTTTTACGCAATCGTGGCGGTGATCGCGCTGATCCTGGACCAGCTCAGCAAGTACTGGACCTCCGCCCACATCGAGGAAAACGTCGGCACGATCCCGCTGATCCCCGGCCTCGTCCACCTCAGCAACGTCCACAACACCGGCGCGGCCTTCAGCTTCCTGCAGGGCGCGCGCTGGTTCTTCGTCGTGCTCTGCGTGCTGTTCGTCGCCGTCGTGATCTACCTGATGGCGAAGGGCTCGATCCGCCACCCCGCCGCCCGCTGGTCCGCCGTGATCGTGATGGCGGGCGCGGTGGGCAACTGCCTGGACCGCATCATCAGCGGCTACGTCGTGGACATGATCGAGCTGGAATTCATGACGTTCCCGGTGTTCAATATCGCGGATATCTTCATCACCGTCGGCGTGCTCGTTTTCGTGATCGTGATGCTGTTGGACAAGGACGAGGCGAAGATCCCGGACAAGGGTCTGCAGGCCGCGCCCGCTGCCTCCCGCAGGGCGCCATCCCCTGATGGCGCTGCCGCGCCCGCCGCCGAAGCCCGTAGGGCGCCAACCCCTGATGGCGCCGCCGCCGCCAAGCCCGCTGCCTCCCGCAGGGCGCCATCCCCTGATGGCGCCGCCGCGCCGCGCAAGGCGCGGGGCGGGAAGTCCCGTAAAAGCCGGGCGGAACGCGGAGCGATCAAGGGATCGCTCCCTACGGCGCAGCCCTCCGCCGCGCCCGTCGGCGTGAGCGCCGCGCCGGCGCAGCCCCAGGCCGTCCCCGACGACCCCTTTGCCGAGTGGCTGAGCCCGAAGCCCCTGGTGGACCCGGCCCAGGCCTCGCCCGCCGCGGCGGAGCTTCCCGCCGCCCCCGTG
>JAFSRS010000008.1 GCA_017445985.1 Oscillospiraceae bacterium | reverse complement strand
GCGGCGCGGCGCCGGAAAACGGTTACGCCCCCTCCCTGCCCCTTACCGTCACGGTGCGCCAGAGCGTCTACGAGCCCTACAAGGCCGCGACGCCGACCACGCCGGAGCTGCGGCAGGTCCTGGTCTCTCTGCCCGGCGCGGACAGTGAGCGCTATTGCCTGTTCTATCAGGACCAGCGGGGCGACTGGCGGGTCTGGAGCGACAACTGGAAGGGCCTGCTGGCGGACGTGAAGCCGGTCATATAATAATCTGAAACTTAATGGGCCGCGATCCCTGGTGATCGCGGCCCGTTTGCGTATTTACATCGCGTTGCTCGTATAGTTCGGCGCTTCCTTGGTGATATAGATGTCGTGCGGGTGGCTCTCGCACAAACCCGCCGCGGTAATCTTGACAAAACGCGCCTTGCGGAGGCCGGCCAGATCCGCCGCGCCGCAGTAGCCCATACCGGAGCGGAGACCGCCCAAGAGCTGGAACACCGTGTCGCTGACCGTTCCCTTGTAGGGAACGCGGCCCTCGACGCCCTCCGGGACCAGCTTGCGGCTGTTCTCCTGGAAATAGCGGTCCTTACTGCCTTTCGCCATTGCGGCCAGAGAGCCCATCCCGCGATAGACCTTGAAGCGGCGGCCCTGATACATTTCGGTCTCACCGGGACTCTCCTCGCAGCCCGCCAGCAGGCTGCCGAGCATGACGACCGAGGCGCCGCCCGCCAAAGCCTTCACGATGTCGCCGGAGTATTTGACGCCGCCGTCAGCGATGATCGGAACGCCGTACTTGTCCGCCATCTCCGCGCAGTCCAGCACCGCGGTCATCTGGGGTACGCCGATGCCCGCGACGACGCGGGTCGTGCAGATACTGCCCGGTCCGATACCGACCTTCACGCAGTCCGCGCCCGCCTGAATGAGCGCCTCGGTGGCCTCGGCGGTGGCGACGTTGCCCGCGATCAGCGGCACGTCCGGGAAGGCGTTCTTCACCGTGCCCAGTTCGCGGAGGATATTCGCGCTGTGACCGTGGGCGCTGTCCAGAACGAAGGCGTCCACGCCCGCGTCGACCAGAGCCTTCGCCCGGTCCAGCACGTCCGCGGTCACGCCCAGCGCCGCCGCGCAGAGCAGACGGCCCCGCGCGTCCTTGGCCGCGTTCGGGTAGGCGACCGTCTTTTCAATGTCCTTGATCGTGATCAGGCCCTTCAGCCGGAAACGGCTGTCCACGATCGGAAGCTTCTCGATCCGGTGGCGGTGGAGGATCTCCTTGGCCTGCTCCAGCGTCGTGCCCTCCGGCCCGGTGACGAGCCCCTCGCTGGTCATCAGCGCGCTGATGGGCTGGGAGAAGTCCGTCGCGAACTTCATATCGCGGTTCGTGATGATGCCGATCAGCTTGCCGTCGTCATCCACGATGGGCACGCCGGAGATGCGGTACTTCGACATCAGCGCGTCCGCGTCCGCCAGCGTGTGCTGCTCGGACAGGGAGAAGGGATTCGTGATGACCCCGTTCTCCGAGCGCTTGACCCGGTCGACCTCCTCGGCCTGGGCTTCGATGCTCATGTTCTTGTGCACGACGCCGATGCCGCCCTCCCGCGCCATCGCGATCGCCATACGCGATTCGGTCACGGTATCCATGGCCGCGCTCATCAGCGGCACGTTCAGCCGCAGGGTCTTCGTCAGGCGCGTGTCCAGCTTCACCTGACCGGGCAGTACGTTGCTCTCGGCAGGCACCAGCAGCACGTCGTCATAGGTCAGGCCCTCGCCGACAAAGCGGTCCATGTATCGTCTCTCCATCGGAACCACCCCCAAATATATTTTTGCTATTATAGCACGGTGATGCGACTTTGAAAAGCATAATTTTGAAATAATTAATATAGGTGGTTCATGAAGAGTTGTGGGATTGCCCGCGGAAATAATCATTCTATTGTATTGACATGTCTATGTATTTGTAATATATTTTTATTGAAAGGAGTGAGCTTTATGGCAAACCTTCAGATTCGGATCGACGATACGCTCAAGGCCCAGGCGGACAGCTTGTTCGCCAGTATCGGCATGGACACCTCCTCCGCGGTGCGTGTATTCCTCAAGCAGTCGGTCATGCGGGGCGGAATTCCCTTTGAGCTTCGCGGCGATCCCTACCTTGCCTGTTTGCAGGAGGCCGACGCGCGGGCGCGGGCCGGAGAGCCAACCTATACGGAGGAAGAATTTCGAGCCAAAGCGGAGGCGTATTTGAATGAGGTACAGGTTTGAGTACAAGGATTCCTTTTGGCAAGACTATCTCGGCGCTTTGGAATATATTTCCGAAGCCCTAAAAAACAAAAGCGCGGCGCGGACGCTGGATACAGAGTTTGAAAAATGTAAGAGTTCGCTGCTCACTTTTCCCAAAGCGTCCAAGCCGTATGCTTCTCCACCTGATGTGGACATGGATTACTACCGGCTCAGGGTGAAAAACTACTATGCTTTCTATGTCGTCTATGACGACGTAGTGGAGTTCCGGCGATTTTTGTACAGCCGGTCAAACCTGCGTGACAGATTGCAATGAATATATCGAACAAATCCGGCGCAAACGCGCCGGATTTGTTCGATATATATCTAATTGTTACTTCATCAATTTGTCAAACTTCTCCGTGATCTCCTTCTCCGGCGCCTTCGTCGCCAGACTCACGACGACGATGGCGATCGCCGCGCAGAGGAAGGCAGGCAGCAGCTCATAGATCGCGAAGGCGCCGCCGATGGGCGCGATCAGGAACTTCCAGACGAATACCATGCCGCCGCCGACCAGCATACCGGCCAGCGCTCCGGCCTTATTGCTGCGCCGCCAGAAGAGGCTGAGCAGGACCGTGGGGCCGAAGGCCGCGCCGAAACCCGCCCAGGCGAAGGACACCACGCGGAAAACGCTGGAATTCTGATCCCAGGCCAGCACGACGCCGATCACCGCGATCAGGATCACGGTGCCGCGGGCCGCGATCATGGAGGACTTGCGGCTGAGCTTCTTCCCGAAGAAGTCCTGCAGGAGGTCCTGCGACACGCTGCTGGCCGCGGCCAGGAGCTGACTGTCGGCGGTGGACATCGTCGCCGCGAGGATGCCCGCGAGGATCACGCCAGCCACGATGGCGAACAGGACCCCGTTCCCGCTCATGAGGTTTGCCAGACGGATGATGACCGACTCGCTCTCGCTGCTGCCCACCAGGGTCGGGATGCCGCCCGCCTTGCTGACGGCGAGGCCGATGATGCCGATGAACACGGCAACGAGCATGCTCACCAGGGCCCAGATGCTGGCGATCCGGCGGCTGGTCTTGACCTCGTTCTCATCCCGGATCGCCATGAAGCGCAGAAGGATGTGAGGCATTCCGAAATAGCCAAGGCCCCAGGCCAGGGTCGAAACAACACTCAGGAAGCCGAAGGAGCCCGCCGCGCCCGTAGCGGGATCATAGCCCTGGTTCAGGTTCAGGTAACCGGGCAGGGCCCTTGCGTTCTCCATCACCGCGCCGAGACCGCCCGCCCGGCCGATGCCGAAAAAGACGATCACGACCAGCGCGACGGTCATGAAGATGCTCTGGATCAGGTCGGTGGTGCTGACGGCGAGGAAGCCGCCCAGGACCGTATAGCCGATGATGACGACCGCGCCGATCACCATGCTCAGGTGATAATCCCATCCGAAGAGGCTGTTGAACAGCGTCCCCACGGCCTTGAAGCCGGAGGCGGTATAGGGCACGAAGAATACGACGATGATCAGCGCGGCGACGAGGCTCAGCACGTGCCGCTCGTCCTTCCAGCGGCGGGAGAAGTAGTCCGGCAGCGTGATGGCGTCCAGCGCGGCGCTGTAGCGGCGCAGGCGGCGCGCTACGAACAGGAAGTTCAGATAGGTGCCGACGGCCAGACCGATGATCGTCCAGCCGACCTCGGCCACGCCGCAGAGATAGGCCAGCCCCGGCAGGCCCATCAGCAGATAGCTGCTCATGTCGCTGGCCTCGGCGCTCATGGCCGTCACCAGGGGGCCCAGCTTCCGCCCGCCGAGGAAGAACTCCCCGGCGCTGTGGCCGCTGCCCTTTCGGTTGAAGTATAGTCCGATGCCGACCATTGCGGCCAGATAGATGAGGATCGTTGCCAGGATCGCGATGGAAGAACCTGTCATGCTATGCACTTCCCTTCTGTTTATGCAGAGAGAATAGCATAAGTATCATTAGACCGCAATATAGAATGGTGTATAGACTATTATCTATACGCCATTTATTTTCTTTATATATATTTTCTATATATCAAGGAATTTTTACCGTACTACATTCTATACTATTTTTAATACCCGCAAAAGTTTCTGTAGGATGTCACAAGGCAGCAGCATATTCATATTATTCTGATGTGCATTCTGACAAGGGCCCTTTGTTTGACTGAGCGGCGTAGGTCTGCAAAAACATCCGCATCACGTCTGCGCTGTAGCGGCTCAGCGAATATTCCCCGGAGCAGAGGCACCAGTCGTACATCAGGCCCCGCTCCATCAGGGCGTAGGCCTTCATGATCTCGTTGACGCTGAGATCAGTCCGGAGCTCTCCCCGGCTCTGGCCCCGGGCGATCACGTCGCGCAGAAGGCGGAAATAGACGCGGTTGCGGTCCAGAAGATGCTTTTCGCCGCGGGTCGTGAGCTGGGTCGAGAGCAGCCGGGCCAGCAGGTCCAGGGACACGCTGGAATCGATCATCGCGAACAGCTCCCGGTTCAGGTAGGCCAGCACGTCCAGCGCGTTGTCGTCCTCGCGGATCGTGGGGATCAACTGCTCGTATTTCTCGTCGAAGAGGACGCTCAGCGTCCCCAGCAGGGCGTCCTTCCCCTCAAAATAGTGGTAGAAGGTCCCCTTGCTGGTCTCGCTGGCCTCCAATATGTCCTCGATCGTCGTGTCCTCATAGCCCTGCTCATAGAACAGACGCCAGGCGGCGGAGATGATCTTTCCCTTGGTATTTCGTTTCGGCTTGCGCGGCATGGTGGGTCACCTCCTTGGTTTCGGAAATCGGTTTTAGTTAGGAGTGTGGAGTTAGGAGTTAGGAGTTTGCTTTGCTTTCGTCTCAATAACTCCTAACTCATAACTCATAACTCCTAACTGCTTACAGTACCAGTAGCTCCTTCGGCGCCTTGGTGAGATCGTGCGGCCCGTCCTCCCCGATCAGCACCATATCCTCGATGCGGACGCCGAATCTGCCCGGGAGGTAGATGCCCGGCTCGGCGGTGACGACCGCGCCCGCGGGCAGGGGCTTTTCGTTGCGGGGGCTGGCGCCGGGCATCTCGTGGATTTCCAGGCCGACGCTGTGGCCGAAGCCGTGGCCGAAGTATTCGCCGTAGCCCTCCGCCGCGATAACGTCCGCCGCGGCCTTGTGGACCGCCGCGCCTGTGGTCCCGGCCTTCATCAATTCGATCCCCGCGAGCTGTGCGCGCAGGACCGTATCGTAGACCTTCTTCATTTCATCCGTAGCATAGCCCACCGCGACGGTGCGGGTCATGTCGGAGTGATATCCGTTCACCAGCGTGCCGAAATCCATCGTCACGAAGTCGCCGGGCTGGACGATGGCCTCGCCGGGAACGCCGTGGGGCTTGCTGGTGTTGGGGCCGGTGATCGTGATCGGGTCGAAGCTGTTGCCCTCCCCGCCCAGCAGCATCATCCGGTAGGTCAGCTCCGCGGCGACGTCCCGTTCCTTGACGCCGGGCTTGATGTAGCCGAGGATCTGTTCCAGCGCCTGCTCCGCGATGCGCTGCGCGGCGACCAGGGACGCGATCTCGCTCTCGTCCTTCACCGCGCGGAGCTCCGCCATCAGGTCCTCCCCGTTGAGCAGCTCCGCTCCAAGCAGCTCCTCCCAATGCTTCCAGGCCGCGTGGGCGAGGCGCTCCTCCTCCGCGGCGATCTTCGCGCAGCCGCCCAGGACCTCTTTGAGCTGGTCGGAGAGCTTGTGTTCGGCGTCCATCAGGCGGACCTCGACGCCCTTCGCCTCGGCCTGCGCCGCCTCGATGTAGCGGGAGTCGGTGAACAGCCAGGCGCCGTCGCGTGACACGGCGATCGCGCCGTCGGTGAACGCGAACTGCCCCGCGTAGTGGACGTTGGATTCAGAAAACAGCAGGATCGCGTCCAGCTCGCGCCGCTTCAACTCGTTTTGGATCTTCTCGATGCGTGTCATATCATTTCTCCTTTGATTTATATGATAATGCTAACAACTATCAACTATGAACTCGTCGAAAGGGCCGCTCCGCCCAATAGCGCAGCCGCAGCCAGATATTGTGCAGCTCGATCGGCTCGATCAGCACCGCCAGACAGCCGCAGCGGTGGGCGCAGAGCATGTCGGTGTAGATCTGATCACCGACGATGGCCGTCTCCTTTGGCGAAACGTTCAGCTCCGCCATGATCGAGCGGGCCGCCTCCGGCGAGGGCTTTTTCGCCCGCTTCACGTAGGGCAGGTCCAGCTCCGTCGCGAAGGTCTCAGGACGCGTGCCCTTGTTGTTCGACAGCAGATAGAGCGTCAGTCCGGCCCCGCGCATGGCCTCCGCCCAGGCGCGCAGCGCGTCCCCCGCCGTCTGCCGGGTGTAGGGCGCAAGGGTGTTGTCGATATCCAGCAGCACCAGCCGCACCCCCCGGCGCAAAAGCTCGTCGGACGGTACAGCGTCGAGGGTCTCATATATCAGGTGTGGACGAAGCAGGGCGCACATGGGGATCTCCCTTCTCGAATTCCGAATTGGTCTCTTCCGCCAGCGGAAAGCTCACCGTGAACCGCGTCCCCTGGGGCTTCACCGGCTCGACGCTGATCTCGCCGCCGTTGGACAGCACCGCGTCGTGGACGATGGAGAGACCCAGGCCGCTGCCTCCGAATTCGCGGGAGCGGGCCTTGTCTACGCGGTAGAAGCGTTCAAACACGTGTTCGACGTCCGCCTCCGGGATGCCGATGCCGGTATCCTCCACGCTCAGCACGGCCCTGCTGCCGTCTGCATACAGCCGCAGCAGCACGCGCCCGTCCGTGACGTTGTATTTGATCGCGTTTTCCGTCAGGTTGAAGATGATCTGAAAGAGGTCGTCCTCCGCGGCCTTCACAAGGAGCCCCTTCGTCGATTCCGTCGTGATCGTCACGCGCTTCTCCTGGGCCAGCGGCGTCAGCAGGTGGGCGCAGCGCTGCGCCACTGGGGCCGGGTCCAGCGGAACGCGCTCATCCGCGCTGCCGCTGTCCATCCGGGTCAGGCGCATCAGCTTTTCCGTCAGGCGCTGCAAGCGCTCCGCCTCGGTGCCGATGTCGGTGACGAACTCCCGCATGGTCTCCGGGTCCATCTCCTCGCTCTGCACCACGCTGTCGCTCAAAAGGCGGATGCTCGCCAGCGGCGTCCGCAGCTCGTGGCTGGCGTCGGAAACGAAGCGGCGGCGCAGCTCCTCGGTGCTCTGCAAGCGTCCGTTCATCTCGTTGAACACCGCGCTGAGCTCCGCGACCTCGTCCTGTCCGCGCACCGGGACGCGCCCGCTGTAATCGCCCTCGCGCACCGTGCGCATGGCCTTTGCCAGTTCCCGGAGGCGGCGGGTCAGCCGGGCTGTGAACCAGACGATCACGACCAGGGACAGGCCGCCGGTCACGATGGAGGCCGTGCGCAGCCGGGCCTGGATGGAGCGGATCAGCGCGGCCTGGTCCGTGTCGTCGTCCGATACGTAAACGCCGCCGATCACGTTGCCGTAGCTCATGACCGGCGCGGTGCTCTCGCTGCGGAAGGTCTCCCCGTCGTAAACGCAGGTAAAGACCGACTCCCCGGCCAGCGCCCGGCGGAGCTGTGGGATCGACAGCACGCTGTTGCCGCTCTGCCGCGGGTCCTCCGTGTCATAGAGCACGGCCCCGTTCCGGTCCGAGACGATCACGCGGTGATACTCGCCCGTGTCGATCAGGTCCATGACCTGCTTCACGCCCTCCACGCTCAGCCGTTCCAGCCCGGAGAGAGACGCGCTCATCACGTTCGTCTGGTTCATCAGCGCGCGCTGCTTGCTGGAGATCACCACGTCGCGGGACGAGATCACGGGAAAGGTGTTCAGCAGCACCGTACTGACCGCGATGAACAGGAAAAAGATCACAAGAAAGGTGCCCTGTACGCTGTATTTGGTTTTGATCTGCTCTTGTGTCATGATGAGATCACTTTTTGAAATAATAGCCCACGCCCCACTTGGTCATCAGATGCTCGGGGTGGGCGCTGTCGCGCTCGAGCTTTTCCCGCAGACGGCGGATGTGCACGTCCACCGTGCGTTCCTCACCGAAAAAGTCCTGGCCCCAAACCGTATTGAGCAGGCTTTCCCGGCTGAATACGCGCCCCTCGGAGCGCATCAACAGGCTCACGAGGTCGAACTCCTTGACGGTCAGATCGACCTCGCGCCCGTCCACGATGGCGCAGCGGCGGCTGAAATCCAGGGTGATCCCGCCGACGCTGAGCTGGGCCGGCTCCGCGGCCTGCGCCGCGCTCTGGCCCGAACGGCGGAGCAGCGCCCGGACGCGGGCTTTCAGCTCCAGAACGTTGAAGGGCTTCGTGACGTAATCGTCCGCACCATATTCGAATCCGATCAGCTTGTCCGTGTCCTCGGTCCGCGCCGTCAGCATGATGATCGGCACGTTGGAGAAAGCGCGGATCTGCATGCAGGCCTCCAGCCCGTCCATCACCGGCATCATCAGATCCAGCAGGATCAGGTCATAGTGCTCCCGCCGCGCCTGCTCCACAGCGCTGGCCCCGTCGTAGCAGACGTCTACCTGATAGCCGTCGTGCTCCAGATTGAATTTCAAGCCCTTGACGAGCAGCTTCTCGTCGTCCACAACCAACAGCCTCATGGCTCCGCCTCCCCGATATACAGTCTTTCCGCGTTCTTCTCCAGCAAAGCCGGACTGATCCCGTTGACGAGCGTCAGCTCCTCCACCTTCGCAAAGGGCCCGTGTTCCTCGCGGTACGCGACGATCCGCTCCGCCAGAGCCGGACCGATCCCGCGGAGGGCTTGCAGCTCCTCCGCCGTCGCCCGGTTCAGATCGACCCTGTCATCCGTCCCGGTCGTCTCCGCCGCCGCGCCCGCGCTGGGTTCCAGTGCGGCTGTCGCCGTTGGCGTCTCCGTCTCGACACGCAGCTCCGGCACGCGCCCCGCCGTACCCAGATGAAAGCCGAGCGTCAGCGCCAGCACGATCGCCGTGACGCCGATCGCCCATCGCTCCGCCGGCCGCAGAGCGCCGCTCTTTTTCGCTTGCTTGCCCATACCGTCCGACCCGGTCCTTCCCGCGCTTCCAAAAGATTCAGTTGCTTTTCTGATGCAAATCCACTATAATATTGCTATTGATTATACCATACTTTCTGGAGATTGCTATGAAAAATAAAAAGTTTCTTCCAATCTTTTTCGCGCTGGCGCTTATTTTGGGCCTGCTGACGCCCTTCGCGGCTCTGGCCAGCGTGGGCGACAGTCCGCTTCCGTCGCCGGAAAGCTATGCCGCGGTCATTCTGGACCGGAAAACCGGTGAGATGCTCTACTCCCGGCACCCGGACGCGCGAGTCTTCCCCGCCGACACCGCCAAGCTGCTGACCGCCCTGATCGCCGTGGAAGCGATCGAACAGGGGGATTCCTCCCTGCGCGCGGAGGTCACAGTCTCCGAAAACGCGGTTTATTTCCCGAACGGGGACGGTCAACGGATGCTCAGCGCGGGTGAGACCATTTCCCTGGAAAACCTGCTCTACTGTTCCATCGTAGGCTCAGCCGACGACGCGGCCAACGCGATCGCGGAGTTCCTGTCCGGCTCCCAGACGGCTTTCGTCGCCCAGATGAACGAGCGCGCGGAGCGGATCGGCTGTACCAACACGCATTTCAGCAATCCCAGCGGTCTCTACAGCGAGGACAACTACACGACGGCGGAGGATATGGCCAAGCTCGCCCAGGAGGCGACCCGTCACGACCTGCTGACCCGGATCTGCTCCACCACCGGCGCGGAGATCCCCGAGACGAACCTTTCCGCCGCGCGGACGCTGAAAAACGGTAACGCCCTGATCACCCGCGACGGGACCTTTGGTTCCAGCTATTTCTACAACCGCGCCAGCGGTTTGAAGGCCGGTTACAACGCCGAGGCGGGCTACTGCCTGCTCACCACCGCCACCGACGAGGAAAGCGGGATCGAGCTGATCGCCGCGATCTACGGCGGCATCCGGGAGGAAAACCGCTGCTCCAGCTTCGGGGACGCCATCGAGCTCTTCGACTGGGTCTTTGCGAATTACAGCTATCAGGAGGTCCTGAGCCCGAACAAGAACATCGCTTCGGTGGACGTGAACCTCGGGATGGATACAGATTATGTAAACCTTCGCCCCGCCACCGCCGTGACCCTGCTGCTCCCGAACAACTACGACAAGAACATCTTTACGCTCGATATGTCGGTGTATTCGCTGGAGCAGGGTAAGATCGTGACCGCGCCCGTCACCGCGGGCGAGGTCCTGGGCGAGGTCAGCGTCATGCGCGACGGCGTGAACTACGGCACGGTCAAGCTCGTCGCGGCGGCTAACGTGGACCTCAGCCGCTCCAGCTACATCACCAGCCACATCCAGGAGACGATCCACACGCGGCAGTTCCGCCTGATCGTATCCATCCTCGCGGTCATCCTCGTGCTTTATCTAGCCTGGGTGATCTATTACCGCATCCGGCGTATCCGCTATCTGCGCTCCAGAAAACGCGCAAAGACCGCGCCGCCTCCGAGATCGGCCCGCCGCAACGCCGCGCCGCCCCCGAAGATCGAATACTTTGAAGATGGACACGGACCGGAGATCACGGAAGAGGAGCTCGCCGCGATCGAGCTGCCCGACGCCGCGCCTGCCGCAGCCGAGACTGCCGGGCCTTCCACTGACGGTCATCCGGCTCCTCCCGCTCCGCCTGTCGCGACGCCCGCCGCGGCCCCAGTCGAGTCGCAGGAGGCGGCGATCCCGGAGCCCCCTGAGATCAAGCTTCCGGAGCATTCCGCGCTGGAGCTCTCCCGGGAGCTGTTCCCGGAGATCGAATTGCCCGAAACCGAACCCGGAGCGGTTGATGCGAAGGAGATAACGGCGGCGGAAGAGATCTCCACGCCGAAACAGATCCCGACCTTTGAGGATCTTTTCCCGGAGGACGCGGCGCCCGGCCCCGCCGCGCCGGAGCCCCAGCCGGAGGATCCCTTCGAGCTTTTCCATTCCAAAGCGGAGCGGGATTATTTTGAAGAGTTCTTTCGGAAAAAGAGCTGATTGGATCAGAGCACCAAAAAGAATAACAGGCGCTTGCCCGATGCTCGATCAGGTAAAGCGCCTGTTCTCTATTTCGGATCCTTCGAAGCTTATTCCGCGTCTTCCCAGTTGTGCCAGACGTTCTGCACGTCCTCGTTGTCCTCGAACATGTCCAGCATCTTCTGCATGTTCTTGATATCGTCCTCGTTGGTCAGCTTGATGTAGCCCTGCTGAGGGAGCATTTCCTCCTGGGCGCTGACGAGGTGATAGCCCTTGCCCTCCAGGGCCGCGGCGACGGCGGCGACCGCGTCGGTGGCGGTGTAGACCGTGAAGGCCAGACCGTCTTCCTCGGCCTCGAAATCGTCCGCTCCGGCCTCGAGGGCGTCCATCATGACCGTATCCTCGTCCAGCTCCTCGTCCTCATTGTCGATGACGATCACGCCCTTGCGGTCGAAGGACCAGCTCACGCAGCCCGCCGCGCCGAGGTTTCCCCCGTACTTGTCGAAATAGTGACGCACCTCGCTGGCGGTGCGGTTGCGGTTGTCGGTCATGGCCTCGACGATCAGGGCGACGCCGCTGGGGCCGTAGCCCTCGTAGGTGACGCGCTCATAGTTGTCGGTGCTGCCCGCGCCCAGCGCCTTTTCGATCGTGCGCTTGATGTTGTCGTTCGGCATGTTCGCGGCCTTGGCCTTCGCGATGACGGTGGCGAGGCGGGAGTTGTTGTTCGGGTCGCCGCTGCCGCCCTCCTTGACCGCGACGATCATTTCACGCGCGATCTTGGTGAAGGCCTGGGCGCGCTTCGCGTCCGCCGCGCCCTTGGTTTTCTGTATATTGTGCCACTTGGAATGTCCTGACATGCTAATTCAGCCCCTTATATCTCAGTATGGACCGCGCCGTTTGACCGGCGCGGAAAGAATTCATGTTATTTTAGCACAGTTGGGGCCGCTTGGCAATAGAAAAATCACGGTTCAGCACACTCTGGGGATCAGGATCAGGCGGCTCCACTCCCCCGCCGCCGCGTCCAGGCCGTTCGCCTCGCGGATTGCCTCCACGGTGGAGCAGTTCTCCCGCGCCAGCGCCCAGAGATCGTCGCCGCTGTCGGCGCGGAGCAGGACCAGGGCGGGTTGTTCTCCCGGGTCCCGCGGGGCTGACTCGTCGTATTCCAGCGCCGTCAGGACCCGGATCGTCTGTTCCGATATCAGCAACGCGGCGGCCTCCAGCATCAGGTGCAGCTCGACGCCGCCCTCGACGGGCCGAAGGCTCAGCTCGGTGGGCGCCACGCTCCGCAGCTCCAGCCGCTGCCCCGGCTCCAGCGCTTCTTCAAAGCGGGCCTCCACCGTGGCGCGGTCCGCGCAGAGGCTCCCGTCCGGCGTCAAATAGTACCAGGAAACGCTGACCGGCACGCGCAGACCCTCCGGCTCCGCTGTCGCCGCGCCGACGCCGACCCAGGCCTGAAGCGCTTCCGAAACCTCCTGCGCGGCGTTCAAACGCTCGTGGACGGTCGTGCGCAGCGTGACGGGGCGTTCCGACGCGCAAACGGTCTTTTCCTCCGTGGTCGGGCTCAGCGCGTAACGGTTGCTGTAGGCGTCGGTCAGGCAGCGCAGCGTCCTCTGCTCCGTCACGCGGACCTGCGCGGAGAGGTGCAGCTCCAACGAACCGCTGACGCCGTCCCCCTCGCTCAGCGTCACGAACACACCGCTGAGCAGCAGACTTGCGTCCACCTCCGCGCCCTCCGGGAGCGTTTCCGGTTCGACGACCTGGGAAAAGCTCGTAGTAATGCTCGTGCCGCCGACGCTGCCGTCCTCCCGGCGGTAGAGCAGCCGGGTCTCCGCGCTGCCGCGCACGATCAGCTTCGTCCCCACCGTCCGCAGCTCCTCGCACTTCAGCGCAACACTCTCCGCCAGCAGCAGCGCGGCGGGCGCCTCTCCCTCTGGCAGCTCGAATTCGTCCAGCACGGCGAAGGTTTTCTCCGTCACCGCGCAGCTTACGGCAAGCCGCACCGGCTCCAGCTTCGCGTGCACGCCGGCCTCGCCGTCCTCCGGCGCGCCGGGCATAGACAGCTCCCCCGGCTCATAGCAGGCCGCCTCGACCAGCAATTCCCCTTCCACCGCGAGCTTCCGGGGATTCAGAAGCCGCGATTGCAGCCGCAGCAGCCGGAGGCGGGAGACGCAGACGCTGTCCTCCGGGATCGACGGGTCCTCCAGGCTGCAATAGAAGGAAAGCTCCGTCTCCAGGCAGCAGGGCTGTCCGCCCTCTTCCGGCAGATACGCGACGCGCACGGGGACCGCCGCCTCGATACGGACCCGTCCCGCGGACACGTCCTTTCCCCGGATCACCGCCGTTCCCGTGGTGCTGAGCACGGTCCCGACGTCGGGCATCGTATCCGGCACCACCACGTCGCGGGACTCCTCCCGCCGCGTCGACGCGGAATAACAGCAGATCTGACAGTTTACGGTCTCCATCGGCAAGCTGACAAGCATAGCGAAACCTCCAAATACGTATGGTGGTACAGCTTATGCGAAAGCCGCTTTCTGTATTACCGTCGTGTCAGCAAACACAGCCCGCCCGCCGTCAGGCTTGCTCCGACGCAGAACCACCAGAAGCCCGGCGGGAGCACGCGGGCAAAGAGGATCAGCAGCCCCGCCGCCAGCATCAGTCCCCCGACCAGGGCCCGGATCGGATTTCGTCTCCGCATATAGGATTCACCGCCTTATTTCAACATATCGTTCCATGATATGTTGAAATAAGGCGGTGAATGCCTGTTATTCCAGCTCCCACTCCTTATACGAAGCGGATATCTCATACAGCTTCAAATAGCTCTCGTGGCGGCTCGGGGCGATCTCGCCGCGCCCGAGCGCGTCCAGGACCGCGCAGCCTGGCTCCTTTCGATGGGTACAATCGTCGAAACGGCACTCGCCCAGGTAGGGCCGGAACTCCGGGAAGCAGGCTTGCAGCTCGTTTTTTCGGATCGGGCGCATCTGCGTCAGGTCGAAGGAGGAAAAGCCCGGCGTGTCCGCGATGTAGGTCTCGTCCCCGACGTCGAACAGCTCGATGTGTCGCGTGGTGTGCCGTCCGCGCCCCAGGCGCTCGCTGACCTCGCCCACGGCCAGGTCCAGCTCCGGCGCGAGACGGTTCAGCAGGCTGCTCTTGCCCACGCCGGAATTGCCGGTAAAGGCGACGGTCTTTCCGCGGATCAGCGCCCGCAGCTCCTCCACGCCCTCCCCCGTCTCTGCGCTGGTGCGCAGAACGGGGTACCCGGTGTTTCGGGAAAAAGCCGCGGCCAGCGCGTCTCCCCGGTCCAGGTCGCACTTGTTGACGCAGACGATCACGCCGCAGCCGACGTGCTCGGCAATCACCGCGACACGGTCCACCAGGAAAGGGTCCGTGACCGGGTTCACGTTCGCCGCCAGCAGCACCAGCGCGTCCACGTTGGCGACGGCGGGACGCACGAAGCAGTTTTTCCGCGGAAGCAGCGCGCGCAGCACGCCTTTGCCCGCTTCCGTCGGCTGGACCTCGACCAGGTCCCCGACCAGCGGCGTCCGGCCGTCCAGCCGGAATTTGCCTCTGGCGCGGCAGGAGACCGTTCCGGTCTCCGTCCGCACCTCGTAAAAGCCGCTGAGGGCTCTGATGATTCTGCCTTCTGGCATCGGCGCTCAGCCCTCCGGCGTCGGCGTCGGGGCGGGCGTCGGCGTGGTCTTGGGTCCCAGAGAGACCTGGAGATAGACCTTGCTGTGCTCCTCCACCGCCGTGTTCGGGTCGATGCTCTGCCAGATCACGTAGCCTGCGGGGCTGTTGTCCTCCACGTAGGTGACGTTGCCCAGGGAGAGGTTCGCGCTCTCGATGCGCTCCCGCGCCGCGTCGCGGGTCAGGCCGATCAGGTTCGGCATCGGCACGCTGACCACGTTCGGCCCCGACGAGACCGTGACGTAGACCGTCGCGCCCGCGGGGATCTTGTCCCCAGCTTCCGGACTGGTGGAGATCACGTAATCCGGGGTCACCGTGTCGGACACGTCATAGCGCACGTCGGTGTGGAAGCCGCCCTTTTGCAGCGTCGTCACCGCGTCGGTGTAAAGCTGGTTCACCACGTCCGGCACGACGATCATCCGCGCGCCCGCGCTCACCGTCAGCGTCACGTCGATGCCGTGGCTGTCGCGGGTCCGGCTCTTGCCGCCCGCCGGGTCCTGGCGGATGACGATATCCGTCTCCACGTCCGGGCTGACGTCGTACACCACGTCGAAGTTATAGATCTTCGTCAAATCGCGGTTGTTGATGAGGTCCTGTACGTTTTTGCCGACGAAATTCGGGATGCTGATCTTGACCGGATCGCTGAAAATGTCGCGCAGCCAGTAGCTCCACAGGAAGTAAAACAGCGCGCCCGCGAAGAGCAGGCTGAGGAGCACGCCCACCAGCAGGCTGACCTTGACGCTGCGGCGGTGGCGGCGGAGATACTTCTCCTTCGGCAGCTCCCCGCTGCGGCTCAGCGGTTCCACGTCCTCCGGGAGCAGGTCGGGCACTTCCCCGTTGATCCCGGGCGGCTCGCTCGCGCCGTTCAGATAGGATTCCAGCTCGCGGATCATCTCGTCCGCGCTCTGATAGCGTTTGGTGATATCCGGCTCCATCGCCCGTCTCACGACGGCCTCCAGCTCCTCCGGCACGTCCGGGCTCAGCTCGTGCAGGGGCGTTGGGACGGAGCTGACGTGCTGGCGGGCGATCTCGTCCGGCGTGTCGCCGTTGTAGGGCAGCTGGCCGGAGAGCATCTCATAGAGCACGACGCCGAGGGAATAGATATCCGAGCGCGCGTCGGCGGGCAGGCCGCGGGCCTGCTCCGGGGAGATGTAGTGGACGCTGCCGAGGCCCACGTCGCTGCTCTCCTCCAGCGCCGATTCCAGATATGCGATGCCGAAATCGGCGACCTTGACCCCGCCGTCCGGCTCGACCATGATGTTCTGCGGCTTGATGTCGCGGTGGATGATACCCTTGGAATGGGCGTGGGACAGGGCCTTCGCGATCTGCAGGGCGAACTGGGCGCACTCGCGGCAGCTCAGGCGCCCCTTGTCCTTCATAAATTGCTTGAGCGTGACGCCTTCGATCAGCTCCATCACGATGTAGTCCACGTTGGGCGTGCGGCTCACGTCGTAGACGGAGACGATGTTCGCGTGACTCAGCTTCGCGACAGCCTGGCCTTCCTTTTTGAAATGAACGCGGAAATCTCCGTCAGCCGCCATGTCGGGGCGCAGGAACTTGATCGCGACGTTGCGGTTCAGCAGGTGGTCGAAGCCCTTGTAGACCGTCGCCATGCCTCCCCGGCCAATGACCTCCAGAGGCTCGTAGCGCCCGTCCAGCAGGACGCCGAGCCAGCGATCGGTATTTTGATTATCCATGCTTCGCCTCCGATCCGGGCTGGGCGATCAGCACGGTCACGTTGTCCCGCGCGCCGGCGTCCAGCGCCATCGTCAGCAGTGTCCGGCAGGCCTCCTCCGGCTCCGGGACCTCCCGGAGCACGCGCTGCAGCTCCGCGTCGGGAACGCAGTTGCTCAGGCCGTCGGAGCAGAGCAGCAGGCGGCAGCTTGGCGTGAAGCGCAGCTCCACCAGATCCGCCTTGACTGAAGCCTCGGTCCCGACGGCGCGGGTGATGACGTTGCGCCGGGGATGCGTGCGCGCCTCCTCGGGCGTGATCTGGCCGCGTTCCACCATCTCCTGCACCAGAGAGTGATCCGTCGTGACCTGGCGCAGCTTGCCGCGCGAGAGCAGATAGGCGCGGCTGTCCCCTACGTTGGCTAAAACGGCTCGTTTTCCGGCGATCAGCAGGCCCACCATCGTGGTCCCCATCCCCAGGCAGCTCAGCTCCTGGAAGGCGTGCTCGTAAACCTGGGCGTTGGCAAAGCTGACAGCCTCCGCCAGGATCGCCTTCATGTCAGCGGCGCTCGACCGCTCGTCAAGGGAATTTGCCGCGTGGGACATGAAGGCGTCCGCCGCCATGCCGCTGGCGAGCTTCCCGGCCCGCGCGCCGCCCATACCGTCGCAGAGCACGGCGGTCAGTAGCGTGTCCGCCGGTCCCACCTGCAGGCGAAAGGCGTCCTGGTTCTCGCTGCGGACCTTCCCCTGATCTGTGATTCCAAATGCTTTCAGCAAGCAGCATCAGCCTCCTCTCCGGCTCTCGCCAGCTCCCGCTTGCGCCGGAGCTGACCGCAGGACGCGTCCACGTCGCCGCCCAGGGAGCGGCGGATCGTGTAATTGGCGCCCTCGCGTTCCAATATCTGACAAAACTCCCGCATCCGCTCCGGGCGCGAGGGCTGAAAGGCGCGCTCGGCAACGTGGTTGAGCGGGATCAAATTGACGTGGGCCTTCGCCTGTCGGGCCAGCCGAGCCAGCTGCCGGGCCTGCTCCGGGCTGTCGTTGACCCCGTCGATCATCGCGTATTCAAAGGTGATCCGCCGTCCGGTGGCGGCGAAATAATCCTGACAGCTTTGCAGCACCTGCGCGACGCCCCGGCCCCGGTTCGCGGGCATCAGGCGGCTGCGGGTCTCGTCGTCCGGCGCGTGGAGGGAGATCGCCAGCGTGAGCTGAAGATCCTCCTTCGCGAGGTCCGCGATCCGCTCCGTCAGGCCGCAGGTGGACAGGGAGATATGCCGCATCCCGATATTTAATCCCTCCGGGCAGTTCACCAGGCGGAGGAAGCGCAGCACCTCGTCGTAATTGTCCAGGGGCTCTCCGATGCCCATCAGCACGACGTTGCTGATCTTCTCTCCGTAATCGAGCTGGGAAAACAGGACCTCTCCCAGCATCTCCCCCGCCGTCAGGTTCCGCACAAGCCCGCCGATCGCGCTGGCGCAGAAGGCGCAGCCCATCCGGCAGCCCACCTGGGAGGAGATGCAGACCGTCGCGCCGTGCTCGTAGCGCATCACGACGGTCTCCACGGCGTTGCCGTCCGGCAGCTCCCAGAGATATTTCACGGTGCCGTCCGCGGCGCTGGTCTGCTTGCGGAGGCATTTCAGCGCTGAGATCGTCGTCTGCTCCGCCAGCTTTTCACGAAGGGACTTGGGCAGGTTCTTCAGCTCATCGAAGCTCGCCGCGCCCTTCGTCAGCCAGGAAAAGAGCTGCTTCGCGCGGTAGGACGGCTCGCCCATGTCCCGGAGCAACGTTTCCAGCTCCTCCGGCAGCAGGCTTCTCAGATCGGTCATTTCGTTCTCCTCATCAGGGAAATAAAGAATCCGTCGGTGCCCTGGCGCTGGGGCCAGAGCTGCAGCATCCCGCGCTCGCTCGCGTCGCCCCAGGGGCTTCGGAAGTCGAGCGGTCCAAATTCCGTATGCACGTCCAAAAACGCGCCCGCGACCAGCTCGTTTTCCTCGGCGCGGATCGTGCAGGTGGCGTAGAGCAGCCGACCGCCTGGGCGCACGTAACGCGCGGCGTTGTCCAGGATCGCGCGCTGGATCGCGGGGAGGCCGTTGCACTCCGCCGGGTCCTTCCAGCGGATATCCGGTTTCTTGCGGATCACGCCCAGCCCGCTGCAGGGCACGTCGGCAATCACCAGATCAAACTGAGCGTTCCAGTCCGGGCGGTTTTCCCGCGCGTCGGCGGCGAGGGTCTCCAGAGAGACGCCCAGCCGCGCCGCGCCCTCCCGGACGCGTTTGAGCTTGTTCTCATGCAGGTCGCAGGCGGTAAGCTCCGCGCCGCCCTCCGCCGCGATGGCGGCGGCGAAGCTCTTGCCTCCCGGCGCGGCGCAGAGGTCCAGGATCCGCTCTCCGGTTTGTGGCGCGGCGGCGAGAACGGCGAAGTGGGCCGCGGGGTCCTGCACGTAGAATTTTCCGTTTTGAAAGGCCGCCGTACGGCGCAGATCGCCGGTATTCCGGGCGAACAGGGTCTCGGGACAAGATCGGGAAAGCTCCGTTTCCACGCCTTCGGCGGAAAGCTCCTTCGCCAGCTCCGGGGGCGAGATACGAAGCGTATTCGTCTGCAAAGCAAGGGGCGGCACGGCGTTGTCGGCGCGGAGGAAAGCCTCCGCCTCCTCCGGTCCCAGCCGCTCCGACAGAAGCTCCACCAGCCAGCGGGGGTGGGAATACAGGATGCTCAGCCGCTCCGGGAGTGCCGTTTCCGGTCCAGGCTCCGGCATCCGCTCCATCGCCGCGCATTTTCGCAGCACCGCGTTGACGAAGCCCGCGGCCCGCGGCAGTTTCGCGGCACGGCAGAGGCTCACGCCCTCGTTCACCGCCGCGTAGGGCGGGACGCGTTTCAGGAAGAAGAGCTGATACAGACTCAGCCGCAGGATATCCAGGACCTTCGGCTCGATGCGCTGCAGGGGCAGACTGGAAGATTGCGCCACCGCGTAATCCAGCCAGCTCCGGTTTTGCAGCACGCCGTAACAGAGCGCGGTGCAGAGGCCGCGGTCCGGCCCCTCCAGTCCGGCGGCGTCCATCACGCTGCCCAGCACCGCGTCGGACCAGGCCTGGGCCCGGCGGCATTTTTCCAGGGCGCTCAGCGCCGCTTTCCGCGCGTCGCCCATGTCAGTCGATTTTGAGCGGGTGGCCCAGGAGCCAGTCTCCCGCGCGCATCCGCTTCTTGCCCGGCGCCTGCAGCTCAGTCACCAACAGGGTATCGCCGTCCGCGCAGGCGAACTCGATGCCGTCCCGTCCGGCGGCGACGAGGCTGCCGGGGGCCTTGTCCGTGTGATGATCGGTATAGGCCGCGGCGAACACGCGGAAAGTCTTGCCCTCCAGCTCCGTCGTGGCGACGGGCCAGGGCTGCAGGCCGCAGATATGCTTGACGATCTCCCGCGGGCTCCGGTCCCAGTTGATGGGACACATGGACTTGTCGAGCTGGGTCGTATAGGTCGCGCGGCTGTGGTCCTGCGGAGTCCGCGGAGCCGTGCCCGCTTCGATGGCCTGCAAGGTCTCATCCAACAATTCAGCGCCCATGACCTTGAGCCGGTCAAACAGCTCGCCGCTGGTCTCGAACTCCCCGATCGTCGTCTCCCGGCAGAGGATCGTGTCCCCCGCGTCCATCTCGCTGGCCAGATACATCGTCGTCACGCCGGTCACGCGCTCCCCGTTCAGCACCGCCCACTGGATCGGGGCGCTGCCACGGTAGGCTGGCAGCAGCGAGCCGTGGACGTTGATGCAGCCGAGGGGCGGGACGGCAAGGAGCTCGTCGGGCAGGATACGCCCGTAGGCCACCACGACCACCAGATCGGGCTTCAAGGCCTGCATCTGCGCGAGGGCGGTCCCGTCCCGCATCTTCACCGGCTGGAACACCGGGATATCGTGGGCGAGCGCCAGGGCCTTGACCGGCGAGGGACTCAGCTCCATGCCCCGCCCGCGGGGCTTGTCCGGCTGGGAAAAAACGCCGACGACCTCATAACCGCGGTCGATCAGCCGTTCCAGCGAGGCCGCCGCAAAATCCGGCGTCCCCATAAACACGATCCGCATCAGGCTTCCTCTTCCTCCGGCTCGGCGTTCCGGTGATAATAGGCGTCCAGCTCCTCGTCGTCCATGATGTGATCGGCGAGGCTGTCAAACAGGACGCCATCCAGATGGTTCAGCTCGTGGCAGAAGGCCCGGGCCGTCAGGCCGACGCCCTCGACCTCGAACCACTTGCCGTTGCGGTCCTGGGCGCGGACCTTCACGCGGTCCGGGCGCTCGACCCAGCCGTAAATGCCGGGCAGGCTCAGGCAGCCCTCCGGTCCGGTCTGGCTGCCGCTCTGCTCAACGATCTCCGGGTTGATGAGCTCGATGACGTATTCCTCCTCGCCCTCCGGGACGTTCGTTTCCAGCACCAGCACGGCGCGGCGAAGGATGCCCACCTGGGGCGCGGCAAGGCCGACGCCGTCCGCACGGCGCAGGGTCTCCCCCATGTCGTCCAACAGGGTGTGCAGCTTTGCGTCGAATTTTGTCACGGGGCGGCAGTGCGTGTTCAGCACCTTGTCACCCTTTTCCACGATGTTTCTCAGAGCCATGTCTTACTCCTCAGTTGAGCGGGTCCATGTCCGCGTAAACGGACACACCGCGATTTTCTTTTTGGGTGTTGCTGTAGATCAACAGCCGGCTGACGATCGCGCGGATCGTTTTGTCCGGCTGACAGCGCAGGGTCAGACGGTAACGGTAACGCCCCATCACCTTGACCACCGGATAGGGCGCCGGGCCGAGCACGTCCGCGCCCAGGGTGTCTCGCAGCGCGTGGAGCAGCAGACCGCGCAGCTCGGAGCAGGCCGCCAGGACCCGCTGCTCGTCCATGCCCGTCACGGTCAGGGAAATGAGCTGCGCGAAGGGCGGGCAGCGCTGGACGCGCCGGAGCTCCAGCTCCCCGCGGTAGAAGGCGGGATAGTCCTGCCGCGCCGCGTGGCGGATCACCGGATTCTCCGGCGTGAAGGTCTGGATGACCGCCCGGCCAGGCTTCTCCGCGCGGCCTCCCCGCCCGATGACCTGGGTCATCAGGGAGAAGCTGCGCTCCCCCGCCCGGTAATCGGCGGCGTAGAGGCTCTGGTCCGCCGAGAGGACGCCGACCAGGGTCACGTTCTCGAAGTTCAGGCCCTTCGTCACCATCTGGGTCCCGACCATGATGGGGATGCGTTCCTCCTGAAAGCGGCGGAACAGCGGATCGTGTCCGCCCGCCGCGGCGACGGCGTCCGCGTCCACGCGGAGCACCCCGACGCCGGGAAACAGCTCTCCAAGCTGGGTCTCGACCCGTTCGGTTCCGTCCCCGGTATAGCGCAGCGTGCCGCCGCAGTCCGGGCAGCGCTCCGGGACCCGGCGCGTATAGCCGCATTGGTGGCAGACGACGCGGCGGGCGCCCTCGTGCCAGGTCAGGTTGACCGAGCAGTTCGGACACCGGAAGGTGAAGCCGCAATCGACGCAGGTGATGAGCCGGGCGGTGCCCCGGCGGTTCAGGAACAGGATGCTCTGCTCCCCACGTTCCAGGTTCGCCGCCAGCTCGTCCCGAAGGACGGAGCTGATCGAGCTGCCGTTGCCCGCGCGAAGCTCCCGCTTCATGTCCACGATCCGGACCTCCGGCAAGGCGCGTTGGTTATAACGCTCCCGCAGCTCGAACAGGGCATAGTTCCCGCTCTCCGCCTGATAATAGGAGGCGATCAGCGGCGTCGCCGAGCCCAGAAGCAGCAGCGCGCCGTCCTGCGCGCAGCGGAATTTTGCCACGTCCCGCGCATGGTAGCGCGGGGCGTTCTCGGATTTATAGCTGTCCTCCTGCTCCTCGTCGATCACGATGAGCCCGAGGTTTTCCGCCGGGGCAAAGACGGCGCTGCGGGTGCCGATCACCAGCCGCGCCTCGCCCCGCCGGACGCGCTTCCACTCGTCGTAGCGCTCCGCGACGGAGAGCGAGGAATGGAGCACGGCGATGTCCTCCCCGAAATAGGAGGAGAAGGTCTCCAGCATCTGCGGCGTCAGGGCGATCTCCGGCACCAGCAGGATCACGCTCTTCCCACGGCGGAGGGTCTCGGCAATCAGGCGGATATAGACCGCGGTCTTGCCGCTTCCGGTCACACCGAAGAGCAGCGCGCCCCGCGCGCCGGTGCCCAGCAGCGCGGACAGGCCGTCAAAGACCCGTGTCTGCGGCTCGTTCAGCTCCGGCAGCGCCGCACGGGCAGCCCCGCGCTGAAAGGACGGACGGCGAAAGGTCTCCCGCAAATACAGCTCCGCCGCGCCCAGCTCCACCAGGCTTTTCACGCTGGCTCTGGACGCGCCGGTCATATCCCGGAGATCCGCGACGCTCGCCTCGCCGACCGCGCTGAGCAGCCGCAGCAGGGACGATTGCGCCTTCGCCTGCCGCTCCTTCTGCGCCGCCAGGGCCAACGCCTCCTCGGGTGAGAGCAGCAGCCGGACGAACTCGGTCTGCTTGTCCTTCGCGCGGCGCTTTCCGTCCCCCGTGAACCAGAGTCCCGCGGGAAGGATCGCCTTGATGGCCTCGTAAACCGTGCAGAAAAAGCGCTCCCGCATCCAGAGGGCCAGGTCCAACTGCTTCTGCGTCAGGACCGGGGACTCATCCAGCACGGATAAGATCGCCTTCGGCTCGTCATAATCGCAGCGGTCCGAAACGCTGAGCACCACGCCCTCCGCGCGGCGGTTGCTGCGCGAAAAGGGCACGGAGACCCGCGTCCCCGGTGCGACGGGCGCCGCCATCGAGGGCGGGACCAGATAAGAATAGGGGCGGTCCAGCCAATAGCTCAGATCAGAGACCGCAACCTTGACAAAGGTATCCGCCAAAGCCGACGACCTCCTCGCATTGCTGATTGCAGATTGGAATTTAGTCCTTGCTGACGCTCAGCTTGCCGGAGTAGACCTCGTTGATCGCGATGCTGACGGCCTTCTCGTCCAGGGGCTCGCCCATGTTTTCATACTCCGCGGAGATCTCACGCGCCCGCTGCGCGATTACATTGACAAGCTGATACCGACTGCCGACCTTCTCGGCCAGCTCGGCGACGGGAGGATAAAGTAACATTTTTATCACCTCATAAATTATTTCATTCTCTGTTTGTATCCATCAATGATCCCGCTGATCTCGGCGGCGGCGCGGTCTACCTCGTCGTTGACGACGACGTAGTCGAACCGATCCTTGACCGAGCATTCCCGCTCAGCCTCGGCCAGACGGCGGCGGATCGTCTCCATGTCGTCCTTCCCGCGGGAGATCAGGCGGTGTTCCAGCTCCTCCATGCTCGGCGGAAGGATAAAGATCAAAAGGGTTTCGGGCCGTTTTTCCCGGACCTGCAGCGCGCCCTGGACGTCGATATCCAGATACACGTCGTAGCCGTCCTCCAGGCGCTGCTCGACCTCCGCGCGGGGCGTTCCGTAGTGGTTCCCAACGAACTCCGCGTGCTCCAGGAAAGCGTCCTCCTCGATCATTTCAAGGAAGCGATCCTGCGTCACAAAATAATAGTCCACACCGTGCTGCTCGCCCTCCCGCGGCGCGCGGGTCGTGGCGGAGATGGAAAAGCGCAGATTCTCGCGCTGCTCCAGCAGCCTGTGAAGGATCGTGCTCTTGCCGCTGCCGCTGGGCGCGGAAACGACGATCAATGCTCCCTTAGCCATCGCTGTCCTCCTCTCCCGCCGCGCGGTCCCCAAGCGGGCTCATGCGGCCCGCGACGGTGGACGGCTGGATCGCCGACAAAATGATGTGGCCGTTGTCCATCAGGATCACGGCGCGCGTCCGCCGCCCGTAGGTGGCGTCCACCAGCATCCCGCGCTCCCGCGCGTCGGAAATGATCCGCTTGATCGGCGCGGATTCCGGACTCACGATCGCCATCAGCCGATTGGCCGCGATCATATTTCCAAATCCGATATTGATAAGCTTCAGGCTCTCCACAGCACCAGCCCCCTGTTACTCGTTTTTTATTCGATGTTCTGGACCTGCTCCCGGATCTTCTCGATCTCGCTTTTCAGCTCGATCACGAGTTTGGTGACCGCGCTGTCGGAGCACTTGGAGCCGATCGTATTGGCCTCGCGGTTGAATTCCTGCACCAGGAAATCCATCTTGCGTCCGATGGGAGAGCCGGTCTCCAGCATCCCGCGCAGCTGGTTGATATGGCTGCGGAGACGGACCGTCTCCTCGTCCACCGCGACCTTGTCGGCGAAAATACCCGCTTCGAGTAAGATCCGCTGTTCGTCGATGGTTTTGCTCTCCAAAACCTCGCACATTTTCTGGTAAAGCCGTTCCCGATAGGCCTTGACGGTCTCCGGGCTCCGGGTCTCGACCTCTCCCACCAGCGCCTCGATCGTGTCCAGCCGCGAAGCGACGTCAGTACGCAGGCGCTCGCCCTCTCTGCCGCGCATCGCGTCGAAATCCGAAAGCGCCGTCTCCGTCAGGGTCTGCAGGCCCTCCCGCAGCGCGTCCTGATCCAGCTCCCGTTTCTCCACGCTCAGAACGTCGGGGTAGCGGCACAGCTCGATCGCGGCGATCGCGCCGTTCAGGTCCAGAGCCGCCGCGGCGGAACGGATCGCCTCCGCGTAGCCTCTGGCCAGCGTCTGGTTGACGCGCACCACCACGTCGTCGGATTCGGTACGCTCAAGGTTTACGAACACGTCCACCTTGCCGCGGGAGATGTGCTTCTGCACCGCCGCCTTGACCGCTTCCTCCGCGAAAAGCAGATTGCGCGGCAAGCGCACGGAGCAATCCAGATAACGGTTGTTCACGCTTTTGAGCTCCAGGCTCAGATTCAGGCCGCAGCAGCTCCCTTTCGCGCTGCCGTAGCCGGTCATGCTCATGATCAAGGTCCGTCCTCCCCTTCCTCCGCGGGCGCCTTCTCCTGCTCCACGATATTGACGTAGACGCTGTATTCGCCGACGGCTCCGGCCTCGGTCGTGCCGTTGATGCTGATCTTCACCGGCACGGACACGATGCCCGTCGCGGTCCCGTAATTGCGCAGGTCGGCCACCGCGCGGATATTCAGATTGGAGAGGTTCTTCAAGACCTCCTCCGGCCCGCGGATCACCACGTCGGTCAGGCTGGAATTCATCACCTCGGCGGTGAAGCCCTCGCTGACGTTGATCACGGAGATATTGGAGCCCTCGATGGTGAACAGCTCGCTGTAGAGGCCCGTGACCTCCAGCGTCAGGGTCGTTTCGCGTGTGCCGGAGGTAAGTTCCGTGTTGTTGGGAAGCTCGATCCGGTAGGTCTCGGTGAGCGGTTCATCCACCAGACTCAGGTCGATCCGGGCGACGGGGATGCTGTTGACGCCGCTGAGGACCTCCGCGTCGCCGGACAGGATGATCGTAGCGGGTTCCAGCTTCCAGCGCACGTTGCTCTCGGTCGCGCCGCCGCCGGCGGTCAGCTCGATCGTCAGGCCGACCTCCTTCACCGCCAGGATCGGCAGGGTCACGTTGACGACGCTCTCGCTGAAGGTCAGCTCGTCGCTCTCGACCTCCGCGCCTTCCGCGTCGATCAAAACGTAGGTGCTCTCAAAGCTGAGCGTATGGTCCACGTCCGTGCGCGTGACCTCCACGTAAGCGCTCTTGATCGTATTCAGGACCTTTTCCGGACCGTAGACGATCACGGTGGAGGGCGAAAAGACCAGCGGCTCGGCACTGTAGCCCTCCGCGGCGCTGCCGTTGAATACGCCCACCAGCTCCACGGTCCGCTTCGCCAGCTTGTCCACGTAGAAGTTCACCACGTCCGGGTCGGTGGTGACGGTGGTGATGGCGCTCATATCCGTGCGGGAGGAGAACTTGATCTCAGGCACGCGGGAGTTGCTGCCGGTGCGCGTGATATTGTTCAGGTCGATCACCGCGCTCAGATCGGAGGCCTTCATGGCGGAAACGACGCGGCGGCTGCCGGTGACCGTGACCGTGACGGAGGTGGTGCTCACGTCCGAGACGATCATTTCGCGGTTCTCCCGCATCGTGCTCTCGCCGTTGAAGCTCACCTGGACGCCGGGGAGCGGCACCGTGATCTCCTGTCCCTCGTTCTCGGTGACGTAGACCCAGAGCAGCACCGCCGCCAGCAGGGAGAGCGCGAACCACAGGATGTTGTGGACACTCTTGTTTTGTTCGGTTTTTTTCTTATTCATGCTTCTTGCCTCTGATCAGGTCCAGGGGATTCCATCTGAGCTTTTCGTCGTCCTGGGGCATCAGCTCCCGCCGGAGGATGGTCTCCACCGTCTCCGGGGAGAGATGGCGTTTGAGCATCCCGTCAATGGCGACGGAGATTGCGCCGGTCTCCTCGGAGACGATGACCACCACTGCGTCGCTCTGCTCACTCATGCCGATGCCCGCCCGGTGCCGCATGCCCAGCTCCTTGCTCAGATTCATGTTGGAGCTCATCGGGAGCATGCAGCCCGCGGCGGCGAGCCGGCCGTCCTTGATGATGACCGCGCCGTCGTGCAGGGGCGCCTTGACGAAAAAGATGTTTTTCAGCAGCTCCGCCGTGACCTCCGCGTCCACGAGGGTCCCGGTGCTGATCGGATCGTTGAGCTGGTTGTCCCGCACGAAGATAATCAGCGCGCCGGTGCGCGTGGCGCTCATGTCCGCGCAGGCCAGAACGGTCTGCGTGATCACGGACTCCATGTGCAGGGTGCGGAACTCGCCCCCGAAGAGGCCCAGAGCCAGCCGCCTGCTCCCCACCTTTTCCAGCACCCGGCGCAGCTCCGGCTGAAACAGGATCAGGATGGCGATCAACCCGAGCTCAAGCGCTCTGCGCAGCAGGAAGTTCAGCATCGTCATGCGCAGCGCCCCGCTCAGCCAGAGCACGAGCACCAGCACCACGATCCCCCGCGCCACGCGGATCGCGTTGGAGCGGCGGACGATGCGGAGGAAGGCGTAGATCAGGATCGCGACGATCAGGATGTCGAACACGTCCGCAACGCCGATATGCGTTATGTAATTGATGGCCCGGCTCAGGGTCTCGCTTATCGTTGTCATAGCGTTTCCTTTTCTTCTTTTGAGGATCGTATCATTCCAGACAATATATTATAATCCATCCTGCGCGGAATGGCAAATGAAATTCGGCGAAAATCACGCGGATTTCAGAATTTTTTCGCAGATAGCGGCGGCGCGCTCCGTCTGCGCGCCGCTGAGGAAGGGAGAGACGCTGAATCGCAGCGTTCCGGTGTCCAGCGTGCCCGCCGTTTCGTGGGCCAAAGGAGCGCAGTGCAGGCCGCTGCGGACCGCAACGCCCTGCGTTCCGAGCGCTTCAGCCAGCGCGTCGCAGCTCATCCCCTTCGGGATCACGCTCAACACGCCGGTCTGGGCCTCCGGGTCGCCGCTGTCGAAAAGCTGAAGGCGGCCCGTCGCGGCCAGCGCGTCCGCCAGCGTGCGCAGCAGCCGCCATTCCCCGGCGCGGACGCGCTCCGTTCCCTTGTCCAGCAGCCAGCCCAGCGCCGCGTACAGGCCCGCGATCCCGCAGACGTTCGGCGTTCCCGCCTCCAGTCTGTCCGGCAAAAACGAGGGCATATCCGGGTTTCGGCTCTCCGAGCCGCTGCCGCCATATAACAGCGGCCTTGCATCATTTTGACATAAGAGCAGGCCCGTGCCCTGGGGCCCCATCAGTCCCTTATGGCCCGGCATCGCGGCAAAAGCCGCGCCGAGCCGGTCAAAGTTCAGCGGGAGCACGCCCGCCCCCTGGGAGGCGTCGATCACCAGAGGCACCTCCCGCGCCCGGCAGAGCGCCGCCAGCTCTTCGATCGGAAGAATGAAGCCGAACACGTTGGAAACCTGGGTGCAGATCACGGCGTCCACCCCCTCGATCAGGCGCGCAGCCTCCCGGAGAAAGGCCGTGCGGTCGAAGAGCGGGGTTTTCACGATCCGAAGCTCCGCGCCCAGGGCGTACAGAGGCCGGGTGACGGCGTTGTGCTCCCAACCGGAGACCAGGACGCGCCCGCCGGGCGGCACGAGAGAGCGGATCGCGATATTCAGCCCGTGGGTCGCGTTGAAGGTCAGGACGACGCGGTCCGGCTCGGACACGCCGAACAACCGGGCGGCGCGCTCCCGGCAGCGGTAACAGAGCTCCGCCGCGGCCATCGCGGGACGGTGCGCGCCGCGGCCCGGCGAAGCCATCGTCCGCATCGCGTGGAGGACCGCGTTCGCGACCGCGGGCGGCTTGTAAAGGCTCGTCGCGGCGGAATCCAGATAGATCACGTTCCGACCTCCCGCAGCGTCCCGCGCGCGTCGACCCGGTACGCCCGCTCCCAGGGAATGCCCGCCCCGCGGAGGATCGTCAGCGCGGTTTGCAGCTTGCGCTCCCCCAGCTTGACCGCGTAGGTGCAGCCGCCGGGGTTCGTGCTCTGCGGCGCTTTTGTCACGGAGGCAAAGACCCCGCCCTGCCCCAGCGCCGCGGCGGCCCGCTGCGCCGCGGTCATACTTCGGCACAACAGCAAAATATGAGAATCCAAACGGAATACTCCCTTTCATAGAAAACGGGCAGGACGCCGGAAGCCCGGTGTCCCGCCGTGGTCCATTCTATGCAAGGATGAGAGCGTGCGTGAGTGTGCAGTGAATCGTGAATATTTGTGGTGTCGCTTCGCGACAATTTTTAAATTCTATTTCTCGGGTTAACTTACAGAAAGATAAATTGCTGAACGTAAATAATTTGATGTAGGGGCCGCCGCCCTCGGCGGCCCGGAGACTGTAGACAAATATCGTTCCAATGTAAATCCCGATTTGTCTACACGCTGGGGGCCGCCGTGGGCGGCGGCCCCTACATCATGTCAGAAAGCTCAGGAAAGCCGATAACCAGATTTGATATTGATCGCCGCAGGCGATCCCTTAACGATTCACGCTTCACTAAACACGATTCACTAGGATGCATACCACGTGGGCGGCGATGCCCTCGCCGCTGCCGGTGAAGCCCAGGCCCTCTTCCGTCGTGGCCTTGACGCTGACCTGGGAAACGTCAACGCCCAGCGCAGCCGCGAGGCCTTCCCGCATTTGCGGAACGTGCGGGGCCAGCTTCGGGGCCTGGGCCAGCACCGTGCAATCCACGTTCCCGACGGTCCAGCCGTGCTCACGGAGCAGAGAATCGACCCGCCGCAGCAGCTCTATGCTGTCCGCGCCCTCGTAGGCCGGGTCCTTGTCCGGGAACAGCTTTCCGATGTCCCCCAGCGCCGCCGCGCCCAGCAGGGCGTCCATCAGCGCGTGGGTCAGCACGTCCGCGTCGGAGTGCCCCAGCAGCCCCAGCTTCCAGGGGATCTCTACCCCGCCGAGAATCAGCCGCCGTCCCTCCACGAGCCGGTGCACGTCGTAGCCGTGGCCGATGCGGATCATGGCTCCGCCTCCTTCCGGCTGTTCCAGATCGCCTCCGCCAGCAGGCGGTCCTGGGGCGTGGTCAGCTTGACGTTCTGCTCGTCGCCCTTTGTCAGATGGATCACCCCGCCGATGGCCTCCACCGCCGCGCAGTCGTCAGAGTAGACCGTGCCGCTCTCGTGGGCCTTTGCCAGCGCCGCGCGGATCAACTCGGCCCGGAAGGCCTGGGGCGTCTGGATCGCGAACAGAGACTCCCTGGGCGGGGTCGCTTTGACGACGCCGCCCTCGGCCTGCTTGAGCGTGTCCTTGACCGGGATCGCCGGGGCCGCGGCCAGATCCAGCGCCGCGCCGCGCACGGCGTCCGCGATCACCCTTTGCGTGACGAAGGGCCGCGCGCCGTCGTGGATGCAGATCAGTTCCGCCTGCCTGGAGACCGCCATGACGCCGCGGTAGGCGGATTCCGTCCGAGTTTCGCCGCCAAAGATCACCTGCGTCAGCTTGTCAAGATGATAGCCCTTTCGCAGCTTGTCCACCGCGTCCACGCGCTCCGGCGTGGTGACAAGGACGATCTCCTGCACGTCCGGGCTCTCCTGGAACGCGGAAAGCGTCAGCGCCAGCACAGGACGCCCGCCCACGGTCAGAAAGAGCTTGTCCTCCCCCATCCGTTCGCTGTGCCCCGCCGCGACGATCACCGCGGAGCAAAAGCCGTTTTGTATACGTCGCATCGTATCTGTCAGTTTCATCGTATATCTCCCAAACGAAGAATTAGCAAAGAATAATCCTGAATTATTCTTTGCTAATCGTTTATGTTTTTTCCAGCGCCTCGTAGAGCCTCGCTTCGGCCTCTTCGTAGCTGCACTCCAACGCGAGCATCGCTTCGCTCAGCAGGATCTGCTTCGCGGAATGGAGCATTTTTCGCTCTCCGTTGCTCAGCCCGTTCTGGCGTTCCCGCAGGGTCAGGGATTTGATGACGCCCGCCGTTCGGATCAGATCGCCGCTTTTGAGCTGGACCATGTTCTCCCGGTAGCGTTTGTTCCAGTTCGTATCGTCGATGGATTCCAGCTCCGGGATCGCGGCGAGTATCGCCTCAGCCTGCTCCGCGTCGATGATCGGCCGGACGCCGATCTGCTCACAGGCGTCGACCGGGATCATCACCTTCATATCGCCCTTGGAGATGTGAACGACATAGTACTCCCGTTGTCGACCATCCACCCGTTTCCGTTCGATCGCACGGACCTCCCCTGCGCCGTGCAGTGGGTGCGCGATCCTGTCGCCGCATTGGAACTTCATCCAGACTCAACCTTTCTCTTTCTCCGGGCCGGCCTTCCCTCTTTCCGTCATCATTTCTGATACATTTAAATTATACATGAAAATTGTGTCTTTCGCAAGGGGGGAAATGCACATTTTTCCTTGAAAAATCAAGCAAAATCCGGGTCAAGAAAGGAATCGCGCCCCGCTTTCATGCGGGGCGCGATGAATTTGCTGAATGATTACTCCTCGTCGTCAACGACAGGGGCGTTGCCGGAGACCTTGCCGGTCTCGCTGACCTCGTAGATCAGGGCGTCGGCGCGGGGCGCCTCGTTGATCCCCTCCTGCTCCTCACGGACGCGGCGCTGGGCGGGAGCCGGCTCGCTCAGAGCGCGGATGCTCAGAGAGACCTTGTGCTTCTCCTCGTCGATCGCGGTGATCTTCGCGTCCACGACGTCGCCGACGGTCAGGACCTCATCGGGCTTGCCGATGCGGCGGTTGGCGATCTGGGAGATGTGGATCAGGCCGTCCACGCCGGGGACGATCTCGGCGAAGGCGCCGAAGGTCATCAGCTTGACGATGCGGACGCTGGCCACGTCGCCCACCTGGTACTGGCTCATAAAGCGCTGCCAGGGGTTCTCGTTCGGATCCTTGTAGCCCAGGGAGATCTTGCGGGTGCCGCGGTCGAAGTTGATCACGTACACGTCGATCTCGTCGCCCACGGCGACCACGTCGGCGGGCTTGGTGATGCGCTTCCAGCTCAGCTCAGAGACGTGCACCATGCCGTCCACACCGCCGATGTCCACGAAGGCGCCGTAGCTGGTCAGGCTCTTGACCGTGCCGTGATAACGCTTGCCGACCTCGATCTCGTCCCAGATGCGGGCGATGGCCTCGTGACGGGCCTTGGCCGCGACCTTGCGGATGGAGCCGACGATGCGGCGGCGGGCCTTGTTGACCTCGGTGATATAGAGCTGGACCTTCTGCTTGAGCAGCTGGCTCATCTCCGCGTCGCGGGGCAGGCCGGACTGGGAGGCGGGCACGAAGACGCGCAGGCCCTTGACCTTGACGACGACGCCGCCCTTGTTCTCCTCGGTGACGACGCCCTCGACGACCGTCTCGTTCTCGCAGGCGGCCTCGACGTCGTCCCAGTTCTTGACCGCGTCCAGACGCTTCTTGGAAAGCATCACGGTGCCCTCCACGTCGTTCACGCGGACCACGCTGGCCTCGACGGTGTCGCCGATATGGATCAGCTCCTCGATGGGAGTGCCATTCTCGTCCTCAAATTCCTCAACGGGAATGTAGCCGGAATGCTTGGTGCCCAGGTCGAGCGTGACCTCAGTGGGCGTGATCGCGGCGACGACGCCCTTGACCACGTCGCCGTTGTAGATCGTCTTGATCGAATCCTCCAGCAGCTCAGCGAAGCTCTTCTCCGTCTCGTTGGCCTCGCTCTTCACCTCAACCGGAGCGGGGGCGGGCTCAGCGGCAGCCTCGACCACCGGCTCTGCGACCGGCTCGGCGACAGCTTCCACGACCGGCTCAGCGGCCTGCTCAGCGGCAGTTTCAACCATGTTGTTCAGTTCATCCATCTTCTGTGTTACCTCCTTCAAGATCCGTCCGGGCACGCTCGCGCCGGCGGTGATACCTATGGTATCAAATGCCCTTAGCGAAGAAAGGTCGAGCTCGTCCGCGTTCTCCACGAACTGCACCACGGCACATTTCTCCGCACACAAATCCGCCAGATGGCGGCTGTTGGCACTGTTTTTTCCGCCGATGACGACCATCGCGCCGCAGCGGGATGCGAGATCCAAAGCTTCTTTCTGCCTGATTTGCGTAGCAAAACATATTGTATCAAAGATTTCGCAATTTGTACACAACTTTTTTACGATTTCTTTGGATTTTTTCAAATTTTTTTCGGTCTGTGTGCTCTGAAACAGCAGGCAGAGGGGGGAAGCGGCCAGTTTTGAATCGTTTGTGAGCATTTCTTCCAGCGCTTCGGGCGTTTCGACGGCGACGCTGCCCGGCGCCCAGCTGCAAATGCCCTGCACCTCGGGGTGCTTCGGGTCGCCGAATACGATCAATTTGCGTCCCTGTTCTCCCGCTCTCGCGGCAAGACGCTGGATATTCTGCACGCGGTCGCAGGTGGCGTCCACGATCTCCGCGCCCTTTGCGCGCAGCGCCTCGTAGACCTCCTTTGCGACGCCGTGGCAGCGGAGCAGCACGACGGCCCCCGCCGGGACCTCGTCCGCGCTCTGCACGGTGATCAGCCCCAGGCTCTCCAGCCTCCTGACCTCGTCCGCGTTGTGTACCAGCTCGCCCAGGCAGTAAACGCGCCCCTCCTGCTGCAGGGTCGCTTCCGCTTTGGCGACGGAGCGGGCTACGCCTCCGCAAAAGCCCGCTGTGGATGCGATCTCGATCGTTCTCATAGTTTGTTAACCCTCCTTTATCGTCTGGCATGATCTGCCACAACTCTCTTTCTACCAGCCGTTCCCTCCGGGAGCTACAGGTTCTCCCCCGCCAGATGCCCGGTGGACCAGGCGATCTGGAGATTGTAGCCGCCGGTTTCGGCGTCGCAGTCGATCAGCTCTCCCGCCAGGAACAGGCCGGGGACCAGCTTGCTTTCCATCGTCCGCGGGTCGATCTCCCCCACCGCGACCCCGCCGCGGGTGACGATGGCCTCCGCGATCGGACGGGTCCCGGTGACGGTCAGGCCGAAGTGCTTGAACAGCCGCGCCAGTCCCAACCGCTGCTCCCGGGTGATGGAATGGACCTTCGTCTCCGGGGGGATGCCGCTGCGGCGCAGCAGCACCGGGATCATGCTCCGCCCGGCCAGGTCGTCCAGCGCGTTGCGGAAATCCCGGTTGGCATAGGTCCGGAAGTCCCGCTGGATGCGCGCGTCCAGCTTGTCCTCATCCAGGCCCGGCTTCAGGTCGATCTCCAGAGTGTAACGGGTCCGCTCCATGTCGCGCATCCGGCTGCTGGCGGAGAGCACCAGCGGCCCGGTCACGCCGAAGTGGGTGAACATCAGCTCGCCCAGCTCGGTGAATACCGTCTTTCCCGCGCCGTCGAACACCGTCAGCGTCACGTTTTTCAGGGAAAAGCCCTGCATCTCCGCGCAGTCGTCCTCCGCGCACTCCAGGGGGATCAAGCCGGGGCGCAGCGGCGTGACCGTGTGGCCCAGCTCCTCAGCCATCCGGTAGCCGTCCCCGGTGGAGCCGGTCAGCGGATAGCTCGCGCCGCCGGTGGCCAGAAGGACGTGGGGCGCTTCGATCGTCCCGTCGGCGGTCTGCACGCCGCGGACTGCGCCGTTCGCGGTCAGGACCTGCTTCGCCTCGGTGAAGAGCAGCTTCACGTTCGCCCGCCGCAGCGCGCGTTCCAGCGCGTTCGCCACGTCGTGGGCGTTGTCGCTTTGCGGGAATACCCGCCCGCCGCGCTCGGTTTTCAGCGGGACGCCAAGCCCCTCGAAAAAAGCCATCGTATCCGCGGGGGAAAAGCGGTTCAGGGCGCTGTATAAGAATTTCGGGTTGCCGGGGACCTTCTGGAGAAAGGGTCGGACCTCGCAATCGTTGCAGACGTTGCAGCGGCCCTTGCCGGTGATCCGCAGCTTGCGTCCCACGAAGCGCTGGTGCTCGACCAGCACGACCCGCCGCCCGCGCGTTGCCGCGGTCAGCGCGGCCATCATCCCGGCAGGCCCGCCGCCGATCACAACGGCGTCCGCTTCCATCGTCCCTTTCGCAGCCATAGCCCTACCTAACAAAAATATACTTTGCTGCAAAAGGTCCTGAGAATGCAGCAAAGTATATTATAACGTAATTTTTTTGAAAACGCAATAGGATTTCTGGAAATAACACGGAATTTCCGAAGAATTTTGAAAAAGCCATGCATATTAAGGCTGATTCCGCAGAAGCAACCGCCTCAAAGACACGCGAAGTGATTCGGAAGGTCCGGCAGCACGGGCGCAGGGGCTTCGCGCACCCCGTCGAGCAGGATCCAGCCGGTGCTGTACTCGACGGTCTCCGTCTTTCCCCGCTTGCTGTTATAAAAGCTGTTGCTCGGATAGACCGTGACCTTCTCGCAGAGCGCCCCGTCCTCGTCGTACCGATAATCTGTCGTACAGGCCGGAATGACTCTTCCGGGCTCCACCATTTTATTGCCGTAGATGAATACGGACGTCCTCCGGCTCAGCCGTCCGGCTCCGTCGTATTCATAGTCGGTCTCTTCGTGACCGGAATCATTTTCCGATCCGGTCACATGGATCAACCGGCCCTGCTCATCCCAGGCATAGCTTACCACATATTCGTTCTGCGTATACAGTGAGACGGAGACCTGTTTTGTGATCTCCCCGCGCTCGTTCAGCTCATATCGGACGCGCAGAAAGCTGGAGTCTTCCTCCTCCACCGAGCAGAGCGCCCCGTCCTCTCCGTAAGCGTATCTGGTCTTCACGCCAGTGCGGCGGTAGGTTTTCTCCGTCACGCGGCCAAGTTCGTCATAGCCGAAGGAATAATCCTCGTCCGCCAGAAGCGAGCCGAAGGCATTGTAGCTGTAACCGCTCTGCCTGCCGGAGACGCCTGTCGTCACTTTGCGGTATCGGGCCAGCAGTTCGTCGGCCCGGTCGTCCTCCCCGCGCAGCAGCTCCAAAAACGCCCGGCTCGTTTCCGTCGCCTGATAGTATGCATCCAGATCATATTCTTCCGCCGCAAAGGCGTTCTCATAACCCGCCCAGCACAGCTCGGTCCGAAGCGCACGCAGCTCCGCTTCCGTGTCCGGATCGGCGGTCTCCATCAGCCCATCCAGCAGCTCGACGGCCTCCAGATACGCTCCCTTTTGCTCCGCAAGCTTTCTAGCCTCTTCCGCTTCCTTCTTTACCTGCTCAAGCTGCTCACTGCGCGCGGTCCCAAGTCGGTCTGCCCGCAGGCTTCCGTCTTCCTCAAACAGATCAAGCCAGCCGCTCTCCGCCTCCATGACCGTCCAGCGGTGCCCCTCCCCGTAAAGAGGATCGGCACACGCGGCTTCCCGCAGGAAAAACGCAAGGCATTTCCGATACCCGTTTTCCTGCGTCAGGGCAGCATTCCAAACCTGATACAGGTTCTCCGGAGACTCCTCATACCCATGTAACAGATTCCACCCGCAAAAGTCGATGTCGTAATAGTCGATTGGGACCCAGTGGGCCGGGATGTCGATGAATTCGCCGTTCCGCCATCCGTAAACGCCCTCATCGTACTCGTGGCCCCAGATATGCGTGACTGCCCAGTCGCCGTAATATTTGGTTTCCTGATATTTCGATTTCTCCCCCCTGACAATATGGTTGTCGCTCCCCACGTTAAAGCGTCCCCGGACGCTTTCTTCCGACGCCGTATCCGCCATGCCTCCGTAGTAGCCCTCTGTCCCGTGCAGGGATTCCAGGGCCGCGCCGTCAAACACGATCTGCGTATCCGGCTGCAGCTCCCTGAGCCAGCCGTAGATCTCCGTCATCCGGTCACAGTAGGTGATCTCCTGCGCTCTGTCATACTGATTTGCGTCGAGATCCTCCGCGAACAAGCTCACATACCTTCCGAGATCGTCCAGGCACTTCACCAATTCATAATAGGAATAAGTCTGAACGTAATCCTCCAGAAGCTTCGCGGTGATCGGGCAGGATGATGTTTCCGGATCCGAGCTGATAAAACTCAGGCCCAGCTGCTCTTCCACGGCCCAGCCGGGTTTCAACGAGCCTCCCGTCTCATAGTATTCGTGCAGGATCTCCATCACCTATTTTTCGGAAAGGCGCGGCTCTCCGCTTTTTGCACCGCACGCTGAGGCGCCGAACGCCAAAAGCAGCGCCAGCAGGAGCACCATCATTCGTTTCATTCGTCTTTCCTCTCTTTCTCCGGCTCCACGCCCAGCGCGCGGCGCTCTTCTTCGGTCATTTCCCGCCACTTCCCCGGCGACAGCGTCCCCAGGCGGATCGGACCCTCCGCGACGCGGGTCAGGCGCAGGACCTTCAAGCCGGCGGCGGCGCACATCTTCCGCACCTGGCGGTTTCTGCCCTCGTGGATCGTGATCTCCAGCGTCCGCTCCCCGACGCGGCGGACCGTGGCGGGCCGGATCGGATACCCGTCAATCGTCATCGGCCCGCGGAGGACGGGCAGCGCGGTGTCGATGTCACCCTCGACGAGGGTGCGGTAAACCTTGTCTACCGCGTGGGAGGGGTGCATGAGCCGCTGGGCCAGCGCCCCGTCGTCGGTCAGCAGCAGCAGGCCGTCGCTGTTCAGGTCCAGCCGCCCGACCGGATAGACCCGCGCGGGCACGGCCGCGACCAGCTCCGCCACGGTGCGTCGCCCCTTTTCGTCGCTGAGCGTCGTGACATAGCCCCGGGGCTTGTTCAGCAATATGTAATGGTGGCGGTCGGTCACGGAGAGCGGTGTTCCGTCCACGCGGATATCGTCCGTTTCGGGGTCGGCGCTCTGTCCGAGCAAGGCAACGGCGCCGTTCACCGTCACGCGGCCATCCGTGAGCAAGCGCTCCGCAGCGCGGCGGGAACAGATTCCCGCCGCGCTGATAATCTTTTGAAGCCGCTCCCGCATAGCTCCAGCTCCTAACTCCTAACTACTTCCGGGCCGCAGCCAGCTTCTTTGGAACCGCTCCCAGGCGGTCAGGCCCACAGCGCTGTCCCGTCCGACGGTCTCACCGTAGCAGACCTCGACCGTTTGGAAAAGCGCTCCGTCGCAGTACAGCTCCACGGTGCCCGCGACCTCCCCAGCCTGGACCGGCGCGAACACGAAGCGCGGCAGGTACACCCTGAGGCGCAGCTCACAATCCCGTGGAACGAGCACGGCGGGCCGTTCACAGCGCAGCCGCACGTATTCCCGTGTGCCGGAGGCCGTCTCGATCCGGTCCCAGCGGTCCTCCGGCAGCCGGACGAGGCGATACTCCGCAAAGCACTTCTCCACCAGAGTCCTGTGATCCGTCCAGTCGTCGGGGTCGCAGAGGGTCACGACGATCAACCGCATTCCCTCCCGCTCCGTCGCGGAGACGAGGATACGCCCCGCCGCGTTCGTGTAGCCGGTCTTTCCGCCGACACAGCCGTCAAGAGACCATAAAAGCTGATTGTGGTTCTGGAGATCGTAGCCGTGGACGTGGCGCGTCTTTGTCGCGAAAAAGCGGCAGAAGGTCGGGTTTTCCATGGCTGCCGCCGTGATCAGCGCGAGGTCCCGGGCACAGGAATAGTGTCCCTCGGCGTCGAGGCCGTGGGAATTCGCGAAATGGGAATTTTGCAGGCCCAGGGCCTCGGCCTTCTCGTTCATCAGCGCTGCGAAAGCCTCCATGCTCCCGGCGCAGTGGTCGGCGAGGGCCGCCGCCGCGTCGTTGCCGGAGGCGAGCATCAGCCCGTAGAGCAGGTCCTCCACGGTGTAATATTCATAGGCGCGCAGGTACATGGACGAGCCCTCGACCGAGGCGTGCTCGGGCGTGACGGTCACGGTCTCGTTCAGCGCGCAGTGCTCCAGGACGATCATGGCCGTCATGATCTTCGTCGTGCTGGCGATCAGCATCCGGAGGTCGGGTTCCTTCTCAAACAGCACCGTTCCGCTCAGCGGCTCGTACACGATGGCGCTCTGGGCGCTGACCAGCGGCGGGTCTCCCGCCGTCGAGAGGAAGGCACGGGCGGGCAGAGCGGGCAGCAGCAGCGCCAGGAGCAGCAGCAGCGCGGTACGTTTTCGCATCCAGACACCCCCAGAGAAAGTGAATAGTGAATAGTGAATAGTGAACAGTTGTGGGATCGCCTTCGGCGATCAATTATAATAACGTCGCGCAGCGACACCTTCCCTATTCACTATTAACTATTAACTAGTTTCCCTCTTCTTTTGCAGATTATTCCCCGTCCTTCTTCGTAAACTTCCGGATCAGGTCCTCTACGGTGTCGATCAGCTCCGGGGCCTTCTCGATCAGGCGGTCCACGGTGGCGTTGGCGGGCGGCGTGACGTTCATCATGCGGACGCTGCCCTCGCGCACAACCAGAAAGCCGATGGGCTCCACCTTAACGCCCGCGCCGTTTCCGCCGCCGAAGCCCAAGTTGGAGTTGTCCTTCACGCGGAAGTCGCTGCCGCCGGAGGCGAAGGCGTAGCTGACGCGGGACACGGGGATGATCATCACGCCGTCCGGGGTCTGGATCGGGGTCCCCACCACGGTGTCCACGTTGACGATCTCCTTCATCTTGTTCATCGTCGTCTCCATCAGGTTGCCGATGTTCGTGTTTTCCATAGCTCCTTATCCTTTCTGTTCCGTCAGTTGCGGTTGTTCTTTCATAGCTTGTTTCTGTTCGCGGCGTTTTTTGAGATACCAGCGCAGCGCGCCGAAGAGCAGGCAGTTGAAGCTGTGCAGCAGCGCCCAGATCCGCCAGGTGAAGGCAAGCTGCCCCTCCGCGGCGAGGGAGGCGCCCGGCGTCGGATCGCTGCCGAGGAGAACGTCCTCGTTTTTCACGCGGAAGGCCCTGTGGAAGCCGGGAGACAGCGCCCCCAGCGCGGCGTTCAGCGTCCCGTAGAGCAGGACCGCGTTGAAGGGATCCGGCGCGCCCGTGACCAGGTGCAGCGTGAGCCGGTCAATGCTGAGGAAGCGCCGGAAGCGCCCGAGCATCTTGAACACCAGTCCCAGCAGCTCGACGGCGTCCGAGAGGGTGAGCTTTGGGAAACGGGAGGGCTTTTTCTCCCCGGCCTCCGCCTCTTCCTTTTCGGGCTTTGGCTTTTTGGGCTTCTTCGGCTTCTCCGGCTTGCCCTCCTTCTTCTTCCGGGGCAGCAGCGTCAGGCGCAGCAGCCCCACCTTGACCTTCAAGGCAAAGACCCCCTCAAAATACGACAGGTCCACGCCCAGGGGCGTAAGCAGAATCAGCGCAAGCACAACCAGTATAATGATCCAGACCAGAACACCACCCCCAATGCAAAAAACCGGGATAAGAATCAATTCTTTTCCGCGATTACCATCTGCCCCTCCAGCTCTCCGGCCTTCAGCGCGTCGATCTTGTTCTGCAGGGCGATGATGCCCTCGTCGGTGCCGGTGTCGGGGAGCGTGGGAAGCTCGTCCAGACTTGTGAGACCCATCGTGCGGAGAAAGGCGTCGCCGGTGCCGTAGAGCGTCGGGCGCCCGGGGGCGTCCAGCTTGCCCACCGGCTCGATCAGCCCGCGTTCCAGCAGCACGCCCACGGTATAGGAGCTGTCCACTCCGCGCACCGCGTCGACGTAGGCGCGGGTCACCGGCTGGAAGTAGGCGACGACGGCCAGGGCCTCCAGCGCCGCGGGGCTCAGGCGCGGCGGGCGGCGGGTCTCCAGCGCGTGGGTGATGACCGTGGAATAGGCCGGGGCGGAGCAGAGCTGCAGCTTTTGATCCAGGCGGAGCATGCGGATACCGCTCCCCCGTTTCTCATAGTCCAGACGCAGAGATTCCGCCGCCTGCCAGACCGCCAGCTCGTCCACGCCCAGCACCTGCGCGATCCGCGCAGCCGGGACCGGTTCCCCCGCGGCGAACAAGATCGCCTCGATCGCCGCCGTCACGTCCAACTGTTCCATAGATCAAGTATCCCTGTCCTTTGTCTAGATTATTCCTGAATGGAGGCCAGGATCTCCTCCATGTCTCCGCCGCAGAAGCGGACGACGATCTCCTCGTCCTCGTCCCGGACCATCCGCGTGTGACCGAGGGAGCACAGCTCCAGGATCGAGAGGAAGGTCGCGACGATCTCACTGCGGCTCTCGCTTTCGCGATACAGACGGCTCAGGCTGACCGCCTCCTCCGTGCTCAGACGAAGCAGCAGCTCGCGGCTCTTCTCCCGCACGGGGTAGACGATCCGCTTCGGGAGCAGGCTGCGGCGCTGCCGGGCCCGCTGCTCCTCCGTCTCCTCCTCGGCGGCGGGCGCGCGGCGCAGCGCCGTCGCCAGCGCGCTCAGCAGCTCCCAGGTCTCGTGCCGGTAGCGGTATTCCCGCTCCGCGGGCAGAGGCTCCGGCAGCTTGGTTATGACCTGCATGCCCTGGATCGCGCGGCGGTTCAGCTCCGGGAGGGTCTCCTTGATCGCGAGATAGCTGTCCCTGGCCTTGAGCTGCTCCAGGGAGCGCATCAGCAGCTCCAGCTCGTCGGCGGCCTCCTCGTCCCCGGTCAACAGCATCCGGGTCTTGATGTAGAGCAGATGCGCCGCCATCTGGACGAACTCGCTGGCGATCTCCAGGTCCATCGCCTTCATCCGGTCCAGATATTCCAGATACTGTTCCAGGATCTCGGAGATCTGGATGTCGCGGATCTCGATTTTGTTTTTGCTCAGGAGCATCAGGATCAGGTTCAGCGGGCCTTCAAAATCGCCCAGCTCCTCCCGATTCCGAAGGACGCCCTCCAGATGAAAGGTCGGTTCGTCTTGCATTGTCAAATCGTCCTGTTAAAAGAGTCGCCCACTGAGCTGATAGCCCAGCGTGATAACGGGTTTCAGACAGTCCATGCACCAGTCGATAACGGCGGACAGCGGTCCGCCCAGGATCCCGGTGAAGGAGAGCGCGATCAGGAGCACGATTCCATAACGCTCATAACGCATCAGCTTGGCGTAGGCGCTGTCGCCGAGAAAGGCGAAGGCCACCTTGCTCCCGTCCAGCGGAGAGATCGGCAGTACGTTGAACACCGCCAGAGCCAGGGAGAGCGTCGCCGTACTGTAGATCGTCCTCAGCAGGAAAATGCCCAGTCCGGTATATGCGCGGGCCACAGGTACGTAGAAAAGGCCGTAGAGAAACAGCGTCAGCAGCGTCAGAAGCAGATTGCTCAGGGGGCCCGCCGCAGCGGTGATCGCCATGCCCGCCTTGGGGTTCTTAAATTTATACATGTTCACCGGTACCGGCTTGGCCCAGCCGAAGCCGAAGGTGATCATCATCAAGGTCCCCAATGGGTCGAAGTGCCGGATCGGGTTCAGGCTCAGCCGCCCCGCCCGCTTCGCGGTGTCGTCCCCAAGCCAGCAGGCCGTCAGCCCGTGACAGAGCTCGTGAAGGGTGATGCACAGCAGCGCCGGGATCACCCGCAGCAGCATGTTCGTCAAAACGGACCAGTCGAGACCGTTCCAAAAGGTTTGCAGAGAATTCATAGCGGTCTCACGCTGCCGATCTGCTTCAGCAGCTCGTCCTTTCCCGTTCCCTTTTCCGCCGAGAACAGGATCACGGGGATATTTTCAGGAAGCCGGAGCGTTTCGCGGATGAAACGGAGGTTCGGCTCCCGCTCGCTCGCCTTCAGCTTGTCCGCCTTGTTCGCGACGACGACGTAGGGACGGCCGCTGCTTTGAAACCATTCCGCCATCGTCAGGTCGTTGGCGGTGGGCTTGTGACGGGCGTCCACCAGGAAGATGCCGAGGGAGATCCTGTTCGGATCGGAGAAAAAGTCCTCCATCAGCTTCGCCCAGCGCTCCCGTTCGCTCTCGCTGACCTTCGCGTAGCCGTAGCCGGGCAGGTCCACGAACCAGGCGCTTTTGTCGATCAGGAAATAATTGACGTGGACGGTCTTGCCCGGCTGCGCGCCGACGCGGGCGAAGTTCTTCCGATTCAGAAGGCGGTTGATGACCGAGCTCTTCCCGACGTTGCTCTTGCCCGCAAAGACGATGGCAGGCCGCTCGTCCCGCACGAAATCGGAGGGTTTGGCCGCCGATTTCACAAATTCCACATTGTTAAGATTCATGCCACTAACCACTGATCACTAACAACTAACAACTAACAACTATCAACTCATCACTGGCAGACGCGGCTGCGCACGCCCCGCGTCTTTTCCGGGAGCAGCACCGGAGTCACGTCTTCCGGCAGCTCACGTACCAGCACGGTGTCCAGGATCTTGTCCACGTGGTCCGTGGTGATGAAGTTCAGCGCCTGGCGCACCAGCGGGTCGATCTCCTCCAGATCCTTTTCGTTGTCGGCGGGGATGATGACCGTGTGGATGCCGAGCCGCAGCGCGGCCATGGTCTTTTCCCGCAGCCCGCCGATGGGCATGACCCGCCCGCGGAGGCTGATCTCGCCGGTCATCGCGATATCGCGGCGGACCGGCAGCCCGGTCAGGGCGCTGATCACGGCCACCGTGATCGTAATGCCCGCGCTGGGGCCGTCCTTCGGGACCGCGCCCTCGGGGAAATGGACGTGGATATCGCTATTCTTATAAAATTCCGGGTCCACGCCCAGGGAGGCACAGCGGGAGCGGATATAGCTCACAGCGGCCCGGGCGGACTCCTTCATCACGTCGCCGAGGTTGCCGGTCAGCTCCAGCTTGCCGCTGCCGGGGAGAACGCTGACCTCCACGTCCAGTACCTCGCCGCCCACCTGGGTCCAGGCGAGACCATGGACCAGGCCCACCTCGTCCCGCTCTCTCATGCGGCTGTCGCGGTACTTCGGCGCGCCGAGATACGGCGCGAGCTGTCCCGCACGCAGGGATACGCTCTTGCGCTCCCCTTCCGCGATCTGGCGCGCGGTCTTGCGGCAGAGGGAGGCCAGCTCCCGTTCCAGAATGCGGACGCCGCTCTCGCGGGTGTAGTCCGCGATGAGTTCCCGCAGCGCGTCGTCGCTCAGCTTCAGGGCCGTCGCCTTCAGGCCGTGCTTTTTCCGCTGCTTGGGCAGCAGGTGGTCCCGCGCGATGTGCAGCTTTTCCTCGTCGGTGTAGCTGCCGAGCTGGATCACCTCCATGCGGTCCAGCAGGGCGCGGGGGATCGTGTCCGACGTGTTCGCGGTGGTGATGAAGAATACCTCGCTGAGGTCCACGGGGATCTCCAGGAAGTGGTCCCGGAAGGCGGAGTTCTGCTCCCCGTCCAGGGCTTCCAGCAGCGCGGCGGAGGGGTCCCCGCGGAAGTCGCTGCCCAGCTTGTCGATCTCGTCGAGCACCATGACCGGGTTCATGCTCCCGGCCTGGCGCAGGCCGTCCAGAATGCGGCCCGGCATCGCGCCCACGTAGGTCTTTCGGTGGCCGCGGATCTCCGCCTCGTCGTGGACGCCGCCCAGGGAGATGCGGGCCAGCTTGCGGCCCGTAGCGCGGGCGACGCTCATGGCGATGCTCGTCTTGCCGACGCCCGGAGGCCCGACCAGGCAGAGCACGCCGCCCTTCAGGCCCGGCGCGAGCTGGCGGACCGCCAGATATTCAATGATCCGGTCCTTGACCTTTTCCAGCCCGTAATGGTCCTCGTCGAGGATCTTTTTTGCCTTGAGCACGTCCACCACGTCCCGGGTGCGCTTGTTCCAGGGCAGCTCCAGCACCGTGTCCAGATAACCGCGCAGGACCGCGCCCTCGCTGCTGCCGAAGGGCTGCTTCGCGAGGCGGGCTACTTCCTTCATCAAGCGCTCTTCGCTTTCGCGGGAAAGGCGCAGCGCGTGGATCTTGCGCCGGTACTCCTCCAGCTCCTCGGGCTGGTCCTCGCCCTCCCCCAGCTCCTGCCGGATCAAGCGGAGCTGTTCGCGGAGGTAATAGTCCCTCTGGGCACGGTCCAGCTCGTGCCGGGTGTTCTCGTCCAGCTCCTTTTCCATGGTCTGGATCTCGATCTCCTGCGCCAGCAGGTGCGTCACCAGCTCCAGACGCTTCGCCGGGTGGGCGGTCTCCAGGACCTGCTGCTTCCGCTCAAAGCTGCTGAGCGTATATTGCGCGACGAAGTCCGCGACGAAGCCCATGTCCTCGCTGTTCACCAGCAGAAGGACGCGCTCCGGGATCGCCATCTCCGTCAGCTCGCAGTATTCCTCGAACATGGAAACGCAGTGGCGGATCATCGCCTCGCGCTTCGCGGCGTTCACGCGGGGCGTCGGCTCCTGGATGCGCTCGACCTCGGCGCTGTAGTAGGGCGTGCCCTCCTTCACGCTGTGCAGCCGGGCGCGATACTGGCCCTCCACCATCACCTTGACCGCCCCGCCGGGAACGCGTAAAAGCTGCCGGACGTTGCAGACCGTCCCGATCGCGTACAGCTCGTTCGCGTGGGGCAGGTTCGCCGCGATGTCCGACTGGGTGACGAGCACGATCTCCTGATTCTCCCCCAGCGCGGCGTTCAGCGCAGCCACCGAGATCGGCCGCTCGACGTCGAAGCCCAGCAGCACGTTCGGAAAGGCGGTCACCCCGCGCAGGGGCAGGAGGGGCATTAGTTTTGTCTGTTCGTTCATAGGGTACCTCCAAGGGAAAAGGGATAAGGGATAAGGGAAAAGGAGTGCGGATGGGAACGCTGCCTTATCCCTTATCCCTTTTCCCTTATCCCTTTAATTGCGAATGATTTCCGGCTCGGTGCCGTTCCGGATGCAGTCGGCGGTGATGATGACCTTGCGGATGCGCGGGTCGCTGGGGACCTCGTACATGACGCGGGTCATGACGTTCTCCATCACGCTGCGCAGGCCGCGCGCGCCGATCTCCATCGCGATGGCCTTGTCCGCGATCGCGCCCAGGGCCTCGGCCTCGAAAACCAGCTCCACGTTGTCCATCTCCATCAGGGCCTTGTACTGCTTCGTCAGCGCGTTCTTCGGCTCGGTCAGGATGTGGACCAGGTCCTCCCGGCTCAGGGAGTTGAGCGGGCAGATCACCGGCAGGCGGCCGATCAGCTCCGGGATGATGCCGAAGCGGAGGATGTCGTGCTGCTGCACGTGCTGCATGATCTCGCCCACGTTGCGGTCCTTCGCGCTCTTGATCTCCGCGCCGAAGCCCATGCTCTTGCGGTCCAGGCGCTGTTCGATGATCTTCTCGATCCCGTCGAAGGCGCCGCCGCAGATGAACATGATGTTGGTCGTGTCGATGTGGATGAATTCCTGATGAGGGTGCTTGCGCCCACCCTGGGGCGGGACGGAGGCGACGGTCCCCTCCAGGATCTTCAGAAGCGCCTGCTGGACGCCCTCGCCGGACACGTCGCGGGTGATCGAGGTGTTCTCGCTCTTGCGGCTGATCTTGTCCAGCTCGTCGATATAGATGATGCCGCGCTCCGCCGCCGCCACGTCGAAGTCCGCCGCCTGCAGAAGGCGCAGCAGGATGTTTTCCACGTCCTCGCCCACGTAGCCGGCTTCGGTCAGGGTCGTCGCGTCCGCGATCGCAAAGGGCACGTCCAGCAGCTTCGCCATGGTCTGCGCGAAGAGGGTCTTGCCGCTGCCCGTCGGGCCGATCAGCAGGATGTTGCTCTTCTGGAGCTGCACATCGCTGTCCTGGAAGCCATGGAAGATGCGCTTATAGTGGTTGTAGACCGCCACGGACAGCGCCACCTTCGCCCGCTCCTGGCCGACGATGTAGTCGTCGAGCACCGCGCGGATCTCGGTGGGCTTGGGCAGGTCGGAGGGCAGCATGTCCGATGGATCTCCGTGGGAGGCCCCGGGATAGTTCTCCCCCATATAGTTCTCGTCCACGATCCCCATGCACAGCCGCACGCAGTCGTCGCAGATATACGCGCCGTTTCCGGCGATCAGCCGGTTGACCTCCGCCTGGGGCTTGCCGCAGAAGGAGCAGCGGATGGTGGGCTTGCCACCGTCATTTCTTGCCATAATCGTCGGATTTCCTTTTCAAATCTTCATATTACTGATACAGGCAAGGGACGCTTGGCGCGTCCCTTGTCAGACTGTAGACAAATGGTTTTTCCAAGCGAAAAACTCGCAAGGGGGATTGTTAAGGGGGACGGGAGTCCCCCTTGACGTTCAAATCATTCGAGACTGTCGACTTTGTCGACAGTCTCGCAAGGGACGCTTGGCGCGTCCCTTGTCTGTTCTGCATCATACCGCGCTCAGCGGTGGAAAATGACCTTGTCGATCAGGCCGTAGTCCTTCGCCTGCTCCGCGGTCATGAAGTTGTCGCGCTCGGTATCGGCCCGGATGATCTCGATGGGCTTGCCGGTGTTCTCGGCCAGGATGCCGTTCAGCTTTTCCTTGATCTGCAAAATGCGCTGGGCGTGGATCTCGATGTCCGTCGCCTGGCCCTGGAAACCGCCCAGGGGCTGGTGGATCATGATCTCCGCGTTGGGCAGGGCGATGCGCTTGCCCTTCGCGCCGCTCGACAGCAGGAACGCGCCCATGCTGGCCGCCATGCCGATGCAGATCGTGCTCACGTCGCACTTGATATACTGCATGGTGTCATAGATTGCCATGCCGCTGGTGATGCTGCCGCCGGGGGAGTTGATGTAGAACTGGATGTCCTTGTCGGGGTCCTGGGCCTCCAGGTACAGGAGCTGGGCCACGATCAGGCTGGCGGTCACGTCGTTGATCTCCTCGCTGAGCATCACGATCCGGTCATTCAGCAGGCGGGAGAAAATGTCATAGGACCGCTCCCCGCGGCTGGTCTGCTCCACGACATACGGGACTAAACTCATAGTATTCAACCTCAACTATTCCCTATTCACTCGGTAACTTCCGCCTCGGCTTCCGGCTTCGCCTCGGTCTCAGCGGCGGGCTCCTCGCCCTTCTCCTCTTCCTTGTCGGTGGCGATGCCGTTGGCGACGAGGAACTCACCGGCCTTCTCGCGGGTGAGCTGGCCGACGACCAGCTCGCGCTTCAGGACGCTCTTGAGGTAGTCCAGCTCCATGCCGTAGCGCTCGGCGGACTTCTTGTACTCCTCCTCGATCTCCTCCTCGGTGGGCTGGATGCCCTCGACCTCGGCGATCTTCTCCAGGACCAGCTCGCCCTTGATCTCCTCCGTGGCGGCGGGACGCATGAACTGACGGAAGCCCGCCTCGTTCATGTTCATCATCGCCAGGTACTGATCCAGGGTGTAGCCCTGCATGCTCATGGTGCGGGAGTACTCCTCCACGATGCCGTCCACGCGGCGGTCGGTCATCACGGCGGGGATCTTGACCTCGGCGCCCTCGGCGGCCTTGGCCTGCAGCGCGGTGCGGAAGGCGGTCAGGCTCTTCTCCTCGGCCTTCTTCGTCAGGTCGGCGCGGATGGACTCCTTGTACTCGGCCAGGGTGTCGAACTCGCTGACGTCCTGGGCGAAATCGTCGTCCAGCTCGGCGAGCTGCTCCTCCTGGACCTCCTTGACCTGGACCTTGAAGATCACGTCCTTACCGGCCAGATCCTCCACGTAGTCCTGCGGGAAGGTGATGGGCAGATCGCGGCTCTCGCCGGCCTTCACACCGACCAGGCCGTCCTCGAAGCCGGGGACGAAGCTGCCGGAGCCGAGCTTCAGCTTGTGGTCCTTGCCCTTGCCGCCGTCGAAGGCCTTGCCGTTCAGGAAGCCCTCGAAGTCGATGATGACGGTGTCGCCGTTCTGCGCCTCGCGCTCGACGGAGACGATGCGGGCGTTGCGCTTGCGGATGGATTCCAGCTCGGCGTCCACCTGCGCGTCCGTTACCTCGACGGGCGGCTTGTAGGCGCTCAGGCCCTTGTATTCACCCAGGGTCACCTCGGGATAGAGGTCGATCTCGAAGCGGATGGTCAGGCCCTTGTCGTCGCCGACCTGATAATCGGTGATCGCGGGGTCGCCGACCGTGCGGTCGCCGGCTTCCGCCAGACCGGCCTGGAAGCACTCCAGCGCGATGCCCTCCATCGCGTCTTCATAGAAGATGCCCTCGCCGTACATGCTCTCGATCAGCTTGCGCGGGGCCTTGCCCTTGCGGAAGCCGGGGATCATGATGCTCTTCCGGTTTTTCAGGTAAGCCTTGTTGATCTCCTGCTCAAAGCGGGCGGGGTCGACCTCGACCTGAAAGCTGAGCTTGCCGTCTTTTCTCTCGATGTTCTTGGTGTCCATGGGGTTCCTCCTCATATTCCATCAGCGTGGCTGACTTTCTCTATTGGATGCTTGTTCTGATAAAACAGCGCAGTATAGTATATCAGAGTAAACTGGAAAATGCAAACATTATTTTCCGCGGCGCGTTACAGCAGCCGCAGCGGGATAAAGCTGAGCTGGTCGGCGCTGACGAGATCGAAGCGGATGCCCCGGTATTCCCCCTCGTAGGCCAGCGCCCGCCCGCCGCCGTGCAGGTGTCCGTAGCAGCAGCGCGTGACGCCGTAGGCGGCCATCAGGTCGAGCAGCTCCGTGCACTCATAGTTTCGGAGCTTGGGCGGGTAGTGGAGAAAGACGTACTTCTCCCGCTCCCCCGCCGCCTTCAGGCTGGTCTCCAGCCTGAGGACCTCCCGGGACAGCATCTTTTTGTCGTGCTCGTCGCCCCGGGCCTCCTCGTAGAACCAGCCCCGGGTCCCGCAGAGGGCCACGTCGCCGTAGAACCAGCAGTTGTTATTTAAAACGTCCAGCGTATCGATCCCGTTTTCGGCAAAAAAGCGATAGGCCTGGGTCGCGGTGGTCCACCAGTAGTCGTGGTTGCCCTTGACGATCAGCTTGCGGCCCGGCAGCTCGTGCAGGAATCGGAAATCTTCCCGCGCCTGGGCGAGGCTCATGCCCCAGCTCAGATCGCCGCAGAGCACGGTCAGGTCCTCCGGCTTCAAGGTGGAAAAACCCTCCCGCAGCTTCTCAACGTAGTTCTCCCAGCGCCCGCCGAACACGTCCATCCGCTTGTCGCAGCCCAACGCCAGGTGGGTGTCGCCGATCGCGTAGAGGCTCATACCTTCACCTCCCGGGTCATTGCGATCGCGTAGGGGCGGCTCCCCTGAGCCGCCCGCCCGTTCGCCGAGGGCAAACGGGAATACGGGCTGCCGAGGGCGGCGGCCCCTACAGCGTCATTTTGCCAAAAAACCATCGACCACCGCGCGCATGTCGGCCTTCTCCGCGACCTCGGGGAAGCGGACGGTGCGCTCGTCCAGCCCGCTCAGAGGCTTCGGGACGGGCATGCCGCCGACGGCGGCGAGGGCGCTCAGCGGCTCGTCGGCGGCGGGCTGGTCCAGCGCGCGGAGCACGTCGGCGGCGAACTTGAAGGGGCTGGCGGTGGAGACCACGACGGTATTCGTTCTATCCCCGGTCTTTGCCCGGTAATCGGCGAGAACCTTGGCGGCGACGGCGGTGTGGGTATCCATCAGATAGCCGTGCTCCTGGAACACCTTTCCGATGGTGTCCAGCGTCGCGGGATCGTCGCAGAAACCCGCGGAGAAGGTCTCTTTCAGCTTCTCCAGCGTGTCAGCGCCGACGGCGTACCGTCCCTCCGCGTTCAGCTTCGCCATATAGTCGCGGGTCTTTTCTTCCCCGGTCAGCAGGTAGAGCAGACGCTCGAGGTTGCTGCTGACAAGGATGTCCATGCTCGGGGACGCGGTGGTGTGGAAGGGCCGGTTCTTGTTGTAGACGCCTGTCTCCAGGAACTCGGTCAGCACGTTGTTCGCGTTGGACGCGCAGAGGAAACGGCCTACGGGCAGGCCCATGCGCTTCGCGTAATAGCCCGCGAGGATGTTGCCGAAGTTTCCGGTGGGGACGCAGAAGTTCAGCCTGTCGCCCAGCTCGATCCCACCCTGCTTGACGTGATCCAGATAGGCGGAGAAGTAATAGACGATCTGCGGCAGCAGGCGGCCCCAGTTGATGGAGTTGGCGGAGGACAGGAACCAGCCGCGCTCCGAGAGGGTTTTGGCGAAGTCCGCGTCGCCGAAGATGCGCTTGACGCCGGTCTGCGCGTCGTCGAAATTGCCGCGCACGGCGCAGACGCCGACGTTCTGCCCGGCCTGGGTCACCATCTGCAGGCGCTGGATGCGGGACACGCCGCCGTCCGGGTAAAAGACGAAGATGCGGGTGCCGTCCACGTCGCGGAAGCCCTCGAGCGCCGCCTTGCCGGTGTCGCCGGAGGTGGCGACCAGGATGCAGACGCCGCGGTCCTCGCCAGTCTTGCGGAGGCTGGCGGTCAGCAGCAGGGGCAGGATCTGGAGCGCCATGTCCTTGAAGGCGCAGGTCGGGCCGTGCCAGAGCTCCAGATAGGCGGTGGAATCGTCGAGCTTCCGCAGCGGCGCGACGGCGGGATCGTCGAAGTTGTCGCCGTAGGCCGCGTCCACGATCCCGCGCAGCTCCTCGGCGGTGAACTCGTCGAGGAAGCGGCTCATGATATTCACGGCGCGGGCGCGGTAGTCCATGCTCAAAAGCGCGCGCAGCTCCTCGCCGCTGACGGTGGGGATGGATTCCGGGACGAACAAACCGCCGTCCGGGGCCAGGCCCGTCGCGATGGCCTCCGCCGCGCTGACGCGCAATTTCTCATTTCTCGTGCTGAAATACTTCATGGATGGCATCTCCTTTTAGAAGTTTGCGGTTACGTATGTGATTCGTTCAATTGTAGGGACGGCTCTCAGCCGTCCGCCGGAACGATCTCCACCGACACCGTAGGGAGCGATCCCCCTGATTGCTCCGCGTTCCGACGCATTTCGACCTCTCATTCCGTCCCGCGCTATGCGCGGGGCGGCGGCGCGATGTGGGCATCGCGCCCTACGGAGCGCGTCGGGTAAGCGGACGGCAAAATGCCGTCCCTACGGAAAACCATAGGTTCATCCAAAAAAACTGCGCCAGGCCTGGCGTTCAGCGCCGCAGTGCCGTCACCAGTCCGTGCCGAAGGCGTTTTCCAGGTGGACGAAGCGCGGCTTGGGGCCCTCTTCGGTGTAGACCTCGATCACGTCGAAGCGCGGCTGCTTGTCCGTCGGGTTCTGCTGGAGCCAGAGCTGGGCCGCGGCAATCAGGCGGCGCTGCTTGGACGGCGTGACCGCCTCCCGCGCCTTTGCGAAATCCGCGTTTTTGCGGGTCTTGACCTCGACGAAGGCGACGTAGTCCCGATTCTCGGCGATCACGTCCAGCTCCCCGAGGCGGCAGGAATAGTTCATCCCGACGATCTGATAACGCTTGTTTTTCAAATACTCCGCCGCCAGCAGCTCGCCCCGGCGGCCGATCAGCTTCTTTTCCGCGCCGTTCATGTCAATGGAGCTTCTTCAAAAAGCTCATGCGGTGGATCGGGCTGGGACCTTTTTCCCGGATCGCGGCGTAGTGGGCCGCGGTGCCGTAGCCCTTGTGCCGCTCGAAGCCATAGCCCGGATAAAGCTCCGCCTGATCCATCATATAGCGGTCCCTCGTCACCTTGGCGAGGATCGACGCGGCGGCGATGGAGGGACAGAGGCTGTCCCCATGGACGACGCAGCGGCTCGCAAGCTCGATCCCGGCGTTCCGGTTGCCGTCGATCAGCGCCAGCTCCGGCTGCGGGTCCAGCAGCGCGATCGCCCGGTTCATCGCCAGATAGGTGGCGTTCAGGATGTTCAGCGCCTCGATCTCCTCCACCGTGGCAAAGGCGATCCCAAAGCTGGCGGCCCCCTCCACGATCTCGTCGAACAGCGCCTCACGCCGTTTTTCCGTCAGCTTCTTGGAGTCGTCCAATCCCGCGATCATCAGCCCCCGCGGCAGGATCACCGCCGCCGCGCACACCGGCCCGGCCAGGGGACCGCGGCCAGCCTCGTCCACGCCGCAGGTCAGGGGCGGCAGGTCTTGTTCAGTCGTCCAATCCATCGTTCCGTTCCTCTTGTCAGAGCGAATAGTGATTAGCGGTTAGCGAATAGTTGTGGGATCGCTTAGCGACTATTTTAAATTTATCGCCGAAGGCGATCCCTCAACTATTCACTATTAACTATTCACTATTCACTGATTTGGCGTTTCCAGGCTGATTCTGCCCAATTTTCCTTCATGGTACTCGTTCAGCAGCGCGGCGGCCATGCGCTCCGTGTTCGGCTCGCCGCCGGAGATCAGCATGCCTCGCTTTTTCGCGGTCTGTTCCAGCAGCTCGTAGCCGTTCAGCTCCGGGTCCGGGTCGAATTTGTATCGCTCCCGGATCAATTCCGGGCGTGTTTCCCGCAGCCGGACCAGAAAATTCACGGCCAGGGCCTCCTGGTCAAAGACCTCGGTCTTGATGGCCCGAGTGAGGGCCAGGGCCTCTCCCACCGCCTGGGACTCGAATTTCGGCCAGAGGATGCCGGGGGTGTCCAGCAGCTCCAGCCCCGCGTCGATGCGGATCCACTGCTTTCCGCGTGTGACGCCGGGCTTGTCCCCGGCGACGGCGGCCTTGCGGCCCGCCAGACGGTTGATCAGGGTGCTCTTGCCGACGTTCGGCACGCCGACCACCATGGCCCGCAGCGGGCGGCTCCCCTGCCCCTTCTCCGCGCGGGCGGCGAGGGTGTCCTTCAACAGCGTCCGCAGCGCGTTTGGCAGCTCACGCACGCCCTTTCCGCTCCGGGCGTCGGTCTCCAGGACCTGCAGGCCCAGCTCGCGGAAGTATATGCGCCAGCGGGCCGTGACCGCCGGGTCCGCCAGGTCGCAGCGGTTCAGCAGCAGCAGCCGGGGCTTCTCCCCTGCCAGCTCCGCCACGTCCGGGTTCCGGCTGGAATTGGGGATGCGGGCGTCGAGCACCTCGCAGACAGCGTCCACGAGCTTCATGCTCTCCTTCATGTCCCGCTGGGCTTTTGTCATGTGCCCCGGGAACCACTGGATCGCCAGCTTCTGGTATTGCCGCTCGTCCATGGCTCAGTACAGTCCGCCGAACTTGCTGATCGGCGTGATGCGGAACAGGGCCTTGCCGATCACGCAGCGCGTGTCCACGCAGCTGATCCGCCCGTCGCGGCTGTCGGTGGAGTGGTTGCGGTTGTCGCCCATCACGAAGATGCAGCCCTCCGGCACCTCGACCGGGCCGGAGAAATCCTCGGGATCGTAGGTCGGCGAGGCGGTATAAGGCTCGTCCAGAGCCACGCCGTCCACGTAGACCACGCCCTCGTAAAAGTCGATGTCCACGATCTGCCCCTCGGTGGCGATCACGCGCTTGATGATCGCGTCGTTCTTGAAGCTGGTCTTGCGGAACACGACGATGTCGCCGTATTTGGGCGTGTACAGGAAATTGCTGACGATCAGGCGGTCGCCCTCCACCAGCGTGTTCTGCATACTGGGGCCGACGACGCCCACCGTGCGGCAGAGAAAGACAAAGATCAGGATGCACACCACCAGCGCGGACACGATGCTCTGCACCCATTCAAAGGCCCCTTCACCGGGGACCTTCTCCACCGGGCTCCGATCGGTCTCTTCGGAAGGCGTCTCCGGCGCCGTTTCCGGCTCCGGCTGCACGGTCTCCGGCGGCGCGGCGTCCGGCGCGACGGGCTTCTGCATATCCAATCCGCGTTCCTCTTGTTCGTTCATGGTATCCCTCCCCGGGTATGATAACGCTTTATTGTATACCCCTCGCACATAAAGTGTCAAGTCTATTTAAAATATGAACGAACTATGAATTGTCCGCCGCCCGCTTGACTTCCATTCTTTAGCAGATTAAAATAAAAGAGTTATTTTTTTGGAATTGGAAGTGATTCAGGCAAGATGCGCAAACTGTTACGCTACGTCCGCGGCTACGGCGCTGCGGCGATCCTGGCGCCGCTGCTGATGTTCTTCGAGACGGTGTTCCAGCTCATCCTCCCCCGGCTGATGAGCGAGGTCATCGACGTGGGCATCAACCACGACGCGGCTCCAAACGAGAACCTGGCCGCGCCGCTGCGGGCCCTCGGCGTCACGGACCTGATGGGACGCGACGGCTTCAACTACATCCTCGCCATTGGGATCATCATGGTCACACTGGCGCTGCTGAGCATTCTGGTGGGCGTGCTGAGCTTCCGCTTCGGCGCGGTCGCCAGCCAGGGCCTCGGCTACAACCTCCGCCGGGCGCTGTTCAACCGGACGCAGGAGTTCTCCTTCGCGGACATCGACCAGTTCTCCTCCGCCTCCCTCATCACCCGTCTGACCAACGACGTGAACAACATCCAGCAGACCTTCAACATGGGCCTGCGGATGCTGGTGCGCGCGCCGGTGATGATGATCGTGGCGCTGGTGATCTGCTTCTCGATCAACGCGAAGCTGACCATCGTGCTGTTCGTCGTCGTACCGCTGATGGCCTTCGGCATCGCGATGATCATGCGGGCGGCCCATAAGCTGTTTGAAACCTTCCAGAAGCGGATCGACGGGCTGAACAACTCCGTACAGGAGAACCTGATCGCGATCCGCGTGGTCAAGGCCTTCGTGCGCGAGGGATATGAAAAGACCAAGTTCGCCCGCAGCAACGACGAGCTGCGCGACGCGGGCATCAAGGCCGTCACCACCGTCGTTCTGATGCAGCCGATCATGATGCTCTCCTTCAACGTCTCGCTCGTGCTGGTGCTGTACATCGGCGGGCGCTTCGTGATCCACGGGACGCTGCTGACCGGCGAGCTGTACTCCTTCATCAGTTACATCACGAACATCCTCATGAGCGTGATGATGCTGGCCTTCACGCTGCTGACCCTGACCCGTGCCCGGGCCAGCGCGGACCGTATCAACGAGGTCTTGGAGCATGAGCCGAACCTCAGCGATCCCGCCGTGCCCGCCGAGCTCCCCGAAGCGCGGGGGAAGGTGGAGTTCCGCGGTGTCAGCTTCAAGTACGACGCGTCCGGCAGCGGCGACGACGTGCTGCACAAGATCGACCTGACGATCGAGCCGGGCGAGTTCGTCGCCATCGTCGGCGGCACCGGCGTCGGGAAGAGCTCCCTGGTGAACCTGATCCCCCGCTTTTACGACGTGACCGACGGTCAGGTGCTGGTGGACGGCGTGGACGTGCGGGACTATCCGATCCACGCTCTGCGTGAGCGCATCGGCATGGTGCTGCAAAAGAACGTCCTGTTCACCGGAACGATGAAGGAAAACCTGCTCTGGGGCAAGCCCGACGCCACCGACGCCGAGATCGAACGGGCCGCGCGGGACGCGCAGGCCTACGACTTCATCATGGCGCGGCCGGAGGGCTTCGACACCGAGATCGAGCAGGGCGGCGTGAACGTCTCCGGCGGGCAGAAGCAGCGCCTCTGCATCGCGCGGGCCATGCTGCGACATCCCTCCATTCTGATCCTGGACGACTCCACCAGCGCGGTGGACAGCGCGACGGAGGCCGCGATCCGCAAGAGCTTCTCCGAAAATCTGAAGGATACCACCGTCATCATCATCGCCCAGCGCATCTCCTCGGTGCGCTATGCCGACAAGATCGTGGTACTGGAGGACGACCACGTCTGCGGTCTCGGCACCCATGAGGAGCTGGTAGAAAGCTGCGCGGTCTACCAGGAGATCTGCAATTCTCAGCGGGAGGGGGCGATCAGCGAATGAACGAGCCGAAAAAGCAAAAGTTCAAAACCGCCGAAACCAAAGGCGGTGGCGGCGGCCCCCGGCACGGCGGCTTCCAGAAGCCGAAGAACACGAAGCAGACCGTCCTTCGCCTGCTCAAATACCTGACCGCACGCAAGGGGATCCTCGTTCTGGTGTTTGCCTGTCTGCTCGTGGACACGCTGGCCTCCGTCGGCGGGACCTATCTGCTGCGCCCGATGCTGAACGGCCTGGTCTCCGACGCCGCCGTGAGCGAGAAGCTGGCTTCCCTGCTGCGATCCTGCCTGCTCCTGTTCGGGCTCTACGTCTGCGGCAGCGCCGCGACCTACGCGCAGGCGAATCTGATGGCGCGGCTGGCCCAGAACGCCGCGAACCATCTGCGGCGCGACCTGTTCAACGCGCTGGAGAGCCTGCCCCTGTCTTACTTCGACCAGCACACCCACGGCGAGCTGATGAGCCGCTTCACGAACGACGCGGACAGCGTTTCCTTCGCGATGGAGCAGAGCTTCGTCAACCTTGTCAGCAACACCCTGCTGTTCGTCGGCTACGTGGCCGTCATGCTGTTCACGAGCCCGATCCTGTTCCTCATCACGGCGGTCATGCTCGCGCTCAACATGCTCAGCTTCAAGGTCCTGGGCGGACGCAGCCGGAAGCATTTCCGCCGCCAGCAGGCGGCGCTTGGCCAGGTCAACGGCGAGATCCAGGAGGTCATCGAAGGCCTGAAGGTCGTCAAGGCCTTCACCCATGAGGATGAGGCGATCTCCGAATTCGACGAGCTGAACCAGGCCTACCGGGACGCGGCGACGGACGCGGCCTTTTACTCCGGCGCGATCTTCCCGGTCAGCGCGAACCTGAACTCCATCGGCTACGCGGTCACGGCGGTGGTCGGCGGCCTGCTGGCGCTGGTGCGGGGCTTCGACATCGGCGGCCTCGGCGCCTACCTGCTCTACGCGCGGCAGATCGGACGCCCGCTGGAGGGCATCAGCCAGCAGCTCACCGCGCTGCTCAGCGCCCTCGCCGGCGCGGAGCGCATCTTCGAGGTCATGGACGCGAAGCCCGAGGTCAACGAGGGAAAGGTCCGCCTGGGCTGCGGTCTGGACAACCACTCCTGGGTCTGGATCAAGCCGGACGGAAGCACTGTCCCCCTGCGCGGCGACGTGCGGCTGGAGCACGTGGACTTCTCCTACGTGGAGGGCAAGCCGGTTTTGACCGACGTGAACGTGTTCGCCAAGCCCGGCCAGAAGATCGCCTTCGTCGGCTCCACCGGCGCGGGCAAGACCACGATCACGAACCTCATCAACCGCTTCTACGAGATCAACGGCGGGCGCATCACCTACGACGGGATCGACGTGCGCGACATCGAGAAGGACTCCCTGCGCCAGAGTCTAGGCGCGGTCCTGCAGGACACCCACCTGTTCACCGGCACCGTGATGGACAACATCCGCTACGGACGGCTGGACGCCACCGACGAGGAGTGCATCGCCGCGGCGAAGAGCGCCAATGCCCATTCCTTCATCCGCCGCCTGCCCGACGGCTACAACACGATGGTCACCGGCGACGGCGCGAATCTGAGCCAGGGCCAGCGCCAGTTGCTCGCCATCGCCCGCGCGGCCGTGGCTGATCCTCCGGTCATGGTGCTCGACGAGGCGACCAGCTCCATCGACACCCGCACCGAGCAGTACATCCAGCGGGGCATGGACGCCCTGATGGAGGGCCGCACGGTCTTCGTGATCGCCCACCGCCTGAGCACGGTCCGCAACGCGAACTGCATCGTGGTGATCGAGCACGGACAGATCATCGAGAAAGGCACCCACGAGGAGCTGCTGGCCCAGAAGGGCCGGTACTACCTGCTCTATACCGGACAGAACAAGCTCGACTGATATCCGCAAAAAAATCCCGCTTCCGTTTTGGAAGCGGGATTTTTTTGGTTCGTCAGGGCTTCGGGAAACGATAGGTCGCGCCGACGATGATGAAGTTTTCGTTCGTGATGTTGTTGAGCTGCAGGATCTCGTCCTTGTGGTCCAGATAGCTCACGCCGAGATTGTTGCAGATCTTCATCAGCGTGTCGCCGGCCTTGACCGTGTAGGTCAGATAGGGCGAATCGTCGGTCGTCGTCGCCGCGGGCGTCGGAGTCGGGGTGGGCGTCGTCGTGGGCGTCGCCGTGCCGCTGCCTCCGCCCTGCCCCAGCTCGTTCTGAAGCGCCTCGATCGTCTGCTGCTGGCGCTCGATCGTGTTCTGGTGCTCGGTGAGCAGGGCCATCACGTCCGCCAGCGTCGCCTGCAGATCGCCGTCGCCCTCCGTACCGGAGAGCTGCGCCTCGATCTCCGCCTGACGGCTGCTCTGGGCCGCGAGCTGCGTGTTCTGGTCCTGGACGTTCTTCCGCATGGCCAGGCTGATCGCCAGCGCGGCCACCGCGATCAGCAGCGCCAGGATCACCGCGACGGAGAGCATCGAACGGGCCGAGCCGTTCTGCGGCGTCTCCGCAGCCCCCTCGGCTGCCGCCGCTCCCGCGCCCGCCGCGACGGCCGCGCTTCTGTTCGCCCTCTCCGCGGCCTGCCGCAGCTTGATCGTCTTTCCGGGCTCGTCGTATACGTAGAAGCCGTTGAGCTCGGAGAGACTGCCGCCCTGCCACTGATAGAAGCCGCGCTGCTTCTGCTCCGGGTCGATCAGATAGACCAACTGGAAGGGCAGCTCAAAGTAATCGGCGTGGAGCTGGCGGTCGTGGTCGGAGAGGATCAGGCCCCTGCCCGGCTGGCTGTGCTCCCAGCCGACGATCCACTTGTCGGGGTGCTTCAGGGTCCGCACACGCTGGACGTAATCCCAGGTCTCCTGGGTGAAACGCAGGACGCCCCCGGTGGTATCGGCGTATTTGGCTTCGACGCAGCCGGAGATCAGCACGTGGAGCTTTCCGGAATCCTCCCGGTACTGGCCCAGCAGGATCGCGCCGCGGTCGCGGGCGTTCCCTTCCCTGGAGTAGGATTCCAGCGCGTTGTACACGTCCTGATGGAGATAGACCCGGACGTCACCCGCTCCGATCTCCCCGACGCAGAATGCGTTTGCCGGGATCACGTCGTCAGCTGCGTCCCGCGCGCCGTTCTTTTCAAGCTCGCCGGTCTGGCTCATGGTTTGTGTACCTCCCTGCCATTCTCTGTAAATCTGCTTCGATCCTATATATAGTGGTATTATGCGCTTCGTCATCCAATTTGTCAACAACAATCGAAGGATTTCGACAGAGGAGCCTACGCGCAGAGGTCACTTTCCGTCATACTTGCCTGCCAGCTCCTCATAGTGGTTGTGCAGGTCCATGGACTCCACGCAGCCCGGCTCCAGGGTCCGGATGGCCTTGGCCGGGATGCCGACCATCATCGTGTTGTCCGGCACGACGGCGTTCTCCTTTACCACCGCGCCCGCGCCGATCACGCAGTTGCTCCCGACGACCGCGCCGGCGAGCACGCGCGCGCCCATGCCGATCATTGTGAAGTTGCCGACGCTTCTGCAATGGACAATGGCGTTGTGCCCGATCGTAACGTTGTTTCCGATCGTCAGGGGATCATCACAATGGAGGGTCGCGTTGTCCTGTACGCTGGTCCGCTCACCGATGGTGATACTGGCGCTGTCGCCCCGGATCACGGCGCCGAACCAGACCGAGCTGCCCTTGCCAATCTTGACGTCGCCGATCACGTCCGCGCTGTCCGCGACGAAGACGCCCTCGGCGATTTCGGGGGTCATGCCTTGAAAAGTATGGATCATGGAATTTTCTCCTTTTCTCAGAAACAATCACCCGCCGCACCGGCGGCGGGTGATTCGTTTCGGGATTGAAATACTACCGCATTCCCTTGTCGTAGGGAATACCCTCGGCCTTGGGGGCTCTGGACTTCTTGGAGGTGAAGGCCAGGACGACCAGGCAGATGATATAGGGCATCATGTTGTAGATGCTGCCGGGGATATTCAGGTTCTTGAGGAAGTCGAAGGCCGCGTAGACGTTGCTCAGCGCGCGGAGCAGGCCGAAGAGAAGGGCCGCCAGCGCGATGCGGGTGGGCTTCCACTGGCCGAAGATCATGACCGCGAGGGACAGGAAGCCGAAGCCGGCGACGCCGTACTCGAAGCGCCACTCGCTGACGCCCGCGAGGATGTAGCAGATGCCGCCGAGGCCGCCGTAAGCGCCGGAGATCAGGACGCCCGCCCAGCGCATCTTCAGCACGTCGATGCCGACGCTGGCCGCGGCCTGGGGATGCTCGCCGCAGGCCATCAGGCGGAGGCCGAAGCGGGTCTTGTAGAGCACGACGTAGGCGACGATCAGCATGATGACTGCGACCAGCATGAACCAGTTGAACTCAAAGCCGCCGAGGTTCACGAGGAAGTTCTTCTTCGGCTCGACGTACTGGATGATGCTGCTCACGTCGTCGGGGTTGGCGGCGGTGTTGATGGCCTTCACCAGCACCGTGGCGCCCGCGACGCCCAGCATGTTCAGCGCGGTGCCGACGATGGTCTGGTCGGCCTTGAAGTTGATGCTGGCGACGGCCAGCAGCGCGGAATAGGCCACGCCGAAGACCACAGCGCCCAGCAGGACGATCAGCACCATCAGGAGGCCGGGCATGTCAGCGGGCAGGTAGCGCATCATCAGCGCGCCGCCCAGGGCGCCGATGACCATGATGCCCTCCAGACCGAGGTTGATCACGCCGGAGTGCTCCGAGAAGCAGCCGCCCAGGGCGACGAGGAGCAGCACGGACGAGAAGATCAGAGTGTATTGCAGCAGAAGCAGCATTACTTGTCGCCTCCTTTCCCGGCCTCGGCAGCCGCCTGTTTCGCCTTGCGCTTGTCCTCGCCGCGGATCAGGCCGGTGTTGATCGCGTGCTTGATGAAGAGCACGAAGCCGCAGAGGTAGATGATGATCGAGCTGATCAGGTCGGAGATCTGGGAGGCGTACATCGTCTTATCGACGAAGGCGCCGCCCACGGTGATGTGCTGAATGAAGTAGCTGGAGAAGATCGCGCCGATGGGGTTCAGGCCGCCGAGGAAGGCCGCGGCGATGCCGTTGAAGCCCATGCCGGGGACGCTGGAGGCCGTGACCTGCCACTGCTCGTAGTCGGTCTGGTACAGCAGGGCCCCGCCGAGGGCGGCGAGGGCGCCGCCGATCATCAGAGTCAGGATGATGTTGCGCTTCTCCGCCATGCCCGCGTACTTCGCGGCGTTCTTGTTGTTGCCGGTGGCGCGGAGCTCATAGCCGAAGCGGGTCTTGTCCAGCACCACCATGACGATGATCGCCAGGATGATCGCCAGCGGGATCGCGATGGAGACGTACTGGTTCTTGTTGAACAGATTGCCAAGGCCGAGGCTCGGCAGGATGGCCTGGGGCGCGGCGTCCTTCAGGTGGATCGTGTAGGGACTCGCGGAATCCTTGACGTTGCTCAGGAGCATGTTCGTTCCGTAGAGGGTGATCCAGTTGAGCATGATGCCGGAGATGACCTCGTTCACGTTGCCGTAGGCCTTCAGCAGGCCGACGATGCAGCCGGAAAGCGCGCCGAGGCAGATGGCGAAGAGCAGGCAGGGCAGCCAGCTCCAGTGCCAGGCCAGGGCCGCGTAGAGGCAGCCGCAGGTGCCGATCACGTACTGACCGGCGACGCCGATGTTGAACAGGCCCACCTTGTAGCAGAAGAGAACGCTCAGGGAACACATCAGCAGCGGCGCGGTCTTGACCAGCGTGTTGCCGAAGTTCTTGATCTGCAGGTTCGCCTTGGAGTAGTTCATGAAGTTCTTGACGACCGCCAGGATCGCCTGGCCCGCGCCGGCCGGGTTGATGAACAGCAGGACGATATAACCCAGCAGCAGGCCGAGCACGATGCACAGCAGCGAGGCGATCAGCGACTGAACGCCCTTGCGCTTCAACAGATTTCTCATGCTTTCACCTCATCCCTCTTCGCGCCGGCCATGTAGAGGCCCAGCTCCTCCTGCGTGGTCTTTTTCGGGTCGAGCTCGCCGACGATCTCGCCCTCGTACATCACGAGGATGCGGTCGGGCACGTCCATGACCTCGTCAAGCTCCAGGCTGATGAGCAGGACCGCCTTCCCGGCGTCGCGCTGCTCCACCAGCTTCTTATGGACGAACTCGATGGCGCCGACGTCCAGGCCGCGGGTCGGCTGGACCGCGATCAGCAGCTCGGGCGCCTTGTCGATCTCGCGGGCGATGATGGCCTTCTGCTGGTTGCCGCCGGACATCGCGCGGGCGGGGGTCACGGGGCCCTGACCGGAACGCACGTCGTAGTCCTCGATCAGACGCTCGGCGTACTTGCGGATGTTGTCCCGGCGGAGGAAGCCCGCCTTGCTGGTGAACTCCGGCTCAAAGTAGCGCTGGAGCACCATGTTGTCCTCCAGGGAGTAGTCCAGCACCAGGCCGTGCTTGTGGCGGTCCTCCGGGATGTGGCTCATGCCCAGGATGGAGCGCTGGCGGATGCTGGTCTTGGTCACGTCCTCGCCGTCGAGGATGATCTTGCCCTCGCGCAGGGGCTCCAGACCGCTCAGGCCGTAGACGAACTCGCTCTGGCCGTTTCCGTCGATGCCCGCGATGCAGACGATCTCGCCGCGGCGGACCTTCAGCGACACGTCGTGGACCGCGTCCTTTTTGTGCAGCCTGCTGGCGACGGACATATGCTCGATGTCCAGCACGGTCTCGCCGGGCTTCGCGGGCTTCTTCTCCACGTGGAAGTTGACGTTGCGGCCCACCATCATCGCGCTGAGCTCCTCCATGGAGGAGTTCTTCGTCTCGACGGTACCGATGTACTTGCCCTTGCGGAGCACGGAGCAGCGGTCGGCCACCGCCATGATCTCCGCCAGCTTGTGGGAGATGAACAGGATGCTCTTGCCCTCCTTCGCGAGGTTCTTCATGATGACCATGAGCTCCTCGATCTCCTGCGGCGTCAGCACCGCGGTGGGCTCGTCGAAGATCAGGATCTCGTTCTCGCGGTAGAGCATTTTCAGGATCTCGGTGC
>JAFSRS010000072.1 GCA_017445985.1 Oscillospiraceae bacterium | reverse complement strand
CGCGGGGCGGCGGCGCGATCAGGGGATGGCGCCCTACGGGATCGGTGGTAATTCTGGTGCGGGCGACCACACAGGGTCGCCCCTGCATTCAACATTTCTACAAATCCCAATTTGTTCCAATCGCGCGTTTGTCTCCGCGTTCCGAGAAGGTTGGGTGAAAGTTTTTCCGTGCTCCCAAAAAGAAGATTGACAAGCGCCGCAAGCTGTGATAATATCGTAAAGCTTGATGCAAACGCTGGATTAGCTCAGTCGGTAGAGCGCCTGATTCGTAATCATGAGGTCGGGGGTTCGAATCCCCCATCCAGCTCCATGAAAAACCCGTGATTTGGTTTCCAAATCACGGGTTTTTCATATTTATATCGTCTGTGATCGTTCTGCAGATCAGCCGCCGCTGGGGAGCACCGAGAAGTGCATGAAGTCGTAGCTCTTGCCGCCGCTCCAGCCGTTGCCGACGCCGACGACGTTCGAGCCGCTGCCGCCCCAGCCCCAGCCGTAGTCGGCGAAGGCCTTGACGACGCTGCCGGTGGGGGAGATGGAATAGACGCTCGCGCCGCTCATCGTGCCGAGGTAGGCGCCGATCTCGCGCCCCGCCCAGCTCGTGACGCCCATGGGCTGCCAGCCGTAGCCGCAGGTGACGCGCAGCCAGCCGCTCTTGAAGTTGCACTCGGCGTTGTAGAGCGCGTTCACGTCGATGGCCATGCCCCAGGCGTGGCGCATGCGGTCGCTAAAGCGCGCGCCGCCGATGTTCCAGCCCGCGTAGATCGGGAACTGCTCCGGGTCCTCATAGATCTGCTGGAAGATCAGCCGGATCTCCTGGGCCACCAGCTTGTGCACGGTCAGTGTCACGGTGGAGGACTGCTTCGTGCCCCACTTGTCCACGACCCAGATCGGGACCGTCACGCTCTCCATGTAGGGCGCGGCCTCGGCGGCGGAGGCGAAATAGGTCTTATTGGCGTTGCCGAAAATAGCGATCCGGGCCTCGGCGTCCAGGTTGCCCCAGGCGTCGATGTGGCCCTGCTGCAGCCACTCCGCGAAGGAGACGAAGCCCGCGGGCCGTCCGCTCATGACCGGCGTCTCGACCTCCTGCGGCTGTTCCTCGGCCCAGTCCGGGCTGACGCGGTCGCCGTCCCAGAGCAGGCGCTCGATCACCGTGGCGGCCTGCGCCCGGGAGAGGACGACCTCGCCCCGGAAGGTGCCGTCGTCATAGCCCACCAGCAGGCCCTTGCCGTAGGCCTGCTCCACGGCGGTGGTGTAGTCGTCGCCGATGTCGTCCCAGTCCGTAATGTGCTCCCAGGCGTCGGAGACGATGACGGCCTTTTCCATCAGCGTGTTCGCGCAGAGGTTGCTGAGGATGACCGCCATCTCATAGCGGGTGATCGGCTGTTCCAGCGCCGCGATCGTGCAGGGGAACAGCGCGGTGTCCACCGCCACCTTGTCCGGGTCGCTGTCGTCGTGGTTCTCGCTGCCCAGGATGTTCGGGACCAGCAGGTTCTCCTCCAGGGCGATCGTGTAGTACTCCCAGGCCCAGTGGATGCCCTCCCGGCTGCGGTCGGTCGTATAGAGGATCAGCCCCGTGGCCCCCGCCGCGCAGATCACCATCTTCAAAAACTCGCCGCGCTTGACCTCGCGGTTCGGGTAAAAGCAGACCACGCCGGTCTCTTTGTCGCGGATGCCGTTGAAGATGATGTCGGGGAAGCTCTCCTGGACCTGGTTGATGTACTTCGCGTACCAGATCCCCTCGTCCACGTCGGGGAACACGGCCCCCGCGGCCTTCGCCGGGACCGTCGCCGGCGCGGCGCAGACCAGCAGCGCCAGGCAGAGGGCGAGGGACAAAAGGCGGCGTAAATGCTTCATGGTGTTCTCTCTCTTTCCTGATTGTGGTGAATTGGGGAGTTATCGAGTTAGGAGTTATTAGTTAGGAGTTAGGAGTTGCCTGCATCGTCACGGCTCCAATAACTCCTAACTCATAACTCCTAACTCCTGACTGCCTCGCCAAATCCCAATTCGCGTTGAATTAAAAATCAAACGTGTGCGGCAGCAGCTCGGTCAGCGGCATCGTCACGAAGGCCCCGTCGCCGCGGCCGATCGTGACGGTGATGCGCTTGTTGAACTCGCTGAGGACCTGGCGGCAGCTGCCGCAGGGCCAGCAGCAGTCCTGCGCGTTGCCCCAGATCGCGATATGGGCGAAGTCGACGTGCCCCTCGCTGACCGCCTTGACGACGGCGCAGCGCTCGGCGCAGATCGTGTCTCCATAGGCCGCGTTCTCCACGTTGCAGCCGGTGAACACGGTCCCGTCCGCGCACTCCAGCGCCGCCCCGACGGGGAAGTGGGAGTAGGGCACGTAGGCGTGCGCGGCCGCCGCGCGCGCGAGGTCGAGCAGGTCTTGATCGTTCAACATAGCGGTGTACCTCCGGTGAAAAATTTTTAATGTGCAATTAGCAATTGTGGTGTCGCTTCGCGACTATTTTAAAATTAATCGCCGAAGGCGATACATCAATTGCACATTGCTAATTGCTAATTAAGATTCACGTTCCAGTCTTTGATATTGAAAAACAGATCGAACTGCGTCGCTACGAGCCCGCTGACGACGCCCCGGTGGGTCAGGACCTGCCGGCGCTCGAAGCAGATGGGCAGGATGATCGCGGTGTCCATGATATAGTGGGCCAGCTCCTGGAAGCGCTCGTAGCGCTCGGTCTCCGGCGCGGCCAGGAAGGCGGCGTAGAGCTCGGTGTAAGTCGTGTCCTGGGTGCGGAAATAGTTCTGCTCCCACTCGCCCTTCAGCCGCTCGTTGATGCCCGGCACCTCGTAGAGATAGCTCATGTCCCAGTCGGCTCCGAGCCGGACCTCGCCGTAGTACAGGTCATAGTCGCCGGTCTCCAGCGCCTCGATATACTCCTCCCAGCTCAGCTCGTAGAGGTGGGTGGTGATGCCCATCTCGTTCAGACAGTCGGTGATCTGCTGGGCGGCGGCGATCTTGGCGGAGGAGTCGCCGTTGACGATGAACTTGATGTTCAGCTCCACCACGATGCCGGTGACCAGCATCTCCAGCGCGCCGTCGTTGTCCAGGTCGTCGATCACCGAGCGGAACAGGGACTCCGCGCGCTTGGGGTTGTACGCATAGTTCGCGGCGTAGCTCTCGTCGTAGAGCGGGCTCTTCGGGTGGACGGGCAGCACCGCGGCCACGCCGCAGTCGGTGCCCATCAGCTCCGCGGCGATCGTCGCCCGGTCGATGGCGTAGGCCATGGCGCTGCGGGTGCGGATGTTGCTGAAATACTTGCTCAGCAGGTTGAAGCCCAGGAAATGCAGGTTGCTGGTGTCCATGTAGCGGATCTCGTTGCTGGACCCGTAGCCCACGTTGTACATGCCGGTGGGGTCGTTGGTCACGACGTCGATCCGGCTCTCCTCGAAGGCCGTGATCCGCTCGCTGGTGTCGGTGTAGTCCTTGAGGTAGATGGTATCCAGCGGCAGCTCGTCCGCGTGGCGGTACAGGGGGTTCTTTTCCAGCGCGGTGCGGGTCTCGTTGAGCACGTAAGGCCCGCTGCCCACGGGGTAGTCCTCGTAGTAGTCCCCGCGCTTGATGATCGGAACCGTCAGCAGGGCGGGGAGCATGCTATCGGCGTAAGCCGTGGTAATCGCGAAAACGTCGTCGCTCATTGCGCTGATGCCGTAGATCAGGTCCAGGCGCCCGCTGTAGTAAGAGGTATTCTTCGCGGTCTGGATCGAGTAGGCCACGTCGTGCGCGGTCAGCGGCGTCCCGTCGGAGAACACCAGGTCGGTCCGCACGTTGAACACCCACCAGATATAGTCGTCGGAGGTCCAGCTCGTGACGATCTCGGTGCCCAGCTCGAAGTTCTGATCCTGATAGAACACGCAGTCGTAGAGCAGGCTCCAGAACTGCATGTTGGCCGCGTTTTCGGCCCGCACCGGGTTGAAGCTGCCCTCCGGGTCGTAGTTGATCGAGAACACGTGGTCCGCGGGCTCCCGCGCGGTCAGGGGCGTGCCCTGGAGCGCGTCGGTCTCCTCCGAGCCCCCCGACGCGCCGCTCTTCCCCGTCAGCTCCGCCTGCGAGCAGGCGGAGAACAGGAGGGCGAGGATCAGGAGCGCGGTTATTAGTTTTGCCGGGTACTTCTTCATAGACGAGATCCTTTACTAAGTTAATAGTTAATAGTGAATAGTTAATAGTTGTGGTATCGCCTTCGGCGATATTTTAAATAGTCGCGCAGCGACACCTCAACTATTCACTATTAACTATTCACTATTCACTGATTACAATGGCCGCCGCCATGGTCCCGCGCCGCTGTCCCACCACCCGGTAGGACCAGTATTTGTCGGGGCGGCACATGGTGCACGCGCGGCTGACGGCGATCTTTTGCGGGTCCAGGCCGAGCTGGACCAGGCGGCGGCGGTTGGCCTCGCGGAGGTCCAGGTAGACCTTGCCCTCCCCGTTGGGGCTGGGGCGCGTCAGGCCGGCCGTGTCGCCGCGGAGATAGGTCTCCACGCCCGCCGCGACCTCCGGGCCGACCTCGAAGCAGCAAAAGCCGATCGACGGCCCGATGGCGGCGGCGACGTCCTCCGGCCTCGCGCCGAGAGCGCGCATCGCGTCCAGGGTGTTTTTCAGGATATCCCCGACGCTGCTGCGCCAGCCGCAGTGCACCGCCGCGACGACGCCCTGCTTACCGTCGGCCAGCAGCACCGGGACGCAGTCCGCGGTGAAGCAGAGCAGGGCAAGGTCCGGCTCCGCGGTCACGATGCCGTCCGCGTCGTAGGGGACGGGGGTCATCAGCGCGTGGATATCCTTTGCCGTGACGGTCCGCACGGCGTTCCCGTGGACCTGCCGCGTAAAGACCATCCGCGCCGGGTCGAAGCCCACCGCCGCGCCGAAGCGGCGGTAGTTCTCGCGGACGTTTTCGGGGGCGTCCTCCCGGTGCTCGCCGAGATACAGGGAGGCGAGATCCCCCGTGCTGACCCCGCCGAAGCGGGTGGAAAAGCCGTGGCGGTACGGGATCGTCGCCGCGGTCAGAAAAACCGGCCCCTCCGGGGCGGTGTGCTCAGTCCATTCCATTGAACAGATTACCTCATGATTGCATCGTTTTAGTTAGGAGTTATGAGTTAGGAGGTAGGAGTTATTGGATTCGCAACCGCTTACAACTCCTAACTTCTAACTCCTCACTCCTAACTTTCTTCGCTCTTCCATCCCATCAGCCTTCTCATCCGATGGGCGACGGCGCTTTTGCTGACGGGCGGATCGCTGAGCTGGGCGAGGTCGCTGAGGCTGGCCTCCGGGTTCGCGATGCGGAGCAGGGCGATCTGGCGGAGCTCGTCGGGGAGGGCGTCCAAGCCCTCGTCCCGCTCGATCTCGCGGAGCCTGTCAAGCTGCGCCTGGGCCGCGGACACGATCTTGTCCGCGTTGGCGTTGTCGCAGTTCACGCGGCGGTTGACGGTGTTGCGCATGTCCTTTTCGATCTTCGCGCTCATGACCCGCAGGGCGGCGGCGGGGGCGCCCATCGTCGTGCACAGGTCCCCGATCGCGTCGCTCTGCTTGAAATAGATCACGGCGTGGCCCTTGCGCTCGGTCTGCTTCGGGGCGAAGCCCAGCTCCCGCAGCACGACGAAGGCCCCGCCGGCGACGCTTCGGTGGTCGGTGACGAGCTCCAGATGGCAGCGCTTGTCGGGGTCGGTGACGCTCCCGCCCGCGAGGAAGGCACCGCGCAGGAAGGCCGCGCCCGCGCCCTCCTCCTCCAGCACGCTGAAATTCACGTGGTGGGCGAGGAAGCAGTCCAGGTCGCTGCAGCCGAAGCGGGCGAAGATCGCCGCGATCTTCTCAGGCTCGCGGATCGTGAGAACGTGCTTGCCCCGCGCGCCGCTCCGCTCCGCCGCGTCCGGCCCGAAGCCGAAGGCGCGCCGCAGCAGCCGGGGCAGCCGCTGCGCGAAATCCGCGTGGGCGGTGATGACCCGGATCTCCTGATGGGTGAAGCAGTTCGCGAACAGCAGCGCCCCGTAGACCTCCACCGCGGCCAGAGAGGCCGAGCCGAGAGGCAGGCGGCACAATTCGGTTTTTACGTCGGATGAAAAGGACATAAGCGCCTCCGGTATGAGTGAATAGTTAATAGTGAATAGTTAAGGCAACACCGCATAATTCTGGTGCGCGGATCGCGCAGTCAGAATTTTCGTCAGATCGTCTAAAAACCGCAGGCAATACTTTGTGTATTGCCGAGGATTTTTGGGCGATATGACGGAATATTATGCAAGCGAGACGTG
>JAFSRS010000071.1 GCA_017445985.1 Oscillospiraceae bacterium | reverse complement strand
GCAGCTCGCTTTTCCGGTTGCCTCTCCCATGCACGAAGGGGAAATCCACCCTGGCTTCCAGCTGCGCCAGCAGCGCGCCTGCTTCTTCTGCCATGACGCCATATTTCTCGCAGTACACAGGCAGCAGCTTCTCCACCTTTTCAGTGATCTTCAGCATGGTGCGCGGCGGTGTTGCCGGCGGGCGACCGTATGGGTCATATGCTCTCATGAGTGCGCTGATGTCCATCTCCTCAATCACTCTGTCTAAGAGCCTCACACTGTCGTTTGCCGGAATAACCTTTTCCGCGAAATTTTCATCAATTTTCAGTTGCACATTCCGCTCGCATGTGCCATAATCTTTTTGCGGTAAGTCTTTGTTCACATATTGATTTTACCACAAACAAGGAACCGAGGCGACTGTTTTCAGCCACCTCGGTTTCTTTTTTTTCGGGCTGTTTTGCTACAGCCCCTTGCTATGCGCTTATATGGCGATCTTTATGACCAGCTTGCGGCTGGTGGCGGGGGCGCCGTCCAGGTACAGGCCCGGTCTGTGGGCGTCCCATGGGAAGAACAGCGCGAAGTCCCCGGCGCGGCCGGTCAGGATCTGCTCGTTGACCGAGTCCTCCAGCAGCCAGAGGTCCCCCTCCGGGTTCGTGGCGTGCACAGGCTCGGTGCCCAGGTACGGCGCCCAGCCGACCCGCTCCCCGCCCTCGGGCCAGTAGAACAGGTCGATGTAGCGCCGGTGGACCTCCGGATGGCTGCCCGCGTAGGGCCGGGTCGTCATGTCCATCGCGTTGACGAACATCGCCCCGTCCGGTTCCAGCTCCGTCCGCCCCAGCGGCAGCGCCATCGCGTCCACCGAGCGCAGCCATTCCAGCGCCCGCCGCACCCGGGGCGGGTAGGCGGAAAAGTCGTCAAGACCGTTCAGCTTCGATAAAATCATAACAAACCCCCGGAAAAATTAAGAATTAACAATTAAGAATTAATAGGTAGAGCGTTGTTCGCAGGGCGGCGTAAGTGTGGTCGCCCGCACGTGGCGACGATTGCTTGCGCCGTAGGGAGGCATGCCCACATGCCTCCGCGTTCCGCCGACCTTCCGATTTGATTCGATGATCGCGCCTGTCCACGTCGCGGCGCGATGTGGGCATCGCGCCCTACGGGATCGGCGGTCCTTCCGGCGCGGGCGACCACACAGGCTCGCCCGAACGTGGCGACGATTGCTTGCGCCGTAGGGAGGCATGCCCACATGCCTCCGCGTTCCGCCGACCTTCCGATTTGATTCGATGATCGCGCCTGTCCGCGTCGCGGCGCGATGTGGGCATCGCGCCCTACGGGATCGGCGGTCCTTCCGGCGCGGGCGACCACACTTACGTCGCCCCTACGGGCGTGCATGTTCGTTGGCGCGGTTATCCCGACAGCACCGGATTTTGTACCAAAACGCGCGACGCCTTATGACGGTCTCCCCCTCATTCCACCTGCCACGGGTCGGCGCAGGGGCTCAGGCCGTCGTCCTTCACGAGGTAGAGCACATAGCGCGCGTCCTTCGGCAGTTTGAGCGACGCGGCGCGGACGCTCAGGGTCTCGCCGGGGGTCTGGGGGCGGAGGACGCGGACGTCCGCCATCTGTCCCTGCCCGTCGTAGACCGTCAGCAGGAGCCGCTTCGGCGTCTCATAGGCCTTGTCCGTCAGGGTCACGGACAGGACGCCGTCCGCCAGCTCCGCGGAGGCGATCTCGCCCTCGTCCGGGCGGTCCACGATGTAGTAGGCCTTGCTCAGACTGCCGTAATAGGGGCTGTCGGGCAGGGCCAGGGCCACGACCTCGGCCTCGCCCAGCTCCACGTTGTTGTTGTAGGCCAGCACATAGTCCACGTTCTCGATCAGCGCGTCGCCGTTGGGATCGGTGACGGTGACCGCCGGGCGCAGCTCCTCGCCGGTGTAGCCGAGGTACTCCTTCGACACCTGGATCTCAAAGTCGGAGAGGTTCCGCTTGAAGACCGCGGTGACGGTATGGTGTTCGGCCACGTCCTCGAAGTACCAGCTGTAGACGGGTCCCACGTCCTCGCCGTCGATCAGGACGCGGTCGACGCTGTAGCCCGGCTCGGGCGTGAAGGTATAGAGCAGGTTTTCGCCCTCGGAGAGCAGGGTCTCCCCGGCGGGGCTGACCGTACCGCCCTCGCCGGCGACGGCAGAGATGCCGTAGGTCACGCGGAAGGGCTCCACGGAGACTGCCGCGCCGTCCCCGCTGTCGCCCAGGTTCAGGCCCTCGGCGGAGAGGCCCAGGGTCACGACGCCGCCCATGCCGACGCCCTCCTTGCTGATGACCTGGGCGCTGCCGTCCGCGGCGGTGGAGCCGATGCTGATCCGGTAGCTCGCGCCGTCGGCCACGGTGATGGCGGCGTCGGCGAGGCGCTCGTCGTCCACGGCGCAGAGGCCCATCGCGCCGAAGGAGGTGTCGCTGCGGTCGGTCTCGATGGTGGTGGACAGCAGCTCGTCCACGACGGTGATGGAGAGGCCGTCCTCCGGGGTGCCGTCCTCGACGAAGTAGTAGTCGGCGGGGACGATCAGGATGTTGGGGCCGGAGTCCTCGTCGTCGTTGACGGTACGGAAGCTGTAGACGCCCTCGGCGGCGTCGGTCAATTCGCCGTCCACCAGCCGCGCGGTGGTGGTCTTCTCCATCGTGTTCATATCCACGGTGTAGAGCTCGAAGTCGTCCTCCGCGGTGATGACGAAGTTCGTGCCCTTCATCCGGCTGTTGATGACGCTGGCGTTGCCGCGGTTGTTCCAGACGTAGGCCACCGTCGCGTACTCGGAGTAGGCCAGGGTGTGCTTCGCGCTGGAATAGACGTAGCCGTGGGGGGTATTGTAGCTCCAGGCGTTGAAGGCCTGGCCCGCGGAGGGGCGGGTCATGACCAGCTTCTGGGTCTGGCGGTTGTAGTTGTTGTCGTAGATGCTCAGGGTCAGGGTGTTCCCCGACAGGCTGTAGCCGATCGCCATGACCTCGTGGGCGCGGTCACCGTAGAAGGTGAGGCAGACGGGCCGCCCGGCGTCGAGCTCGCTGATGACCGCGCGGGCCGTCTTGTCGATGCCGGTGGTGATGTTCAGGGCCACGGCGAACTGGGAGGTGTACATCATCTCGATCACGTCGCTGAGGTACATGCCCAGAGAGCTGCTGTACTTCTGCTTCGCGCCCGCTGTCAGGCTGGAGATCTTCGACGCGCCGAAGTCCCAGGCCGAGAGCTTGCCGCCGTAGAACAGCACCGCGCTGGTCGCCATGCCGAAGCAGACGCCGTGGGCGGATTTCTCATGGGCGCTGTGCAGGGAGGCGGCCTTCTGGTTCGTCCCGTAGAGGCGCTGGTAGTTCTTCAGGGAGATCACGGTGGAGTAGTTGTTGAAGGCGTAGCTGAGGCTGTTGATGTCCAGCAGCTTCTCCTCCTTCTTCGGCTGCACCGTGACCTTGACCGTGGTGCTGGCGAGGACGGCGTTGTCGCTGCATCGGATCAGGCGGATCGTATAGGTGTCCGTGCCCACATCGGTGCCGCTGACGGACAGCGGGACCGTGTTCCCGTACCAGGAGCCCCAGGAGGCCGTGCTGTTGCCGCCGGAGCGGGACCAGGAGAGCTTGACGCTGCCGGAGGTGTTGTAGACCGAGACTGTCAGCGTGCTCTTCTGCCCCACATGGACGCTCAGGCTGCCCGGCGAGACGGAGACGCGGGGCTGGGCGGGCTTGACCGTCACCGAGACGTTCTTGCTGGCGACCACATTGCCGTAGCCGTCCTTGACCTTGATCGTGACGGTGGCGCTGCCCGCGTTGCGGCCCGCCACGGTCAGACGGTAGCTGCTGCCGGAGCCGCTGACGGAGGCCGTGCAGACGGAGGAGTTGGAGACCGTGCAGGAGATCGTGTTCTGCTTCGTGATGTTCGTGATGCTGAAATCGGCGCTCTGGCTCCGGCCCGACTCAAAGGACATGGAGCTCACGCCGCCGGAGATCAGCGGCTGGGGCGCGACGGTCACGGAGAGCTGGGCCGTCGCCAGCACCACGTCCGTGCTCGTCAGGAGCCAGACCGTCACCGTGCAGCTCCCGTTGTTCACGCCGGTGACGGTCAGCGGGATGGACGAGCCGTTCCAGGAGCCCCATTTGCAGCTCACCGCGGAGGAGTTCTGGCCGAAGCGCAGCTTCGCGTAGCCGGAGTAGCCGGAGTAGCTGACGGAGATGGACTTGGAGCTGTTTTTGGTCAGGGACATGCCCTGATCGGAGAGGATCAGTCTGGGCTGGACCTTCGGCGTCACGGTCACGAGGAACTCATACCTGGCGAGGAGCTGCCCGGTCTGGGAGGCGACGTACTCCACGATGACCTTGCCGGAGCCCGCGGCCCGGCCGGTGACGCGGACGTTGAAGCGGTCGCCCTTCGCGTCGGCGACCGCGCACCGGAAGGCCGACTCGTTGGTGGAGTAGACGCGCAGCAGGCCCACGCCGGTGTAGCCGCCGAAGATGAAGGAGGCCGTCTTGGTCGCGCCCTCCTCCACCTTGAAGCCGGAAATGGCGCTCATCGGGCTCAGATAGGGCGAGCAGACGTTCGTCGGCAGCTTCGCCGTGGCGTAGGGGACGCTGAGGCTGTTGCAGAGGTAGACCATGATGTAGCAGGTGCCGGTCTGCTGGGCGGTGACCGTGAGCTTCGCGACGCCCTTGGAGACGGCGCCCCAGCGGCAGCTGACCGCGTTGGACTGCTGGAGGGCGTTCTTCCAGACCGCCACATACAGCTTGCCGTTCTTGGGCGCGTTGGCGTAGCTGACGTTCAATGTCACGCTCTGGCCCTTCGTCAGCACTAGGGAGCTCTGGGCGAAGCGCACGTCCGCGCCGCCGATGCCGCCCAGGTGGTCCTCGTCGCCGTTCTCGTCGCCGTCGCCGATCTCGAACTCGTCCAGGACCTCCATGTCCTCGTTGTCGAGGCTCTCGTCAAATTCCTCGTCGAAGCCGAGGGTCCCGTCGTCGCCGCCCGCGTCGGCGGGGTCCGCCACCGGCACCGGCTCCCCGGCCAGGGGCTCGTCCCCGTCGCTCATGACGGAGAGGCCGTCCTCCGGCTCGACGATCGCGCCGGGCTCCAGATATTCCTCCCCCGGCTCCAGGACGTTCTCGGACACGCCGATGGAGAAGGTCTCCTCCGTCGCCTCGGCGGGGTCGAAGAGCGGGCTGGCCTCGCCCTCGTCCGCGCGGACCGGCAGCGCCGCGAGAGCGCAGAGCAGCGAGAGCGCCAGCAGGACGGATAACAGCTTGTTCAATGTGCGCATGATAGTACCCTCCTTAATTTGTCCAGAAGATGCCTTGATTCGTTCAGAACATGCCTGAATTCGTTCAGAACATGCCTTGTGTTGGCCGGAACATGGATGTCCGTTGGGAATACGCCCTGACCGGGCCTCGGTTTTTCGCTGTAGGGGCGGGGCTTGCCCCTCCCGCGCGTCAGTCTGTGTCTGTAGGGACGGCTCGCAGCAGTCCGCCGACGTTATGCCCTTGCCGTAGGGGCGGCGGACACGGTCAGTCGGCGGAACGCGGAGGCATGTGGGCGTGCCTCCCTACGGCGTGGGAGATCGCCGTCACGTTTCGGGCGACCACGCTTACGCCGCCCCTACAACGCTGCAACAACAAAAACATTGCCTATCAGCATATCCAGGGTTCTCCCTCTCCTGCCCTTCGGGCACCCTCCCCCGCTGGGGGAGGGAACCGTGTCGTTCCCTCGGCGCGTCGGTTTCGAGGCTGGCGGTCGCGTCTTCGGCTCCTTTCCCTCCCCCGCTGGGGGAAGGAACCGTGTCGTTCCCTCGGCGCGTCGGTTTCGGGGCTGGCGGTCGCGTCTTCGGCTCCTTTCCCTCCCCCGCTGGGGGAGGGAACCGTGTCGTTCCCTCGGCGCGTCGGTTTCGAGGCTGGCGGTCGCGTCTTCGGTTCCTTTCCCTCCCCCAGCGGGGGAGGGTGCCGCCCGCAGGCGGCAGGAGAGGGAGAACGTCGGATATATGAAAACATCACGTTTTACGTGTTCTATCCTGGCGCGGGCGACCACGCTTACGAGCGGCCCGGAGGGCGTGTCCGGTCCTATTCTCAGGGGCTGAGCGCGTCGCAGAGGGGCGCGCCGGAGGCGGCGTCGTAGAGGAAGGCCCGGACGGTGCCGCCCGCGGGAGGCGGGCTGCTCAGGGTCACGCTGGCGCTGTTCTGGCTCGCCTGCACGGCGAGGGTGCGGACCTCCACCAGCCGGTGGGCGGCGTCGTAGACCGCGACGGCCAGCTCCGCGCCCGCCGCGCCCTTCAGGGAGACGGAGACGGTTTTGCCGGAGACGCTGACCCCCGTCAGCTTGCCGCCCTCCTCAAAGACCACGTGGATCGAATGGTCCCGCCCGACGCTGGGGAAGGTGAAGCTCTCCGCCGCGCCCAGGTTGTTGCCGTCCACATAGACGGCCTTGACGCGGTAGCCGGAGTCGGGGAGGAACACATAGGTGGCGTCGGTGTTGGCGGGGACCTTGGTGTCGCCCGCCGGGGAGATGCTGCCACCCGCGCCGCTGGTGGCGGAGATCGTGTAGACGATCTGCTCCACGCCGTTGACGATGTAGGAGTTGACCACCGCGTTGCTCAGGTTGAGCATGCCGCTGGGGTCGGTGCTCAGATGGATGCCGTCGCCGCTGCCGGTGCCGGTGCCGCTGATCGTGATGTTGTTGAACACGGCCTGCTGCTGCGTGTCATAGTAGCTGGAATCCAGGGAGATCGTGTAGCTGGTGCCGGTCCCGCTGTTGATGATGGAGATGTCGTTGAGGTTCAGGGCCTGGTCCATGCCGAAGCAGACCTCCTGGGCGGTGGTGGTGACGGAGGCGCCCAGCCGGTCGCCGACCATGCTGGCCTCCAGCTCGCCGCCGCCGGGCTTGGTCACGACGTAGAAGTCCTCCGGCACGTAGACGGTGTAGTCCGCGTCCGGCGTCAGCTTCAGGTTCGGGACCTCGTACACGTCGTCCCGCTCCGTCACGAACTCGCCGTTCTGGAACACGCCGACGTAGTCGCCGGTGAGGGTGTAGATCGCCACGTTCTCCGCGTTGACCGTCAGGGCGACGTAGTCCTCGGAGAGGTTGCCCCGGTGCTCCCAGATGTAGCTGATCGTGGTATAGGGGACGTAGGACAGGTAGCACTCGCTCACGGAGCCGGTGCCCCAGACGCCGTAGCCGCCCATGTCGTAGGACCAGCCGGTGATCGCGCCGCTCCCGTCGCGGGTCAGGGCGATGTAGCGGTTGTCGTCCTTCGGGTGGTTGCAGTCGTAGATGTAGAGCCGCAGCCCCGCCGCGTCCTCCCGCAGATCGTAGGCCAGGAGGGCGTGCCCGCCGACGCCGCGCATGCCGACGGCGATCAGGTCGTTCCGGTTGGCCTCCAGGTCGGCGCGGATCTGCGCCACCAGGGCGTCCAGCGTCTCGCCCTCGGCGAGCTTGGTGTTGGTGAGCTTGTTCCGGCTGAGCTCCCGGTCGAACTGCACGGAGCACTGGGAGACCTGCAGCGCCTCGATGAAGGTGCGGACCGTGATGGAATCGAGGGCCGCCGCGGTGTCGTTGACGCCCAGCGCCGCCACGGTCCCCTGCCCGAAGGCCGACGGGCCCAGCTCGTTCTCCACGGACCAGAGCAGGGAGGAGGTGGAGGCCATGCCGCAGCAGTTGCCGCTCCAGGTATAGCTGGAGATGGACTTATAGACGGACTTCGCCTTGACGGTGTCGCCGAAGATCAGACTGACGCTGCTGTAGGGGATGCAGTAATTCAGGAAGGCGGGCGCGGTGCTCCGGTAGCCGAAGGAGCTGGCGGCGTTGACGAAGCTCCAGCCCCAGGTCTCCGCCGTGTACAGGGGGGTGAGCTGATAGACGTAGACGGCCTCCTCGCTCAGCGCGGAGCCGGACACCGAGGTGACCGCCCGGAGGGTCATGTCCCCCTCCATGACGATGGGCTCGGTGTAGGCCGGGGACTTCGCGTTGGGGGCGCTGCCGTCGGTCGTGTAGTGGACGGTCCTGCTCGCGGCGGAGAGGACGATCGCCGTCCCCTGCCGCAGGTAGCCCGCGGGACGGTCGGCCTCCGGCTTCGGAGCCTGACCCACGCTGACGCTCACGGTGGCGACAGGGCTGTCCGCGTAGCCCTCCCGGAGGGCGATGGCCTTCACGGTGTAGTCGCCCTTTTTGCTGAGGGTCACGGCCTTCGTGTAGACCGGGGAGGCGGCGGTGGGGCTGCTGCCGTCGGTGGTGTAGTGGAGCGCCGCGCCCTCCGGCCCGGTAATCCGGACCGTCTTGCCGTTGGCGGCGTTGCTCACCTTGATCTCCGGCGCGGCCAGGGGCGGCAGCTCGGTCCAGGTCGCGTACATCACCGTGTCCGCCTGGATAAAGACCGTGTCGCCCGGGGCGTACTTCGCGCCCTCGGGGCTGTTCATCGCCCATTTGTCGAAGCTGTAGCCGAGGCGGGAGACCGCCGCGGCGAGGACCGGCTGCGCCTCCTCATAGCTCCCGTCGGCCAGATGGTAGAGCGTCACCGACTGCGCCGGGACGCTCCCCTGCCCGCCGTTGAGATTGTAGGACAGGGTCAGGGCCTTGGAGTATTTCGCGTCGAAGCGGACGTCGCCGGAGACCGTGACCGCCGCGCCCGCCGCGTAGTCCGTGCCGCCGCGGGTCCAGCCCACGACGGTCCAGCCGGAGAAGGCCGGGATCGCGGGCAGGCTCACGCTCGCGCCGCTCTCTTTATTATAATAGGTAGCCTCCAGCGTCTGCAAAAGCTGGTTGTTCCCGATATAACAGCTCGGATGTACGGTCCTGGAGTAGATCGCGTAGATCGTGACGTTCGCCGTGACGGTCAGCTCGCTCAGCCCGGCGTGGGCGTTCTTGTCGGTGTTCCAGCCGACGAAGCTCCAGCCGGACTTGGTGGCGGCGACGGTCAGATCGGCCTTCTGGCCCTCGAAGTAGCTCCGCTTCGGCGTCTCCAGCGCCGCGCCGCCGTTGGTCTTGGCGTCATAGGTGATGGTGTACTCCGTCAGGCTCTGCCAGACCGCGTAGAGCGTCGTGTCCTGGTCGGAGCTGAACAGCTCGCCCGGCTGATAGGTCCCGTCCAGCGCGGAGGGGGAGACGGACCAGCCCAGGAAGGCGTAGCCCGGCCGCTCGGGGACGGCGGAGGTAAGCGTCAGGGGGACCCCGAAGGACTTGGTCTGGGCCTCCGGCGCGTTGGTCCCGCCGTTGGCGTCAAAGGAGACGGAGAAGGTATTGATGTACTTGACGAGCTCCTGCACGTTGCTGATGACCACGTTGCCGGAGCTGGATTCGCTGAGCTCCTGGTCGGATTCCAGATACTCCGTCTTCTGGTGGTGGAACAGCTTGTAATAGTCCGTGTAGTAGGAGGTGTAGACGTCGAAGCGGAGGAAGCGCGGGTTGTTCAGGCCGCTCTTGGGGCTGGTGTCCGCGCCTGCCGGAAGACAACTGCTGCAATTGTAGGTCACGGCGTTGGAGTCGTATTTCCCGTTCGAGGTCCAGGTGTAGGTAAAGCCGGAGATCTGCGGGGCGTTGGCCGTGGACTGGAACGCGAAGAAATAGGTGTAGGCGTAGTCGGGCAGCCCCCGGCTGGAGCCGGCGTTCTGCTTCCGGTCGGAGATCCAGCGGTCCGTCCGGTTGGCGTAGGCGGCGTTGTAGGCCCAGTGCCAGTAGATGTAGGCGGTCCGGGAGGTCGAGACGACGCGCTTGTCCGTCGCCGTCTCGCTGTTGGCGTAGGGGTTGCTCTTGTTGATGTTCTGGTAGAGGGAATGCGAGGTGTTGAAGGTGGAGGGGAAGGAGGCGTAGGGCGCGGAGCCGCTGCCGGACTGCACCCACTCGCTGCCGATCAGGGTGTAGCCGCTCTCACTCTGGTTCCGGGAATCCAGATAGGTCGTCCGCGTATAGGTCCACTTCCGCGCGACGATCTGCGCGTCGGCGGGGACCGAGGAGGCCGGGACCCAGTCCGAGATCCCGTAGGCCGCCGCCGGGACCGACAGCGCCCCCGCGAGCGACAGGAGCATACAGAGGGCCAGAACAAAGGAAATCGAGCGTTTCATATTCACATCTCCTAACCGAAAGGATCGTGCCACCGGGCCGTTCCCGGGCAAGGGCCGCGGCCCGGATGGATCGTGGATATTCTAACACAGGGAAGCGGGATTTACAATATTTTTACAATGTTGTAAAATCCGCCCCGGCATGGTAAACTATCCTTACGCCATCACTAATCACTATTCACTGTTCCGGGGGGGTGTTCGTCTTGAGCAAGCACGGGGGCGGGAAATACTGGTCCGCGGGGCTGCTGTACTCCCGCGGCTGGACGAACGCCCTGATGCAGGAGCTGCTGCCCAAGCCGGAGCTGTTCGCGGCGAACGGACGCCGCCACCGGACGTGGCGCAAGGAGGACGTGCGGGCCGCGGAGCTGGACCCGCGCTTCGCCGAGCGCAGCCCGGGCCGCGAGGTGAACCCCTCCGAGG
>JAFSRS010000070.1 GCA_017445985.1 Oscillospiraceae bacterium | reverse complement strand
TAATTTTATAACAAATTACGTGCGCCCTTTGGTATGTTTCGCGGGAAGGGCGCATAGATATGGGGGAGAATGGAGGGGTGGGAGCATGAAACGCACACTGTTGGCCTCGGTGCTGGCCGCGGCGGCGCTGCGGCTGGCGGTGCTGGCGGGCGCGGGGGACACGCTGGCGGCCTGGATACAGCGGGCGGCGGTCCCGCCTCCCGCCGCGACGGAGACGGCTGCCGCGCAGACGGAAAGCCCCGCGCCCGCCGCGGACCCCCAGGCGCCCAGACTGGCGGAGGTCGTCACCGTCGAGCGGGCGCGGAGCGAGGAAGCGGTCAGCACGGGGGAAACTGAAACGGAAGCCGCGGCGGAGCCCACGCCCGTTCCGGCGGACCTGAGCGGGGGCGTGATCTGGCACGACCGGTCCGGCCTGAGCGTGGACGCGGACGCGCTGGCGGCGGAGCCCTTCACCCTGACGCTGTCCGCCGCGGGGCCGCAGGTGCTGATTATCCACACCCATTCCAGCGAGGCCTATACCCCGGACGGCTACGACAGCTACGAGGCCAGCGACCCCTACCGCACTGAGGACAAGACCCAGAGCGTGATCCGGGTCGGGGACGCGCTGGCCGCGACGCTGGAAGGCTGCGGCCTGACCGTCCTGCACGACCGGGAGCTCTACGACTATCCCAGCTATACCGGTTCTTACTCCCGGTCCGGCGCGGCGGTGGAGCGCTATCTGACAGAGTACCCGACGATCGCGCTGGTGATCGACCTGCACCGGGACGCCATCGGCAGCGGCGACGTGGTCTACCGGACCCGGGCCACGGTGGACGGCCTTCCCAGCGCCCAGACGATGATCTTGATCGGCACCGGCGCGAACGGCTTGAGCCATCCGAACTGGCGGGAGAACCTGAAGCTGGGCCTCTGGCTCCAGCGGACTGCGGAGGGGGCCTGCCCCGGCCTGATGCGCCCGCTGGAGATCGTCGCGGAGCGCTACAACCAGCAGCTCAGCCCCGGCAGCCTGATTTTGGAGGTCGGCAGCACGGGGAACACGCTCCGGGAAGCGATCCGGGCGGCGGAGAGCTTTGGGCGGGCGGTCGGCGCGGCGCTGCGCGCGCGAATGACCAGTTAGGGGTTATAAGTTAGGAGTTAGGAGTTATTCTCGTCGCGCGACACAGCAACTCCTAACTCCTATCTCAAAACTCCTAACTTGTTTACGTTTCCGCTTTTCCGGTTATACTCCCACCGAAAGGGAGGGAGAAGTCGAATGAAGGTTTGTGACTTGATGAGCGAGCAGGTGATCTCCGTGGGCGTTTCGGAGCCGGTCACGGCGGCGGCGCGGCTGATGAAGGCGCATAACGTCGGGGCGCTGCCGGTCTGCGACGGACAGGGGCGGCTGCGGGGGATCGTGACGGACCGGGATCTGGTGACGCGCTGCGTGGCGCGGGGCGCAAGTCCCATTCACGTGACAGTCGGCGACGTCATGAGCCGGGGCGTGCTGACCGCGGAACCCTTTGAGGAGGTGTCGAGCGCGGCGGGAAAGCTGCGCAGCGAGCGGGTGCGGCGGCTGCCCGTGGTCCGGGAGGGACGGCTCGTCGGTTTCTTGAGCCTCTGCGACCTGGCAAGGGACCTGAGCTGCGACGTGGAGGCCGCGAGCGCGCTGAGCGAGATCAGCAGAAACGTATTGAATAAGTAACAAATAACAAGTAACAAGTAACGGAGAGGCAATTTCCGTTACCTGTTACCTGTTACCTGTTACTTGTTACCTGGACCACCCGCAGCGTTTTCCCGTCTACGGTGAAGCGGACGGAAAGTCCCGCGAAGTCCAGGCCGTAGACGCGCTCCGGGTCGCTCTGATACCGGGGCCGGGGGTCCTGGGCGAGAACGCCCAGCAGGGCCGCGCGGCGGTCCTCCGGGAGCTTTTCCAGCAGCTCCGGCGGACAGTCCACGGTCAGCGTCTCGGGCTGCGTCTGCGCGAAGCCGCCCCGGGCCTCCGGATGGGCGTCGGCGTAGGGGATATAGGGCTTGATATCATAGATCGGCGTGCCGTCCATCAGGTCGGCCCCGCCCACCAGCAGATTCCCACCAGCCGTCACGCCCAGCAGCCTGACACAGCTCAATCCCACCGGGTTCGGGCGGAAGGGCGAGCGGGTCGCGAACACGCCCAGCCGCGTATTTCCGCCCAGCCGGGGCGGGCGCACCGTCGGCGACCAGTCGGCGCGGACGGCTTCGGAGAATTCCCAAACCAGCCAGAGATGGGAAAAGCCCTCGATGCCCCGCAGCGCGTCCGGGTTCCGGTACTCGGGCTCGAACACGATCTCGGCCCGCAGCTCCGGCACGAGCCCGCTCTGCCGCGGGACGCCGAACTTCTCCGGGAACTCGCTGCGGATGCGCGCGATATATTTCAGATAGCGTCCGTCGGACACAGGTCATCGCCTCCTGCGGATAAAATGATCCCGGTTCATGGGGGTCCGCTTTCCGCGATAAAACAATCGCAGCAGTAACCTTTGATTTTGTCGTAGGGGCGACCCTGTGTGGTCGCCCGCGGTGAAATTTCCGCCGAGCCCGTAGGGCGCCATCCCCTGATGGCGCCGACGCCCCACGCGGAGAGCGGGGCGGGGCGTCCTTTCCCCTTGGGGGAAGCACAATGTTGGCCCGTCGCAGTGTCGGAAAAACGCGGAGCGATCAGGGGATCGCTCCCTATGGCGTGGGGCAATCGTCGTACCGTGCGGGCGACCACACAGGGTCGCCCCTACATTAGGAACCGTGCGGGCGGCCGTTTGAGGCCGCCCGCTCAATGCTTCATGATAACTCCAGGGCTTTTCCGTTCAGCGCGGCGAAAGAGAGCCGTTCGCCCTCGTAGCAGAGCTTCAGGGAAAAGAACGGTGCGTCCTGCTCCAGCAGCCGGAGGAAGATCCTGTCCCCCTCCCACTGGGGAAGGGCGGCAAACAGGTCCTTGGGGACCCATTCCAGCGTCCCTTCGTCACAGTCCCGCAGCTCGCCGGTGAAGGCGTCCGCGGTGAACAGGTGCATGTACTCGCCGGGCCAGCGGTCGGAGACGAAGGTCACGACGCCGCGGTAGCGCCAGCTCGTCAGGGTCAGGCCGGTCTCCTCCCAGACCTCGCGGAGCATCCCCTCCTCGGGGCTCTCGTTTTCCTCGAGCTTCCCGCCGGGGCCGATCCACTTGTCGCGGTTGAGGTCGTTTTCCTTTTTGACCCTGTGCAGCAGCAGCCAGGCCCCGTCCCGCTCGACGTAACAAAGCGTGGTGTTCAGCATCAGCCCAGCTTCTTCGCCATCACGTCCACGTTCATCGCGAAGCGCAGGGCGGTCTCCCGCGTGATCTTCCCGGCCTTATAGAGCCGCAGAATGGATTCGTCCATGGCGATCATACCCTCGCTGGCGCCGGTCTGAACGACGGCGTCGATCTGGTGGATGCGGCTGTCGCGGATCATCGTGCGGATCGCGTTGTTCAGGTTCAGGATCTCGAAGGCCGGTACGCGGCCGTTTCCATCCGCCACCGGCAGAAGCTGCTGAGAAATGACGGTTTTCAGCTCCTGGGCGAGCTGGACGCGGATCTGCTGCTGCTGCGCGGGGGGGAACACGTCGATGATGCGGTTGACCGTATTCACCGCGCCCACCGTGTGCAGCGTCGAAATGACAAGATGCCCGGTCTCGGCGGCGGTCATGGCGATCTGGATCGTATCCGGGTCGCGCATCTCGCCCACCAGGATCACGTCCGGGGCCTGGCGCAGGCTGGCGCGGAGCGCCGTCACGTAGCTGGCGGTGTCCATGTTCAGCTCGCGCTGGCTGACGATGCTCTTGTTGTTTCGGTGCAGGTACTCGATGGGGTCCTCGATGGTCACGATGTGCGCGCTGCGGGTCCGGTTGATCGCGTCCACGATGCAGGCCAGGGTCGTGCTCTTGCCACTGCCCGCCGGACCGGCGACCAGCACCAGGCCGCGGGTCTTTTCCGCCGCCTTCAGGATCTCAGGCGTCAGGCCCATCTTCTGCCAGTCCGGGATGCCGAAGTGCACCACGCGGATGACCGCGGCCAGAGAGCCGCGCTGCTGAAAGACGTTGATGCGGAAACGGGCCATGTGCGGCACCGAAAGGGCGAAGTCGTCGTCCCAGCAGGTGAGCTGATCGGGCAGCTCCCGGTTCGCCAGCTTGTAAATCTGGCGGACCAGCTCCTCCGTCTCGTTGGGCATCAGGCGGTGGTCGGACAGGGACGAGATCCCGTCGGTCCCCTTGACACAGACCTCTTTACCGGCGATCAGAAAGAGGTCGGCGGCGTTCGCGCGGACCGCCGTCTGCAAATAATCAAGAATGTTAGCCATTGTGTTTTACTCCCCGGTCCATAGCTTGATAGATTGATCGGCGTTCCAGTCGCCGGAATACACGCTCTGCCAGCGCGTGACGCGCAGCTCTCCGTCCTCGCGGACGGCGGCTACCTCCAAAAGCAGGTGCTCGCCCTGGGGGAATCTGGCCTCAAAGGTCTCGCCCTCGGCCAGGTCCGCCGCGTTCAGCGCCTCGATGGCCCGGAGGTCGGCCTCGTAATAGGCCGCGGCCCGCGCCTCGGCCAGCTCGGTCAGCGTCTGTTCCCGCTTCGCGGTGGAGAGGGTCAGCACCGCGAACACCGCGAGGCAGAGGGCGCAGAAGAAGCTGACGAGCGACACGACGCCGCTGATCTGGCCGGTCCGCTTCATGGAGCCACCTCCACCGCCGCGACGGTCCAGCAAAGCAGCTCGTCCCCGGCGTACAGGACCCGGACCTCGGCAAGAGCGTAGCCCTCGGAGGAACGCGGCGTCAGGCTGAGCGCGAGCGCACCGTCCGTCACGGCCAAGGCGCCGTTTTCGACCGCGCCTCCGCAAAGGGTGGCGGTCTCTTTCAGGTCGCCTCCCGTGCTCTTCCAGCACTCGACGGTATTTTCCGCCAGCACCAGGGCGCTCTCCCGCGCGGCGTTGTCGGTGCTCATGACCTCGGCGCGGACGAACACGCCGAGACAGATCACCGCGCAGCAGACAAACACGCCCACGGCGATCAGGAGCTCGATCGCGAACAAGCCTGACCGCGTGGGACGCATACGTTCTTGCATATCAGTCACCGCTCCTTACATAGACCTCGGCCAGGCCCTCCGTGCCCGTGGCGTCCACGTAGCGCAGGGAGAGCAGACCGTTCCGCTCCGTCACGGACAGGCTTTGCGCCTCGGTGATCGGCTCGCCGTCCGGAAGCTCCAGCTCCGCGCCCTCCTCATAGAGCAGCTCGCGGAGATAGCCGTCGTATACGTAGAGCACGGTCTCGTAGCGCGTCCCGTCGCTCTCCTCATAGAGACAGAGCGCGTCAGCGCCGTGGAAATCGCCCGCGCTGACCATGCCGTCCGCGTCGTAGGCGTGGACCCGGGCCATCAGATAGCTCAGGCCCAGACGGCGGTCGGCGCTCTCGGAGGTGCGCTGCTGCACCTGGCGGTAGACGCCCGCCCCGGCCAGCAGGGAGAAGAGCAGGGCCGCGCCGAACAGACAGGCCGCGATCAGGGTCCCGGCGGCCCCCAGGCCGCTCCGGCGGCTCATGCCGCGCGCCGGATGACCGTGATCTCCGGCATCAGGTTCGAGGCGAATATCTCATAAATCACGATGTACCGCTCCTCGTCGATGGCCAGCCCGCTCCGGCGCTTCAGCTCGGAATAGCTCTCCGGGTAGGCCCCCTCCAGCGCGAAAATGCTGACGGCGGCCTGCCGCACGGAGATCTCCGCCTGCCGAAGCCCCTCCTCCTCGGAGGACTTCGAGGCCGCGCGTACGCCGGACACCATCCAGAAGGCGATGCCGGCGAACAGGGCCAGACTCAGAACGAGGGGGAGCCAGCTTAGTTTACGTTTCTTCATAGTGATTCACCAATTGTGCGAACATGTATGTAGGGGCGGCTGCCTGCAGCCGCCCGCGGGCCGCCGTGGGCGGCGGCCCCTACATGCATCTTATATCCCGCTCAGGAGACCGAGCATCGGCAGCATCACGCTCAGGAGAATGACGCCGGCGAGGACGCTGGTGAAGAGGACGATGGCGGGCTCGATGGAGCCGACCAGCTTGTCCACGCGGCGCATGCTCTCCTCCTCCTGCCGGGCGGCCAGGCCCTCCAGGGTCTCCGGGAGGGAGCCGGTGCGCTCGGACAGCTTCAGGAGACGGCAGTCCCGCGGGGTGAACAGACCGCTTTCGGAAAGCGCGTCCGCCGGGGTGGAGCCTGTTCCGATCAGCTCCCGGCACTTCGCGGTCTTTTCGTCGATCTCCTTCGCGCCGCCGCAGAGCTTCGACGCGAGCTCGAGGGAGGACTCCATGTCCATGCCGCTGGCCGTGGCCATCGCCATGGAGGAGGCGAAGCGGGAAACGGCAAGCTGGCCCAGAAGCCCGCGTCCGCCGAAGCGTTCGGTGAACCAGGCGGCGAAACGGGCTCTGAGTCTGGGGATCAGGGCGACGGCCAGAGCAGCCAGAACGATCACACCGATGATCCCGCCGATCCAGGCGCCCGCGCGGGAGATCGCGCCGCCGACGCGCAGCATGACCGCGGCTACGCCGCCCATGCGCACGCCGAGCTGGCCCAGGACCCGGTCAAAGACCGGGAGGACCTGGGTAATCAGCAGGACGACCACCGCCAGCATCACGACCAGCAGCATGGCCGGGACCGTGATGGCGTTGCGGAGGTCCGCCTTCATGCGGTTTTTGCGCTCGTAGTGCCGCTGCAGGGCCAGGAGGACGTCCTCCATCCGGCCGGTCTGCTCCGCCAGGGAGATCATGTCGGTCAGATATTCCGGGAACGCGCCGGATTCCCGCAGGGCCTCCCCGAGGGGCGTGCCCTGCTCCGTCGCGTTGCACAGGCCGTCCAGCCAGGCGAGCACCTTCGGGTCCCGCTCCTCCTCGCGCAGGAGCCGCAGCCCGTCCGCGGGGGTGATGCCCGCGCGGTAGAGCTGGTGCAGCTCCTGGCAGAAGAGCGGAAGGTATTGTTCCGAAACTGTGCTCAAGACAGTCGCCTCCGATCAGATACGGTCAAATCAGTTCAGATGCAGTCAGATCAGTACAAGTACTTGGACTGGTAGTTCGCGCCGTTGCCGATGTAGTTCAGGGTCTCGGTGCTGCTGCCGCCGGTGGAGGCGAAGGTCGGGTCCATCAGCTTCCAGGCCTTGCCGTCGAAGTAGATCTTGCCCTGCACCCAGCCATCGCCCTCGCTGTAGACGCTGATCCAGGCGTGATAGACCTCGCCGGTATAGCCGACGACCAGCTTGGTGGGCACGCCCTGGCTGCGGAGCATGGCGCTCATCAGGGCAGCGTAGTCGAAGCAGATGCCCTTGCCGGCGGCGAGGACCTCGTCCACCTTGGGGACGTAGCCGCTCTGGACGGTCTTGGCCTTGTCGTAGTCGTACTTGATGTTGTTGATCACGTAGGTGTAGACCTTGTCGACCTTCTCCAGGTTGGTCTTGGCGTCCTTGCAGAGCTCGACGGCCTTGGCGACGGTCTTGCTGTCCGCGTTGAAGTCTACGTACTGATTGGGATGCACGAAGGGGGCGAACTCGTCCTTGAGCTTGACGTCCATCGTGGCGCTGAGGGCGGTGGAGTACTTGGTGCCGCTGGTGTTCTTGTAGACGCCGACGGTGTAGCTGCCGTTGCCGTCAGAGAGGGGGAAGGCCTCGTACTGGCCGTCCAGGCGCAGGTTGTACTGATAGGAGGTGCCGGTGGGGCCCTTGACCAGGACCTTGATCTTGGCGTCGCCGCCGCCGGTCCACTTCACCATGACGTAGCCGTCGGCGGTGTTGGAGTAGTCGATCACAGCGGAGGCGTTGTCCTTCTTCAGGGTGCCGGGGGCGCTGACGTTCTGGATGGAGCTGATTTTGGGGGCGTCGGCCAGGGGCACGCCCTCGTCGAGCAGAGCGCCCAGATCGACGTCCAGACCCTCTTCGGTGGGCAGCTCAGCCTCTTCGGCCGGGGCCGCGGTGGCGGGGGCCGCGGCGGTCTGTCCGCCGCAGGCGCTGAGGAACAGAGCGAGGATCAGAATTCCCAAAATCGGGAGCAGAGGCTTGTGGAAACGTTTCATAAGTCAAAACTCCTTTCGTTTTTTTTCGGCGATTTTGTGACAAACTTTCCGATATCACAGCCACGTCTGGAGTATGATTCTACTGCGATACCATATCAGTCTACCACATCTATTGCAAATGTCAACAAAATTCGTAATTCGGAATTGAATTATATTTGTGTATTTCGCATTGAACAAGCGCAGCCCGGTATGATATAATAGGTACGCCAACATTTCCCACCCATGGAGGTCCTATGCTGTACTACAAGGAAGCTGTCAAATACGGACAAAAGGAATACCGGCTCTGCGTCGGGCGGGGCGAGTACCCCTATCTCCCGGCGCTGGCGGATCTGCTGCCGGAGGAGCGTATCTCCGCCGGGACCGCGATCGGCGCCGCGGACATCCCGACGGAGCGCATCGTCGGGACCCGGAGCGCGGGGCGCGTCCACGCCTTCGCGCGGAACTTCATGCCTCTGATGCCGGAGACCAGCGAGTTTGCGTCCAAGTGGACCAGGCTCTGCGAGGCCCATCTCGAGGAGGGCATCCGGGACCCGGTGAAGGTCTACGAGTATATGAACCGCTATTACGTCGCCGAGGGCAACAAGCGGGTCAGCATTTTGAAATTTTTCGACGCGCCCACGGTCGGCGCGGACATCACCCGGGTCTGGCCCCAGCGGGACGGGGACCGGGCGGTGGAGCTTTACTACGAGCAGATCGCGCTGCAAAAGCTCTGCGGCGTCGGCGCGCCGGAGTTCAGCCGCCCGGGGAGCTGCGCGGAGTTCGTGAAGCTGATGGGCCGCGGTCCGGAGGAGGTCTGGGACGAGCTGGAGCGCCGCCACCTGAGCACGCTGCTGCACCAGTTCCGCCAGGCCTATCTGGCCCAGGGCGGCGGGGACCTGCGCACGCCGATGGGCGACGCGCTGCTGGTCTACCTGCGCTTCTGGGGCCTGGAGGCCCTGGACGGGCAGAGCTCCGAGCAGATCAAACCGCGGCTGGCGAAGCTCTGGGAGGAGATCGCGCTTTTGCAGGAGCCCTCGCCTTTGGCGGTCAAGCTGGACCCCGCCGAGGAGCGCAGGCCCGGCCTGCTGAACAAGGTGGTCTCCGTCGCCGTCGGCGCCCCCGCGCCGCTGCGGGCGGCCTTCCTCCACGACAAGGCCCCGGAGCGCAGCGCCTGGACCGCCAGCCACGAGGCGGGCAGGGCGCGGGTGCAGGAGATCTTCTCCGGGGAGGTCGAGACCCGCTCCTGGTTCGACTGCGTGGAGCGCGGCCCCGCCGAGTCCATCGCGGAGGCCGTCGCCGCCGGGTACCAGACCATCTTCACCACCTCGCCGGTGCTGCTGCCCGCCTCCCTTCGGGCGGCGGTGGAGCACCCGGAGATCACGGTGTTCAACTGCTCCGTGGGCCAGAGCCACCGTTACATCCGCACCTATTACCCCCGCATGTACGAGGCGAAGTTCATCATCGGCGCGGTCGCCGGCTCGCTCGCCGGGGGCGAGGACCTGGGCTACGTCTGCGACTACCCGATCTACGGCCAGGTGGCGGGCGTCAACGCTTTCGCCCTGGGTGCGCAGATGGTGAACCCCAGGGTCCGGGTGGATCTGGAATGGTCCAGCGTCGGCGGGGCGGAGGCCGCGGTCCGGCGGCTGCGGGAGCGGGGCGTGAGCCTCATCTCCTGCCGCGACCTGCTGCGGGCCGGGGACTCCGACGCGGTCAGCTTCGGCCTGAGCCGCATCACCGACGGCGAGCAGGTCCGCCTGGCGATCCCGCACTGGCGCTGGGACGTGTATTACGAGGCCATGCTCCGCCGCCTGCGCACCCGCCAGCTCAGCGAGGACTATCAGGAGAGCCCCAGGGCCCTGCACTACTACTGGGGCATGAACAGCGGCGTCGTGGACGTGGAGTGCGCCCCCTCGGTCTCCGCCGCGACGGTCCGGCTGGTGGGTCTGCTGCGGGAGAGCATCTCCAACGGGACCTGTCAGCCCTTCCGCGGGCCCCTCTTCGCCAACGACGGCAAGGCCATCGAGGGCTGGCAGGGGACCCTGAGCGTGGAGCAGATCATCGGCATGGACTGGCTGAACGAGAACGTCGTCGGCGCGATCCCCGCCTACGACGAGCTCAGCGAGATCGGCAAGGCCACCGTCGATATGGTGGGCGTCGAGAAGGTCCGCGAGACGAAGAAGGCGGGGCCTGAGCTATGAGGGTGCTGGCGCTGAGCGACGAGGAATCGAAATACTATTATGATTATTATACGCCGGGGATGCTGGACGAATTTGACCTGATCGTCGCCTGCGGGGACCTGCGGCCCGGCTATCTGGACTTCATCGCGTCCATGGCCCGCTGTCCGCTGGTCTGCGTCCCCGGCAACCACGACGCCTGGTATCAAAAGGAGCCTCCCGGCGGCTGGATCGACGCCGACGGGAAGCTCGTGAAGGTGAAGGGGCTGCGGATCGTGGGACTGGGCGGCTCCATCCGCTACCGGGAGGGACCGAACCAGTACACCGAGCGGCAGATGGCCCGGCGGGCGCGACGGCTCCGGCGGGCGCTGCGGAAGGCCGGGGGCTTCGACCTGCTGCTGGCCCACTCCCCGGCCCGGGGCCTGAACGACCTGGACAGCCCGACCCACAAGGGCTTCGAGTGCTTCAATAAGCTGCTGGACGCCTACCGTCCGAGCTGCTTCGTCCACGGACACGTCCACAGCTCCTACGCGGTCCACGTCCCGCAGTTCTGCCAGCACAATGGCACCCTGGTCGTCAACGCCTGCGGCCACGCGGCGTTTGAATTAGAAGGTAGGAGGCAGGAGGCAGGAAGCAGGAGGCAGGAAGCAGGAGGTATTTGCAGGGGCGCTTCACGAAGCGCCCGCAGCGTGTAGACAAATTTGGATTTGTAGAAATGTTGAATGTAGGGGCGACCCTGTGTGGTCGCCCGCACCAAAATTACCACCGATCCCGTAGGGCGCGATCCCCTGACCGCGCCGCCGCCCCGCGCGATGCGCGGGGCGGAATGCGACGTCCGGACATGGCGGAACGCGGAGCGATCAGGGGATCGCTCCCTAAGACGTGGCAACCGTCGTAAC
>JAFSRS010000069.1 GCA_017445985.1 Oscillospiraceae bacterium | reverse complement strand
TTCTGCTAGTCAGTGTTTCCATTCGATTTCCCTGCTATGCTATGACAAAGCTGTGGCGGAACGCCGGAAGGCGCTCCGTCACAGCGGAGAGGCTTACTCCAGGGGCTTCATGGTCGGGAACAGGATCACGTCCCGGATGGAATCGCAGCCGGTGAGCAGCATGACGCAGCGGTCGATGCCGAAGCCGATACCGCCCGTGGGGGGCAGGCCGTATTCCAGCGCGTTGACGAAATCGGTGTCCATCATGCTGGCCTCCTCGTCGCCCGCGGCGCGCAGCTCCGCCTGCTTCTGGAAGCGCTCCTTCTGGTCGATGGGGTCGTTCAGCTCGGAGAAGGCGTTGCAGATCTCGCTGCGGCAGACGAAGCACTCGAAGCGCTCGGTCAGGCGCGGATCGGCGGGGCTCCGCTTGGTCAGCGGGGACACGTCCACCGGGTACATCGTGATGAAGGTGGGCTGGATGAGCTGCTCCTCGACCTTCTGGTCGAAGCACTCATACAGGGCGTGGCCCCAGGTGGGCTCGACGCCGTCCATGTCCACGCCCGCGGCGCGGGCGGCGGCCACGGCCTCCGCGTCGCCGGAGATCGCCGTGAAGTCCACGCCGAGGTATTCCTTCACCGCGTCGGCCATCGTGATGCAGCGCCAGGGCGGGGTCAGGTCCACTTCCTGTCCCATCCAGGTGACATGGTAGGTGCCGAGGATCTCCTTCGCCGCGCCGGAGACCATCTCCTCCGTCATGCGGCGCATATCGTTGAAGTCGGCGTAGGCCATGTACCACTCGATGGAGGTGTACTCCGGGTTGTGCTTGGTGTCCATGCCCTCGTTGCGGAAGCAGCGGCCGATCTCATAGACGCGCTCCATGCCGCCCACCACCAGGCGCTTCAGGTGCAGCTCGGTGGCGATGCGGAGGTACATGTCCATGTCCAGCGTGTTGTGATGGGTGATGAAGGGCCGGGCCGCGGCGCCGCCGGAGATCGTGTTCAGGATGGGCGTCTCGACCTCGAGGAAGCCCTGGTTGTCCAGGTAGCGGCGGACGTAGCTGATAAAGCGGCTGCGCACCTCGAAGACCCGGCGGGTCTCCTCGCTCATGATGAGGTCCACGTAGCGCTGGCGGTATTTCAGCTCCGTGCTGGTCATGCCGTGGAACTTCTCCGGCAGCGGACGCAGGGACTTGCTCAGCAGGATCGCGCTGCTCGCGCGGACCGTGATCTCCCCGGTCTTGGTCTTGAATACCGTGCCCTCGACGCCGATGATGTCGCCGATGTCGTACTTGCGGAAGTCGGAGAACTCCTGCTCGCTCAGCTCGTCGGCCCGAAGATAGACCTGGATCTGGCCCCGGTCGTCCTTGATGTGGCAGAAGATGGCCTTGCCCATGCCGCGCTTGGACATCATGCGGCCCGCGACGCGGACGGTCTTTTCCTCAAAGCGCTCATAGTCGCCGGTGATCTCCGCGGACCAGGCCGTGCGGTCGAATTTCGTGATGCGGAAGGGGTCTCGGCCCGCGTCCTGGAGGGCCTTCAGCTTGTCGCGGCGAATCTGCAGAAGCTCGGAAAGCTCCTGCTCGCCCTGCTGCTCAACGATCTTTGTCTCTTCAGCCATGTCGCACCTCACTCAGTTTTCGATCTCAAGGATCTCATAGCGGAACTGCATCGCGGGAGCCTCGACGACGACGCTCTCCCCGACGCCGTGGCCCATCAGGCTGCGGCCGAAGGGGCTGTCGCTGGAGATCATCCCCTCCATCGGGTTGGCCTCCTGGGAGCCGACGACGAAGTATTCCTCGACCGTGCCGCGCTCCACGGAGCGGACCTTCACCTTGCTGCCGTGACCGACCTTGCCGGCGGCGGCGACCATCTCGACGATCTCCGCGTTTTCGATCAGGTTCTGCAGCTCGGCGATGCGGGAATACAGCTTGCCCTGCTCGGTCTTGGCCTCGTCATATTCGCTGTTCTCGCTCAGATCGCCGAAGGAGCGGGCCTCCTTGATCTGCTCGGCAACCTCCTTCTCGCGGGTCGTCTGGAGATATTTCAGTTCTTCCTTGAGCTCCGCCAGGCGCTCCTGGCTCATCTTGAATCTGCTTTCGGTTCCCATAGCTTCGTTCCCTTCTGTTAGAATCAAGTCAATATACCTATATATTATATGTTATTCTGAATTTGGAAATCTAAAACCGTATTATAAGGAAAATGTATGCCCCTGTCAAGTGGATAAAAGTGATTCCGGAACAGAAATAGGGGGTTCACAGGATGCCTCTTCTATATATATTGATCAAGATGGATCGTTCCGAACGTTGCTCCGCCGGTAAGGATTGGCCGTAGGGGCGACCCTCTGTGGTCGCCCGCCGGTCCGTCCTGCGCGACCGTACCGTTCTATTGAGCAAGCGTACGGTTTGCCGTAGGGGCCGCCGCCCACGGCGGCCCCGAGACTGTCGACAAATATCGTTCCAATATAAATTGGGATTTGTGCAAATGAATTTGTAGGGACGGCTCTCAGCCGTCCGCCGTAACGATTCCCGTCCACGTCGTAGGGAGCTTCGACGAAGTGGACGGCTGAGAGCCGTCCCTACAAACAAATAATGTCGGCTCGATAAATCCCAATTTGTCTACACGCTGAGACTGTCGACAAAGTCGGCAGTCTCGAATGATTTGAACGTCAAGGGGGACTCCCGTCCCCCCTTAACAATCCCCTTTGCGAGTTTTTCACTTGGAAAAACCATTTGTCTACAGTCTGCGGGCCGCCGAAGGCGGCGGCCCCTACATCAAGCCGGAAACTGGTCGCCTCTGTCGTTCCGTTGGAAGACGCGAGCACGTTCGGGCAACCACAGAGGGTCGCCCCTACGGCGGAATCGTAACGTTGGTGGAAAAACGATCGGACCTTCCGCGAATCGGAGATCCGATTCGCGGAAGGTCCAAAAGCGCGTGTTCTGCGTCATGCGTCGGGGGCGTAGGTGAAGCCGTAGCCGGGGAAGTAGCTCAGCGGATCGACGTTCGCGCCGTTGACGCGGACCTCGAAGTGGCAATGCGGGCCGTTGCTCAGCCCCGTGGAGCCCACGTAGCCGATCTGCTGTCCCGCGCTGACCGTCTGGCCGACGGAGACGATGGGCAGGGAGTTCATGTGGGCGTAGAGCGTGGTCAGGCCGTTGGAGTGGTAGATCACGCAGTAGTTGCCGTAGGAGCTGCTGTAGGTCGCCACCTGCACCGTGCCGCCCGCCGCCGCGTTGACCGCCGCGCCGTAGCCCGCGCCGATGTCCACGCCCGCGTGGTACTTGGTAGTCCCCAGGATCGGGTGGACGCGGTAGCCGAAGCGGGAGGTGATGTAGGTGCAGCTCGGGACCGGCCAGACGAAGTAGCCTGTGTAGCCGCCGCCGGTGCTCGTTCCGCCGCCGGAAGTGCCGCCGGTGTTCCCGGCCGCCGCGGCTGCCGCGGCCCGCTGCGCCGCCAGATAAGCCTGCCGCGCGCGCTCCTCGGCCTCCTTCTGCTTGCGGAGCTCCTCGACCTTCTTGTCGATCTCGGACTGGATCTCAGCCTCCTCCGCCTCGCGGGCGTCGTAGGCGGCCTCATAGCCCTCAATATCGTCCTCGAGCTGGCTGATGACCAGCCCGGCGTATTCCAGCTTTTCTTCCAGCTCGGCGCGCTGGGCCTGCAGCTCCTCGCGCTTTTCCTTCTGGCTCTCCTGGACGGCCTCGTACTCGGCCTTGACCGCCTCGACGTACTCGCGGGCGGCGATGTACTCGGCCTTCACGTTCTGGTCGTTGCGCACGATGTCCATGATATCGCTGAGCCGCCCGAGGAAGTCGCTCAGGCTGTTCGCCTGCAGCAGGACGGAGAGGTAGGTCAGGGCGTTGGTCTCCTCCATCGTGCGGACGCGGGCCTGATAGTGGGCGAACTGCGCGTCCTCGGCGGCCTTGGCCTCATCGACCTCCCTCGCCTTTTCCTCGATCATCTCATCGTAAAGGGCGATCTGCTCGTCGATCAGCAGGATCTCCTGCCAGTTCAGCTCGCTCTCCTGGTCCAGGGCCTCCTTGCGCTCGATGGCGGAGGCGCGCTCGGCCTTCAGCGCGTCGATCTGCTCCTGTACGTCCTTCTTCTTCGCGCGGATCGCGTCCCGCTCGGCCTCGAGCTTGTCGATCTCCGCCTGGGTGACGGCCAGCGCCCGCGGGGCCAGGGCCCCGGCCAGGATACCGCCGATCAGCAGGATCGCCAGCAGGATGCAGATGATCCGAATCAGTTTTTTCGACATGGCTTTCCCTCCAATGGGATCAGACTTTCAAATAGTTGCGGATGGCGATGGAGCTGCCGAAGGTGCCCACCAGCAGGCCGAGCCCCAGGAAGATCGCCAATACGGGATACATCAGCGTGGCAAAGGGGATCACCTGGATCATCGTCCCGACGGCGCTGGCCAACAGCCGCTGGTTCAGCACGCGGTAGATGCCCATCTGCAGGAAAAAGGCGATGGCGCCGCCCAGCAGGCCCAGCAGCAGGCCCTCGATGATGAAGGGCAGACGGATGAAGGCGTTGCCCGCGCCCACCATCTTCATGATGCCGATCTCCTCCCGGCGGGAGAAGGTCGCCAGCTTGATCGTGTTCTGCATGATGAAGATGGAAATGACGAACAGGATCAGGATCAGCACGACGGACACGATCGTGACGATGTTGCGCACGGCGATGAAGCCGCGGCTGATCTCCAGCGAGGCGCTCACGTCCGCGATCCCCTCCACCGCGGCGATATCGTCGCGGGTGCCCTCCATCCGGCTCAGGTCGTCCAGATAGATCACGTAACGGTTGCGGAAGGTGCTGGGCGTCAGGTCGGAGAACATGTCCTCGTCCTCGTACTTGGAGATGAAGTTCTTCATCGCCTCCTCACGGGTGACGAACTCCACGTCCTTCACGTTGTCCAGCGAACGCAGATGCGGCCCGATGGCGCGGGCGTCGTCCTCGCTGAGCGTCTCGTCCACGAAGGCCAGGATCTCGTTCTGGCTCTCGAGCTGCTTGATGTTGTGGTCGATGTTGACCGAGAGCAGGGCGAAGTTGCCCATGATGAGCAGGCAGGCCACGATCACCACCACGCAGGCAAAGGACATGAACCCGTGGGTGAAGATGCTCTTGATGCCCTCTTTGATGAGGTAGAAAAACTTGTTAAGCTTCATGGCCGTAATACCCGCCTGTCTCGTCGCTGGCCACGCAGCCGTTCTCCAAGGTGATGACACGCTTGGAGAAGGCGTTGACCAGCTCCTTCTCATGGGTCACCACCAGAACGGTGGTCCCCAGGTCGTTGATTTTTTGCAGCAGGAGCATGATCTCCAGGCTCCTGGCCGGGTCCAGATTGCCGGTGGGCTCGTCCGCGATGATCAGGCTCGGGGAGTTCACCAGGGCGCGCGCGATGGCGACGCGCTGCTGCTCGCCGCCGGAGAGCTCCTGCGGCAGCCGCTTTTCCCGGCCCTCCAGGCCCACCAGCTTGAGCACGTAGGGGACCCGTTCGCGGATCGCGCGGCGGCCCGCGCCGATCACGTGCATCGCAAAGGCCACGTTCTCAAAGACCGTCTTGTTGTCGATCAGGCGGAAGTCCTGGAAAATGACGCCGAGGGTCCGGCGCAGGGCCGGGAGCTTGCGGCGCTTGATCTTCCGCAGGTCAAAGCCATTTACCATGACCTCGCCCGACTGGGCGCGGACCTCGCCGGTCAGGAGCTTGATGATCGTGGTCTTGCCGCTGCCGGAGGAGCCCACGAGGAACACGAACTCGCCCTCGCCGATGTCCAGACTCAGATGGTCCGCGGCGGGGGTCCCGGTTTTCGGATAGGTCATGCAGACGTCTTTCAGATGTACCATAAGCGATTACTCTTTTCGTAGAAATCAGAACGTTCCCTTGTTCTGGCTGTTCAGATACTTCTTGACCATCAACGCCACCTTGAAGATGATCGCATGGTCGAACTCGCGCAGGTCGAGCCCGGTGAGCTTCTTGATCTTCTCCAGACGGTAGACCAGGGTGTTGCGGTGGACGAAGAGCTTGCGGCTGGTCTCGGACACGTTCAGGTTGTTTTCAAAGAACTTGTTGATCGTGAACAGGGTCTCCTGGTCCAGAGACTCGATCGGGTTCTTCTTGAATACCTCGCCGAGGAACATCTCGCACAGCGTCGTCGGAAGCTGGTAGATGATGCGGCCCAGGCCAAGGTTCTCATAGTGGATGATGCTCTTGTTGTCGTCGAAGACCTTGCCGACCTCGATGGCGACCTGGGCCTCCTTGTAGCGGCTGGCCAGCTCCCGCAGATGGCGGGCCGTGGTGCCGATGCCGATCACGGTGCGGACCACCAGCTCGCGCTGCATGGTCTGCTCGATGTTCTCCGCGATGGAGAAGAGCTCCGCGTTCTCGAAGTTCTGGGGCATCTCCTTGATCAGGACCAGGTCCGTCTCGGAAATGCTCAGCACGAAATCGTGCTGACGGTCCGGGAACAGGTTTTGCAGCACCTCGATCGCGCTGACGTCGGTCTTGTCGGTCTGACGGACCAGGAAAACGACGCGGGGCACGTCCGCGGAGAAGTGCAGCTCCTTCGCCCGAACGTACACGTCGCCGGGGAGGATGTTGTCGGAGATGATGTTCTTGATGAACGTGCTCTTGTCGTGCTTCTCCTCGTAATTGGCCTTGGCCTCGCCCATCGCCACCGCGGCGAAGATGCAGATGCTCCGGGCCATGGAGTCATGCCCGCTGACGAAAACGGCGTAGTCGAACTGGCTGTCCAGCCCGCCGAGCAGCTTGAAGGTCCGCTCCGGCGTCGTGAAGATCTGATCGGAGATATCCCCGGAAAGCCCCTGGATCTCATCCAGATAGGAGCCGATCAGGCTCAGCTCACTGCACGCGACGACGAAGCCCTGGTGGTCCACCACGCCGATCGTGCGGTCCGTCGCGTCCTTCATCTGGATGATCACACTCTGAAAAATCCTGTTGGACATGCTAGTATCCTCCTTCATCATAATTGCATCATATCGAAACGAACGGATTCGACAGGTATCTGCTATATTCCACAATACCTATGATAGAGGATTTCTGTGCAAATTTCAATAGAATTTCAGAATATTTTTTATATTTTTTTATTTTGTCTGTTAATTTTTTCTGAATTGGAAGATTCGTTTTTGTTTTATCCGCTGAGTATGCTAAATCAGAATGGTGGAAATTGAAAATAATGACGGGAAAAACAGGGTCGTTTTTCCCGTCATTTTACCAAATGGATGACCGCGTTCAGTCTTCCTCCGCGGCAAAGACCGCGGCCAGCTCCGCAGCGGTCAGGGGGCGGAACTCCCCCGGCGCGAGCGCGGGATCGAGGGCCAGCGCCCCGATCCGCTCCCGGTGCAGGCGCAGCACCGGCTTCCCGACCGCGGCAAACATCCGCTTGACCTGGTGGTATTTCCCTTCGTACACGGTGACGCGGCCCTCGTCCGCTCTATCGCAGAGCTCCAGCACGGCGGGGAGACAGCGGGTTCCGTCGCCCAAAGTCAGGCCCTCCGCGAAAGCTTGTACGTCTTCCCCGTCCAGGCTCCCGTCCACGCGGGCCAGGTAGCGTTTGGGGACGTGGTGCTTCGGGGACGTGATCCGGTGGGCCGTCTCTCCCTCGTTGGTCAGGAGCAGCAGGCCCGTCGTGTCCTTGTCCAGCCGCCCCACGGGGAACAGGCCCAGCCGCCGCAGCTCCGCGGGCAGGAGGTCCAGCACCGTGGGCTGGTCCCGGTCCTCCGTCGCGGAGAGGAGCCCTTCCGGCTTGTGGAGCATGATCCAGCGCGTCCGGCTCGTGTTCAGCGCCTCCCCGTCCACGGTGATCGGCGCGTCGGCGGCGCACTTGTCCTCCGGCGCCCGGGCGGTCACGCCGTCCACGCAGACCCGGCCCGCGCGGATCAGCGCCTTCGCCTCGCTGCGGGAGTATTTCCCGGAGTCGGCGATCAGCTTGTCCAAACGCGAAAGCGCCATATCCTGTTCCTCCCGATTTCCTGGATAGTTCCATATTTTACCGCGCAGATTGGGATGTATCGAGTTAGGAGTTATTAGTTAGGAGTTAGGACTTACCTAGATAGTTACGACATCAATAACTCATAACTCCTAACTCCAAACTCCTAACTTCCAACTGACCCCGCCGACTCATACTTCCCTCGTCCTCCGCATACCCATGTTGCGAGGGAGTTGATGCTTCGTGATGATTTATACCTTCAAATTCGACCGGAAAAAGCTGGCGCTGGCGGTCGTCCTCGCCGCGCTGGTAATCATCGGGATCATTCTGCTGATCGGAGCCGGCCAGAAGGCCCGGGCGCTGCGCGAATTGGAGCAGGGCTCCGCCGCGGTGCGGAACGAGCGCTCCGGCGCGGCCTATCTCTCCGCGCTCGGCTGGGACGTCGAGACCCCCGCGCTCAGCCACGACACGGTGATGATCCCGCGCGTGTTCTCCACGGTGTTCGAGGACTACAACGCGCTCCAAAAGCGCCAGGGCTTCGACCTCTCCCGCTACTGCGGGCAGGAGGTGGAGCTCTACACCTACCGGGTGAACAGCGACGACTACCCGGACGACGAGGTGGTGGCCTCGCTTTACGTCAGCGGCGGCGCGGTGATCGGCGGCGACGTGCACTCCACCGCCCTGGACGGCTTCATGGTGGGGATCAAATAGCCAAAAAGGACGCTTCCGCGGAAGCGTCCTTTTGGTTGCTTATTTGAGGATTACTCCTCGATGGCGATGACGACGCCGGAGCCGACGGTACGGCCGCCCTCGCGGATAGCGAAGCGGAGGCCCTTCTCGATGGCGATCGGGGTGATCAGCTCAACGTTCATATCGACGTTGTCGCCAGGCATGCACATCTCAGTGCCCTCAGGCAGGTTGATGACGCCGGTGACGTCCGTGGTACGGAAATAGAACTGCGGACGATAGTTGTTGAAGAACGGGGTGTGACGGCCGCCCTCTTCCTTGCTCAGGACGTAGACCTGGCCGGTGAACTTGCGCAGGGGCTTGATGCTCTTGGGAGCAGCCAGGACCTGGCCGCGCTCAACGCTCTTCTTGTCGATGCCGCGGAGCAGGCAGCCGACGTTGTCGCCAGCCTCGGCGTACTCCAGGGTCTTGTGGAACATCTCGGTACCGGT
>JAFSRS010000068.1 GCA_017445985.1 Oscillospiraceae bacterium | reverse complement strand
GTTGCCCTCGGGATCCTTGACGGTGGCGGCGCCCAGGTTGGCGACGGCGGCGGCGTTCTTCGCGCCGTAGACGACGTCCTTGCCGGTGGGCTCGGTGGTCCACTCAGCCTCGACCTTCTTCGCGGTGACGGTCAGGGTGTACTCGACGTTGTTGTAGTTCTTGCTGGAGAACTCGAAGGTCACGGTGCCGGTCCTGTCCTCCGCGGCCTCGGCGGTGGTCAGGACGATGCTGCCGTCGGCGAAGCTGGCGGCGGTGATGAAATCGGCGTCCTCGGGGGGGATGATCACGCTCACGAGGGCGACGTCCTTGAAGCCGGCGGGCAGGCTGACGGCCACGGCCTTGTCGGCGACGCCGGCCACGGGCACGACGGCCGCGCCGGTCAGGGGAGCTCCGGCGTAGTCGGCCTTGGTGATGGTGAAGTGGCCCTTCTTGGCGATTTCGACATTATAGTTGTCGTTCTTGCCCAGAACCGGGAAGATGTTGTACACACCGGCGTCCTCGCCGGCGTCACGCTCGACGGTGAAGTTGATCTTGTCGGTGCCCAGCGCGCCGGTGACGGTGGCGAGCGCGGCGAGGTCGGGATCGGCCTCACCATAGGTCTTGCCGGCGTCCGCGACGCTGATGCTGGCGGGGGCCTTGTTGATGGTGAAGCTCTTGGTCAGCTCGGCAGCCGGGTTGGTGAACTGGTTGCCGCCCGCCGGAGCGATGGTGGCGGTGGCGGTGCCGGCGTTGACGTTGTTGGTATAGGTGACGGTGTAGTCGTCGGTGAGCGTCAGGGTCTTTTCACCGGCCTTGACGGTCAGGGCGGGCTCGATGGCGGAGCCGGTGTAGGTCTGGTCCGCAATGGCCTCGATGCTGACGGTAACGGGGGGCTTGGGGATGTTGACGCTGACGGGCTGCAGGGAGCCGGGATAGGGGAGCATGTCCTCATCCTTGTTCATCAGCTCGAACAGGTCGGAGCCGCCGAAGTTCAGGTTGCTCAGCTGGAACTGGGCCGTGCCGCCCTCGGTGCCTTCCTTGACCTTGAAGAAGAAGGTGACGGTCATGCCGCTGTTGGTGATGCCCTTCTCTCTCAGGTCCGCGATGTGGAACACGCGGGTGCCGGTCTCGGCGCCGGTGCGGTTGTAGTTGACCTGGAAGCTGTCGGTCGTCTTCGCGCCGCTGATGGAGAGGCCGCCGACCTTGGTCTCGGGGTCATCCTCATCGAGCTGGAAGTCGCCGGCGTCCATGTCGACCTCGACCAGGTCGGAGTTGAACTCCAGGCCCAGGCCGTAGGAGACGATCTGGGGAGCGCCGCTCTCCTGCTCGATCTTCAGGGTGACGGAGATCTTGCCGTCCTTCAGGCCGCTGGTCTCCAGGGACAGGGTCGGCGTATTGTCGGTCCAATCCGCCAGCACGAGGCCCGGCAGCAGGGCGAGCACCATGACGATGCTCAGAACGATTGCCAATGTTCTTTTCATAAGCTGTTATCCTCCAACTTTTTACTTTCTGACGATCTTAATGAAGCGCCTGTCCGGCGTCGATCATTCCAAAACGCGGTTTCCGGCGTAAGCCTGCAGGATCCACAGGGCGTCCTTGGTGCCGATCTTGCTGTTGTGGTCGACGTCGGCGGCCAGGGTCTGGGTGGCGTCCAGGGTCCGGTTGCCCGCGTAGGCCTGCAGCGTCCACAGGGCGTCCTTGGTGCCGATCTTGCCGTTGTCGTCCACGTCGCCCAGGGTGTAGGACTGGTGGTAGCCGAAGGTCAGGATCTCGGTCTCGACGTAGCCGTCGTTGCCGGTCACGTAGGCGTGATAGGTGGCGCCCTTGTGCAGCTCGCTGGGATAGACGTGCTCATAGAGCGCCTGGCCGCCGGTGACGGTGACCTGGTCGATGTAGACGAGGTTCTGCTCCTGGAACACGCCCTCGACGTCCTGCACGCGCAGAAAGCGGAACGCGCCGTTGGACTGGTTCGACAGGGTGACGCGGAGCTGGACGGCGTTGGGGTAGAAGTTTGCCGCGCCCAGGGCGGCGGCGCCCGCGGCGTCATTCGCGACCTCGACGCCGTTCGCGTCCAGCGCCTTGAAGCTCACGTCGGCGCTCAGGGTCTGGACGTTGCAGATGCCCGGGATCTGCGGCTCCTCCGCGGCGAGGACGCCGAAGCTGAGCAGCATCGCGAGGGCCAGGATCAGGCTGCAAACGCTCAACAGTTTCTTCATAGGTTCTCCTCCTCTTGAAAAGTTACTGGAATTTCTCAACATAATTGACGAGGATCTTCGCCAACTGTGCTCTGGTTGCGGTGCCCTTCGGGCTCAGGGCGTTCTCGCCGGTGCCGTTGATCAGCGCGTTGTAATAGGCCCAGTACATCGCGGTTTTGGCCCAGCTCGCGATCTCGCCGCTGTCGGCGAAGCCCTTGTCGTAGGTCTCGACGAACATCTGCTCCAGCCCGCCGTAGCCCCCGTGGAGCTTGAAGAGGATCGTCATGGCCTCCTGGCGGGTGATGCTGCCCATCGGATCGAACCAGCCGTCGCCCTTGCCCTGGACGCAGCCCGCGCCGTAGGCCCAGGCGATGGCCTTCCGGAACTCCTCGATCAGGCCGCCCACGTCATGGAAGGGCAGCTCCCCCTTCGCTTCGGGGGACCCGGCCATGCGGTAGAGCACGGTCACGAACTGGACGCGGGTCACGGCCTGGTTGGGACGGAAGGAGCCGTCGGCGTAGCCCTGGAACAGGCCCAGCTCCGCGGCGCGGAGGATGCTCTCCTCGCCCCAGTGTCCGGCGATGTCGGAGAAGCCCGCCGCCGGGGCCGGGGTCTCCTCCGCGGGCGCCGGCTCGTCGGTGCCGGAAGCTCCCGCGAAGGGCTCCGGTCCGACCAGCGTGAGGTCCAGCGCCTCGCCGTCCTCGTCGCCGAGCAGGTAGTTCACGACCCGGAACGCGGAGCCGGAGAGCGCCCGCTCCGCGCGGAAGCGCAGCGTCGCCAGGGTCCCGTTGTCCTTCGAGCCGGACGCGCTGGCCGCGCCGATAATCACCGTGCCGGGCGTCTCAAGGTTGCTCACGCTGACCATGCCCTCCAGGGTGTCGCTCAGCGCGATCTCCGTGCAGACCAGCGCGGAGGGGTCGAAGCGGAGCTCCAGCTCAAAGGTATAGAAGATCGAATTGCCCGCGAGCTCCACGGTGAGCTCAAATTCCTCCCCCGCCTCCGGCGCGGTCTCGGGCGCCGTAAGCCGCAGCTCGGGGCCCGCCGCGAACGCCGGGACAGCCAGGCTCAGCAGCAGCGCCAGGAGCAAAAGGGGCGCCAGGATCTTTTTCCGCATCAGCATCTCTCCTTTGTTCTCGGGTCCCGCCGCGCCCGGTCAGGGGTGAAAAAGGGCGCGGAGATCCTACTTTGCATGGTACTGAGTCAGTATAACATCAATCCAACGGAATTTCAATCCCCAATCTTCCCCTTTTCCGGGGGAGGAGGAAAAAACGGAGCAGATCAGGGGCGAGGGGGGAGGGAG
>JAFSRS010000067.1 GCA_017445985.1 Oscillospiraceae bacterium | reverse complement strand
GGTACGACGATTGCCCACGCCGTAGGGAGCGATCCCCTGATCGCTCCGCGTTGCGCCATGCCCGGACGTCGGATTCCGCCCCGCGCGTCACGCGGGGCGGCGGCGCGATGAGGGCATCGCGCCCTACGGGGCGGCGGGAGCGTGACGGCGGACGGCTGAGAGCCGTCCCCGCATGCAAACCCATGCCCTGACCCGGGACTCACCGCCGGGCGACCACACAGGGTCGCCCCTACGAACAAGATTTTTACCTCCTACCTCCTACCCAATCCCTGGTCCCTAATCCCTTGTCCCTTGTCCCTTATCCCTTATCCCTTATCCCTTATCCCTTGTCCCTTGTCCCTGCCTGATCCTCCTCCACCGGCGTCTCGCTGGTGTCCTTCAGCTTCTTCTGCTCCGCTTCGCTGAGGTATTTCGGGAAGATGCGCTCGAAAAAGAGGCTGGTCAGCAGGGCGCAGAGGGAGGGCAGGAGCAGGCCCAGGGCCCAGGTCCGCAGGCAGGACAGCGCGACCTCCACGGTCAGCAGCACCACGACCACGGTGCTGGGCAGGTGCCGCAGGCTCAGCAGCGCCGCGTTTTGGAACAGGGCCTTCAAGCTCAGCCGGAAGCGCCCCATCAGCGGGAACAGCCAGACCAGGACGCCGCCGGGCACCAGCAGCGCCACGTCGTAGGCCACGAACGTCACCGCCCCGGCGGGCGTGTCCCAGTGGGCCTGCATCACGACGAAGCCGAAGGCCAGCGCCGCTGCGACGGGGAGGCAGATCAGCGTCGCCAGCGCCCCTTGTTTGAAGTTGTCCCGGAAGGCCCGGAAAAAGACCCCGAAGGTCCCCTTTTCGTTCTGGCGGAGGCACTTCACGACGGTGAAATACAGCGCGGCGCAGGCCGGCCCGATCGTCACGACGGGCAGGCAGAGCAGCAGAAACGCGATGCTCAGCCCCACCACGTCCACGCCCTTCGCCAGCCAGCGCCAGAGGAGGGCGTCGGGGTCGAAGACCTGGCGCATGGAGATTCACCGTCCTTTCTTTCAGGGATAAGGGAAAAGGGATAAGGGATAAGAGGCTGATTTTTCCGTTTTTCCCTTTTCCGTTTCCCCTTTTCCCTTATCCCTTATCCCTTTTCCCTTATCCCTTTTCCCTCTCCTCGATCTCGTCCATCATCTTATCCACAAGGATCAGGCTTCTCGGCACGTGGAAGGGGCCCTTGAAGGTGCTGCCCTTGCAGGGGGGCTCGGTGGGGAGGCCGTCGCGGCGGAGGTAGCCGTACCACTCGCCGAACTCGGGGTCGCAGAAGTGGTCCCGGCAGTAGTCAGCCACACGGTTGAACCAGTCGAGATAGTATTCGTCCCCGGTGTCGCGGTAGAACATCATCGACGCGATCAGGATCTCGTTGTGGGGCCACCAGAGCTTCATGTCGTGCTCGTAGGCCTCGGGCGGGCGGCCCAGGCAGTCGATGAAGTAGAGCAGGCCGCCGTACTTCTCGTCCCAGCCCGCCGTGATGGCGTTGCGGAAGATGTTCTGCGCCACCTGGTGCAGCGCCTTGTCGCCGCTCAGCTTCGCCTGCTCCGCCAGGAACCAGCTCCCCTCGACGTCGTGGCCGGGGTTCACGACGCGGCCCGCGGTGGTGTCGGTCTGCAGCTCGCCGTTGGGGCCGACGGTTTCCAGCACGCAGTTCAGCTCCGGCTTGTAGTGGAATTTCAGGATGTCGCTGACGCAGGCCCGCGCCCGCTCCTCGTAGAGCTCCCGGCGCTCCGGGTCGCAGCGGCGCATGATCGCCGTCACGTTCAGGTAGATCATCGGATCGCCGAAGGCGCGGCCCCGGCGGGTCTCGGGGATCGTCTTGGGGCCCAGGCCGGTGGGGTCTTTGATGAGGCCGTGGCGCAGCTCCCAGTTCAGCTCATAGGCCCGCCGCGCCCGCTCCAAAAACTCCCGCTCGCCGGTCACCGCGTAGTATTCCGCGTTGGCGATCGTGTAGAAGTCCTCGCTGAAGCTGTAGCGCCGCTGTCTGAGGGGCCGCCCGTCGCCGGTGACGGTGAAGTAGAGCCGCCCGCCCGCGTCGTGGTTGACACAGTGGTTTTCCAAAAAGTCGATGCAGCTCCGGCTGGCCTCCAGCCACTCGGGCCGCGGGCCGTAGCTGGTGCAGAGGAAGGCGTAGATCCAGCCGCAGCGCCCCTGCATCCACACGCTCTTGTCCGTGGAGAACACCTCGCCCCTGCGGTCCAGGCAGGTGTAGACCCCGCCGTGCTCCCGGTCCAGCCCGTGGGTCAGCCAGAAGTCCGCGCTGCGCTTCAATTCGTCCTTCACCCATTGGTGGTTTTTCTGAAACAGCTCCTTGTCCATTTGCTCCGCCGTCCTTTCCGGTTCGAATTGTAGTCTGTTGACAGTGTAGCACCGCGGAGGCTGTAAAGCAAGAGCTTCGCGGGGCGAACGATAAAATAGCTGTTGCAAATCCGGGGAACTGTGCTATAATGTGAATGAGCGATGGAGCAGATCGTTCAGCGACCACAAAAGCGAATCCCCTGGAAGTGGCACCTTCCAGGGGATTCTTGTCATGTTACGGTTGACCAAACCGGGGCTGTGCCGTCATAGAGCCATGAGCACGATTTGCCCAATTAGCGAGGTCCTCCTTCAGCGCCGCGAGGATCCTCTCCGCCAAAGTATCATCCAAAGTCTCAGCCTGATCCTTTGGGTTTTGGGAATTCCGAACGGGATTGTTTTTCAAATAAAGTTGCGAGTCTGATCGAAAAAACAGGTGAAAAACGCAAAAGGATGTGATATAATAAAAAATCAATAGGAGGGCGCGGAAATGGACATAGAAGAGTATATTTCCCCTGCTTTGTTGGACAAGTTCGAATTTCATAACTATAACCATGCGTTAGAGATCATTACACAGGCGTTTCCTGAAGAATGGGCTGAAATTGTTCGGTGTCTGACGCAGCTGGAAATCACAGTTGAGGATTTAAGGGAGTCCGGCGGGAACGAAACCCAGATCCCGAAAAAGTTTGATGATGCACTTTATCCCTGCGGTTGGCGTGAGATTCGTATTTCTGGAGATTTGCATATCAAGTTTTTCCCCCGCCAGGCAGAGCAACGCGGAAGATTCTCAAATGTGCCGTATGAGGAGCGGGTAACGGGAAGCTATATTGACGGTCACAACATTGATTTTTTGAAAAATCGTGTTGCTTTTGACCTCGAATGGAACAGCAAGGACCAAACCTTTGACCGGGATCTTCTTGCCATGCGTACTTACTACGATTGCAACATTATCAGCGTCGGCATTATCATCACGAGATCAAAAGAACTCAACGATGTTTTCAAAACCGTCTATGATTACGATGAACGAAGCCGGATGTGGAAACCGATTATGCGTAAATATGGAGCCAGTACCACATGGATGGGAAAACTGACATATCGACTTGAAAGCAGAAGAAACGGCGGTTGCCCCATTTTGGCGATCGGAATCAAGAAACCGTGCATCACTAATTGGGAAGAAGGTTATGTTGATGAACACGCTCCAAGAAACGGCGAATGATTTACTGCAATTTTGCGGCAACAGACAATTCGCAACAATCTATGCCGATCCTCCATGGAGATTTCAGAACAGGACGGGGAAAGTGGCTCCGGAGCATAAACGCTTAAGCCGTTATGAAACCATGGAATTGAAAGATATTATGGATTTGCCTGTCAATACAATTTCCGCTGACAAAAGCCATCTTTATCTTTGGGTTCCAAATGCGCTCTTGCCCAGTGGTTTGGAAGTGATGAAAGCCTGGGGTTTTCAGTATAAAGGGAATATCATATGGGAAAAAGTGCGGAAAGATGGAGCGCCTGATGGTCGTGGAGTGGGTTTCTATTTTCGCAATGTAACAGAAATCCTCCTTTTTGGAGTGAAGGGAAGCAATAACAGAACGCTTGCGCCCGCAAGGTCTCAAGTAAACCTGATTCGAAGCCAAAAGCGGGAACATTCAAGAAAACCGGATGAAATCATCCCCATTATTGAAAGCTGTTCTCCCGGTCCTTACATTGAATTATTTGCGCGGGGAGATCGTGAAGGCTGGGCCATGTGGGGGAATCAGGCAACATCCGATTACGAACCGACTTGGAATACATATAGCAATCACACACAGAAAGCAGATAACCATCCTCCGTTGATTTGAAAAAGAAGCGCCCCCGAAACTACAAGAGTTTCGGGGGCTTTCTGGTGGAGACTGACAGACTCGAACTGTCGACCTCACGCGTGTGAGGCGTGCGCTCTAACCAGCTGAGCTAAGCCTCCGAATGGTGACGCGTACGGGAATCGAACCCGTGTTACCGCCGTGAAAGGGCGGTGTCTTAGCCGCTTGACCAACGCGCCATATATCTCAGAACGCCCGTCGCCGGGCGTTCTGAGCATGTGGTAGCGGCGATTGGATTTGAACCAATGACACTTCGGGTATGAACCGAATGCTCTGGCCAACTGAGCTACGCCGCCGTTTCTGCCAAACAGCTTACTGATTATACTAAAGTTTTTCCGGCTTGTCAACTGCTTTTTTGAAAAATTCCGATTTCTTTCCGGACTTTTCTTCCCCTTGCCAAACCGCCCGCTCCGTGCGATAATACCATTATAATAATAGATACGGAGGGCGTGACCATGGACGAACTGGAACGGGAGCTGGCGGCGCTGGTGGAGCGCGCGACGCGGTATCTGCCGGAGGGCTTTTCCGTGGACCTGTCGGCGGAGCCGGAGGAATGGGACCGGCTGCTGCGGGCCCTGGGGCACGGACGGGGCTACGCGCTGATGGCGGAGACGCTCTGTAAGGGCTACGAGGCGCGGTACGGGGAGCCGTTTCTGTTCACGGAGGACTGCGTGGCCTGGGAGCTGCAATACCACGCGGAGGCCTATTTCAACGCGATCGGGTACGCGGGCTACCGGCCCCACTTCTCGACGCTGTTCTTCAACCGGGAGCGGCTGATCCGCCACACGAAGGTCATCGACGTGTCCGCGAAGGACGCGAAGGACCCGAAGCAGGCCCTGACGTTCGGCTACCGCGCGGGCGTCCGGCCCTGCTGGAGGGGGACGGAAAAGGACCCGTACCGAAACAATTAGCAACGTGCAATGTGTAATTGACAAAAGAGAGGTTTCGACATGAATTTCACGGCCAGAGAGGCGAAAACGCTGACGCGCGAGCACCGGACGCTGCTGGACCAGCTCGCGGGGGCGGCGAACAGCGGCCCGGCGCGGGCGGAGGCGGTGCGGACCGCGGCGGAGGGGCTGCGAGAGGCGGGCGTCCGGGCGCTGCTGGCGGGCATCCCGGTGGAGGAGCTGAACCGCGCCCGCTCCGGCGGCGCGGCGGAGGAGCCGGGCCGGGGCCGGAGCGGCATCCGGGTGAAGTACCTGCACGACAGCGGCATCCACAACGTCGCCGACGCCCGGGATTGCAGCCTGCGGCAGCTCACGGACATCAAGGGCATCAGCGCCGACGGGGCGGTGACGATCCGCAGGCTGGCGGCGGAGTTCGCAGACGAGGCGCGGCGGACCCAGCGGCTCCGGCTGGACGCGGACCGCCGGACGCCGGAGGCCACGGCCCTGGTGCGGGCGGTCTCGGCGCGGCTGCGCACGGCGGAGGCGATCCGCTTCTGCCACGACAGCTTCTGGCAGAACAGCCAGCCGGTCACCCGGGCGCTGGACGCCCTGGCCCCCGCGGCGGGGCTGCTGCGGCGGCTCTTCGCCTCCGGGGCGGAGAAGGCCCGCGCGGAGGAGGCCTACAATTATTTAAATGAACAGTGGAACGGCGCCTACCGCAACGAGGCGGTCCACGCGCTGCTGACCATCGCCGCGGCGGAGGAGATGGACGACGCGGCGGTCTGGGAGGACTTCATCGCGCGGCCCATCGAGTTCTTCGCGGTGCTGGAGGAGCTGGTTCCCGGCCTGCTGGCGACGGACCGGGCGGAGTACGGCCTGCCGGAGGACCTGGCCCAGGCGGTGCGGGACGAGCCGGTGGACCTGGAGGGCCTGCGCTGCACGCTGCGCCGCTACCAGCTCTGGGGCGTGAAGTATATTTTAAATAGGAAGCGGGTGCTGCTGGGCGACGAGATGGGCCTCGGCAAGACCGTGCAGGCCATCGCCGCGATGGTCAGCCTCCGCAACGGCGGCGCGACGCACTTCCTGGTGGTCTGCCCCGCGGGGGTGCTGACGAACTGGCTGCGGGAGCTGCCGCGCCACAGCGAGCTGCGGGCCCTCCGGGTCCACGGCCCGGACCGGGAGGACGTGTGGAAGGCCTGGCTGGACGGCGGCGGGGTGGCGGTGACGACCTACGAGACCGCGGCGCGCCTGACGCTCCCGGCGGACTTCCCCGGCGGCGGGCTGCTGACCGTGGACGAGGCGCACTATATCAAGAACCCGGCGGCCCGGCGCTCCCGGGCGGTGCGGGGGCTGTCGGAGCGCTTCGACCGGGTGCTGTACATGACCGGCACCGCGCTGGAGAACCGGGTGGACGAGATGCTGAGCCTGCTGCGGCCCCTGCAGCCGGAGCTGGCGGCGGAGCTGTCGGGCATGGCCTTCCTGTCCAGCGCCCCGCAGTTCCGGGAGGCCGCCGCCCCGGTCTATTACCGCCGCCGCCGCGAGGAGGTCCTGACCGAGCTGCCGGAGCTGATCGAGAGCCGGGAGTGGTGCGTCCTGTCCCCGGCGGAGGCGGAGCGGTACGAGGCCGCGGTCCGCAGCCGCGATTTCACCGCGGCGCGGCGGGTGAGCTGGACCATGCCGGACCTGACGCAGAGCTGCAAGGCCCGGCGGCTGCTGGAGCTGATCGACGAGGCGGCGGAGGACGGGCGGCGGGTGCTGGTGTTCTCCTTCTTTCTGGACACGCTGTTCCGGACGGCGGAGCTGCTGGGCAGCCGCGCCCTCCCGCCCCTCCACGGCGGGCTGAGCCCCGCGCGGCGGCAGGAGCTGGTGGATCAGTTCGAGGCCTCCCCGGCGGGGAGCGTGCTGGCGGCGCAGATCCAGGCGGGCGGCACCGGGCTGAACCTGCAGAGCGCCAGCGTGGTCGTGATCTGCGAGCCGCAGTTCAAGCCCTCCGCCGAGCGCCAGGCCATCTCCCGGGCATACCGGATGGGGCAGGCCCGGAGCGTGCTGGTCTACCGGCTGCTCTGCGCGGACACGGTGGACGAGCGGATCACGCAGATTTTGGAGCAGAAGCAGGCGGTGTTCGACGCTTTCGCCGACCGCTCCGCCGCCGCGGAGGAGAGCCGCGCCCTGGACGAGGCGGGCTTCGCCGCCATCATGGACGAGGAGCTGCGGCGCATCGAGGAGCGAAAGGGAGCGTGAACGGGCAGGAGGGAGGAGTTAGAAGTTAGGAGTTTGGAGTTCGAAGTTAGAAGTTAGAAGTTAGGAGGTCGGGGGGAGGAGGTAGGAGGTAGGCGGTAGGAGGTAGGTGTTGGGGGTTGACTGTAGGGACGGCTCTCAGCCGTCCGCGTTTCCGACCTGCCCCGCAGGGAGCGATCCCCTGATCGATCCGCGTTTCGCCGCGGCGCGTATTTTGGCCCCCCTGCAAGGGGGGCTGTCCCGCGAGCGCAGCGAGCGGGACTGGGGGGTGGCGCGG
>JAFSRS010000066.1 GCA_017445985.1 Oscillospiraceae bacterium | reverse complement strand
GGATCACGCAATGGGGGCGGCTCTGTCCGAACGACAGTTGGGGTGAAACTCCCGTGAGGCAGTCCAGCAAGCTGCCGCTTAGCGACTTCCCGGTGGTTCAATCCACCCGCACACGGGGTGTCGAGGACAAATGGTGTGCTTACATGCTCAGGTGATGTTCGACAACGGTATGAATGAAAAAAGGTTGGCCGTATTCCATCGTCTTTGCCTGAGCCTACATAGCACACCATTCGGGAAGAATGAGTATTCGGTTTGACGGGACAATTCTAGAAAAGAGGTGTCCTATGACAAAGCAGATGCACGAAATCAAAAGAGGCGATGTGTTTTTCGCGGATCTAAATCCGGTGCGAGGCAGCGAGCAAGGTGGGATGCGGCCCGTACTTATCATCCAAAACAATATTGGAAACCGGCATAGCCCAACCGTTATCATCGCGCCGATCACCAGCAAGCTCAAAAAGAACAGCCTGCCCACCCATGTGGGGTTGCCGCTGGATATTGGCTTGCCGGCAAAGTCCATGGTTCTTCTGGAACAGGTGCGGACGATCGACAAGTCACGTTTGGGCAGTTACATCGTGTCCCTCGATGACGACCTTATGGACTATGTGGATGATGCTTTGGGCATCAGCCTCGCGCTTGATGATCCCACGCAGGAGGAGCATCCTGACGAGATGACGCTCTGCCTTTGCCCCACCTGCGCTGCACAGTTCTACAACTCTCCCGATCACATCATCCGGCGTGTTGACCCCTTTGAGGAAATGAAAGACGACTGCACCTACTGCCAGGTGCGCAAAGGATATGTCTACAATATCCGTCATGTCGAGAAGAAAAACAGAAATCATTCTTTTGGAGGAAAAGACAATGTTTGACGAAAAAATTGAGGCGCTCAATGCCACTCCCGCTTCCGCACCCGTTTCCGATATGTATGAGAAGAAAACCTACACCGTCACCGAGATTCAGGACATCCTCGGCATCAGCATGACCACCGCGTATGCGCTCATCAAGCGCAAGGAGTTCCACAGCGTCAACGTCGGACGGCATATCCGCGTTTCCAAAGCCAGCTTTGACGCCTGGCTCAACGGTCAGACGCAGTGACCTGTCAAGTGTGCAAATCCGACCTTCAAGCCGGATTCGTACCTTTGTGATAACACCTGCTGATCCTTAGAATATAGCCAAGCCAAAGTGCTTGGCTATATTTCAAGGGAGGCAAGGTAAATGAACAGTCTCATGGAACAAAGGATCGAGGCGTTGAACGAGACGCCAGTCAGCCTGCCGGTTTTCTCCACGGAAAAGAGAGTTTACACCGTGCCCGAGATGATGGACATACTTGGGATCAGTCAGTCCACGGCATACCTGTTAATCGGGCGGAAGGAGTTTCATACCGTAAGGATCGGACGGCATATCCGCATTTCTAAAGTCAGCTTTGACGCATGGCTCGATGGTCAGGGAAAGGAGGAATCGACGCATGGAGATACCGCGGCTCCCGCCCAGGGAGAGAACATCCATGCCGGTGTCTGAATTAAAGACGTTGTTTGGAATCAAGAAGGTGGAGAGCTACTGGATCATACATAACAAGCCGATTGAAACCATTACGGTCGCCGGCAAACTACGCATCGTAATCTCCAGCTTTGAAGAATGGTACGCCGGTCAGTTCCACTACAAAAAGGTAAATGGTCCGCCACCTGGAGCTTACTGGAGGGACTTTACTCTGTCGGTGGGCGAAGTTGCGACAATCCTTGGTATTTCGGAATCATCAACGTATGAGCTTCTGAAAAGGGCACCAATCGAAACTGTAAAGGTTGACAACCGAACCCGCATCTATAAGGAGAGCTTTCATCGGTGGTATCTGGAGCAAACCAGGTATCCAATTCGTGACGATTACATAGGAGGTGTCGAAATTGGCGTCAATCGTCAAAAGGAAGAATAAATGGGCTGTCGTATACGCCGTCACAGACGAGAACGGCATCAAGCGTCAGAAGTGGGAAACCTTTGGCAGCAATGCCGACGCGAAGAAACGCAAAGCACAGATCGAGCATGAGATGTCAGAGGGCACGTTTATCGTTCCCTCGGCCACGACGATTCACGATCTCCTGAACGAATACGTTTCGGTATATGGAATCAGCAAATGGGCAGCCTCGACCTACGATTCCAAGAGGGGTCTAATCGACAACTACATCATTCCCATTGTCGGTGATGTGAGGCTGGATGAAGTAAACACCCGGATGATGAACTTGTACTATCAGAAGCTCCTTAAGGTGAAAGCCAGGGATAATCATCATAACAGGGGTAAAGAAACCTTCGTTTCGCCGCGAACCGTGAAAGAGATCCACAAGATTCTGTGCTGCGCCTTCAATCAGGCGGTGAAGTGGGAGCTTATGTCCCGAAATCCTGTCATGAATTGTACGCTTCCTGCCACACAGGAGAAGGTCAGAGAGATTTGGGACGTGGAAACCCTTCTTCGGGCAACGGAACTCTGCGAGGATGAAATCCTGGCGCTTGCAATCAACCTTGCCTTCTGCTGTTCGCTTCGCATGGGCGAATTGGTAGGGCTTACATGGGACTGTGTGGACATCTCTGAGGAAGCCATTGCCGAGAACAGGGCGTATATCTTCGTCAACAAGGAACTCCAGCGTATCACAAAAGAGGCGTATACCGCGCTTGACGGGAAAGGCGTTCTTTATACGTTCCCGGCAATCATGGCAAACAACCGCACCATGCTCGTTCTGAAGACGCCTAAAACCAAGACAAGTACGCGGAAGGTTTTTCTTCCGAAAACGGTTGCAGAGATGCTTATCAAGCGAAAGCAGCAGTTGGAAGAATACAAGGATCTGCTTGGAAGCGAGTTCACCGATTACAATCTGGTTTTTTGCAGTGAGGCAGGCAGGCCGATGGAAGGAAACAGAATCAACACCGCCATGGCGGAACTGATTGAAAAACACGGCTTGCCAAAGGTTTGCTTCCACAGCATCCGGCACACAAGTACGACCTACAAGCTCAAGCTCACTGGCGGCGACATCAAAGCGGTTCAGGGAGATACGGGACACAACACCGCTCAGATGGTCACGGAGCGTTATGCGCACATTTTGGACGATGACCGCCGCGTGAACGCAGTCAGATTTGAGCAGGCGTTCTATGAGAAGAAAGAAGCAGAACCGGCGGCAGCTTCGACGCCGCAAGATGGCGAGGTCAGCGATAAAGAAGAACTGCTTGAACTCCTGTCTCAGTCTCCTGAGATGTTGGCTCTGCTGAGATCTATGATTGCTAAGAAGCAGTGACAAAGAGACCACTCTTTCATGGATTGAAGGAGTGGTCTTTTTGGATCTTACATATTGAATAGCTGAGGCGGAATTGGTATAATACCCATGGAGGTATGGATTCCTTTTAGTTACCGCGAATGGTGCTTCTCGGTCTCTGAGCGATTAGCTGGAGTGAAAATAATAGTGTTCCATAGTAAATGGAGTGCTACTCTGATTTCACTTGCCTTGCTAATTTCTTGCTAATCACAGCCCATAATAGAGCGTAATATTTCGTGATATTTGGCCTGTTTCCTTGGATTTCTGGAAGCCGCGAATCGTGATAAATACAGGGATTCTACCCGATTCTGTTGCTAATCGAGAAAGTCGCCGAGAGGTTCTCCTAAGCGGTAGGTCGGAGGTTCGAATCCCCTCGTGGGTGCCAAAACCGCCGCGGTTCTTCGGAACCGCGGCGGTTTGTTGCGCTTTGCGCTTGTTTTTGCCGTGTCGGGCTGCTCAGCCCTTTGACTTCCTCCGGTGCAGGCGGAAGATCAGGAGGTCCAGCAGCAGCAGGTAGACGGCGGCGAGGGCGAGGGTGATCCAGCTCAGGACTTCACTTTTCGGGGCGAGGCCGACGAGGATCAGGACCGGGGCGCCGAGGATGATGCCGAAGGAGCTGCCGGTGACGAGGTTGCCCGCGGCGGGGGTGGCGAGGTCGGGGTCGATCTCGCGCAGCAGCAGGACGCCGGAGCTGATCGTGCCGGTCATCATGCCGAACATGGAGATCAGGCCCTCATAATAATAATCCTTGTAGACGGCCTTGCAGACCAGGCTCAGGTGCAGCCAGGTCACGACGCCGCCCGCTGCCGCCAGCAGGACAAAAGGCACCCAAAGTCCGCTGAGCTCCTCCAGCCGGATGGAGGCGATGCCCGCGACGATCATGATGTCGAAGAAAAAGCCGGAGATGCGGTTGAGCAGATAGTTGTTCTGATACTGGCGGGTGATGAGCCCCGCGCGGCGGCTGCGCTCCAGCAGGACCCGGAGCAGGACCGCCAGGGCCGAGCCGATGATGAAATTGAAGCCCCAGATCAGGGTGTTCACCGTGGCGGCGAGACCCGGCGCGGCGGCGGCGATGGCGCCGGTGAGGCCCCAGGAGGCCAGATAAGTCGCGAGGTAGACCACCAGGATCATCGCGATCTGCACGGAGAGCTTGTCGATGGACTCCGCGATCGGGATCTCGCCCCGGCTCTGGAAGAAGTCCACGCCCGGCTCGGCGGCGCCGCCCCGGGAGGCGCGGAGCTTGCCCCGGCGGGAGAGGACGTTCAACAGGATCACGCCGACGACGCAGGCCACCAGGTAGCCCGCCGCGGCGATGGCGAGGCCGAAGCTGCGCCCGCCCGCGAAGCCAAGGGACTCATAGGTGGAGCCGACGTTGTTGGCCTGGCCGGGGCCCTGGCCGTAGCCCATGGGCAGCAGCAGGCCCGCGGCCTTGAACAGGTCGGGGTACAGGGTGTAGCTCAGCAGCAGGGTCAGGCCCAGACCGACGACGCCCTGCACCAGATAGCTGCTGACGATGACCGCGCCGCTTTTCAGGCCGGTCAGGTCGCCCTTTTCCCCGCTCCGCTCCGGCGGGACCCGGAGACTCATGGCGATGAAGCCCAGGGCGATGCCGTGGTAGACCAGCGCCTCCATGATCTCCCCGTCCACCCGGAGGCCCAGGTACTGCGCGAGCAGAAGCAGGAAACCGGCCAGCACCGCGACGGGCATCAGGCTCTTGCGGACGAAGCGGATCCGGCGGGTCAGCAGGTTCGCCGCCAGAATGGCCCCGGCGATGTAGCCGAGCTGTAAGATCAGGTTCCAGAGCTCGTGGTTCGCGGCGGAATAATCCATAGTCAGCGCTCCTTTCGCGCGTTCCGGTAGTCCAGATATTTTTTCATGCACACGCCGTCCGGGCCGCGCAGCTCATAGTAGCCCTCCCGGTCGTGGAGCAGGAGGATATGGTTGCGGACCAGCGCCATGGAGTCTATGGCGTCCAGCGGGAAGTCCCGCCCGGCGCAGCGCAGGCGGTCCGGGACCTGCTCCAGCCGCCCCTTCCCCAGCGCCTCCGTCCGGTGATCGGACCAGAGCCGGGTCAGAGTCACGCCGCCGTCGGAGAAGAGCGCATCGTTCGCGTCGTGGGCGAAGTCCCCGGCGGCGAGGCGTTCCTTCTGCCAGCGGTCCCAGCCGGCGACGGTCTCAAAGGGCTCCGGCGGGTCGAAGCAGCCGAACTCCGTGTAGCGGCGGGAAAATCCGCAGGCGCAAAAAACGCGGTCGCCCTTTGTGCGCAGCGTGCTGATTTTGCGGCAGTCCGGGCAGAGATAGACCGCCCGCTCCATGCTCTCGGCGGCGGTCCGGCTGCGGTAGGGGACCTTCGTCTCCCGCTCCCGCGCCGCGGCGTCCTCGAAGATATCCCGTTGGATCGCGGCGTTGATCTCCTGGGGCGTCATGGCCCGGAGCCGTTCCGGGGTGTAAACGCCGACGGGACCGCCGTGCACGTTCCCCTTTCTGACCTTGCGGCCCCAGCGGGGCAGGCTGAGATAGCCGCCCTCCAGCCGGTAGGTCACCAGCGTCGCGCCGGAGGAGCGGGCCAGCTTGCCCGTGGCCGGGAAGATCGGCGCGGTCAGTCCGTCCCAGCTCTGCTCGCCCTCGGCGAAGAGGCAAATCGAGTGGCCTGCCCGGAGGTGGCGGAGGCACTGCTTCACGGTCTCCACGCCGGAGCCCGCCTTCGGGCGCGGGATCGGGCCGACGGTCCAGTTCAGCAGCTTCGTCACCACGCCGAGGCGGAAGATGTGCTCGCTGGCGACGAAGTAGATCTGCTTGTGAGGCAGGCTCAGGGACACCAGCAGCGGGTCCCAGGCCGTGACGTGGTTCGGGACCAGCAGCACCGGGCCCTCGATCGCCGGGGAGAGCGTGTCGAAGGTATAGCCGAACTTCCGCGACATCCAGGGCCGGAACACGAGCTGCAGGATGGGCCATATTTTGTTGTGTCGGGCGTAGGCGTCCATAAGGCCTCCGGGAGCAATTAGCAATGTGCAATGTGCAATCAGGTAGGAGGTAGGAGGGAGAGGGCAGGAGGTAACGGGTGGGGTTGGAATTGCCCGTAGGGGCGACCCTGCGTGGTCGCCCGCGCTGAGATATCTGCCGCTCCCGTAGGGCGCCATCCCCTGATGGCGCCGCCGTCCCGCGCAATGCGCGGGGCGGGACCCCTCAGTCGGCCTTGTGGCCGACAGCTCCCCTTTCAGGGGAGCGGAGGGATTGGCAAAAATCGCGGCTTCGGCGGAATGCGGAGCGATCAGGAGGATCGCTCCCTACGGGCTTGGCGGAAAGCGTTACGGCGGACGGCTGAGAGCCGTCCCTACGGGCTTGGCGGAAGGCGTTACGGCGGACGGCTGAGAGCCGTTCCTGCGGAATATCACTCAGGCGTGATAGAGGATCCAGACCAGCGCGGCGTGAACGAGGAGGATGAGCGGCACGCCGACGGCGAAGGGGGGCTTTTGGGTCTTGTGGCGGCAGAACAGCATGGCCAGCAGCGCGCCGGGGCTGCCGCCCAGGATCGCCAGGCTGAGCAGCGTCGTCTCCGGGACGCGCCTCGCGCCGGTCCGGGCGAGGCGCGTGTCGCGGGCATAGACGACGAAGGCCGCGATGCTCATGCCGATGGGCCAGAGCCAGAGCCAGCTCATCGCGCTCCCCTGCCTTTCCCCGTCGGTTTCGCGCCGGACTTTGGCCGTGCGTTGGGCTTGGGCTTCGCTTTGGCCCAGCCGGTCTTTTTCTGCGGGGGCGCGGCTTTTTTCTGCGGGGGCGCGGCCTTTGCTCCGCCCTTCCCCGCCGCTTCCGGCTTTTTCGGCGGTCTGGGCCGGACGAGACAGTCCGGGCCGTAGCCGATCAGGTCGGTGCGCCCCGCCTTTTTCAGCGCGGCGATCACGGTCTCCCGCAGCTCCGGCCTCCGCCATTGCAGCAGGGCCCGCTGCATCCGCTTCTCCTGCTCGCTCCGGGGGACGTAGACCGGCTGCATCGTGCGCGGGTCCAGCCCGGTGTGGTACATGCAGGTGGAGAGGGTCCCCGGCGTCGGGTAGAAGTCCTGCACCTGCTCCGGCTGGCGGCGCTGGCGGTTCAGGTAGACCGCCAGCTCGATGGCGTCGTCGAGGGTGCTGCCGGGGTGGGAGCTCATCAGGTAGGGCACCGCGAACTGCTCCTTCTCATAGCGCTGGTTCAGCCGCCGGTACTGATCGAGGAATTTTTCATAGACCCCGATGGGCGGCTTGCCCATGTAGTCCAGCACCCGGTCCACGCAGTGCTCCGGCGCGACGCGGAGCTGGCCGGAGACGTGGTGGCGCACCAGGTCCGAGAAAAACGAGCGGTCCTTGTCGCAGAGCATGTAGTCGTAGCGGACGCCGGAGCGGACGAAGACCTTTTTCACGCCGGGGATCTCCCGCAGGCGGCGCAGCAGCTTCAAATAATTGCTCTCGTCCGCGTCCAGATTCGGGCAGGGCGTAGGGCTGAGGCAGTTGCGGTCCGGGCACATGCCGCAGGTCTCCTGCTTCTTGCAGGAGTAGTGGTCGAAGTTGGCGGTGGGGCCGCCCACGTCGCTGACGTAGCCCTTGAAGCGCGGGTCCTTCGTGAAAGCTGTGACCTCGCGCACCACGCTGTCCGCGCTGCGGGCCGTGACCATGCGCCCCTGGTGGAAGGCCAGGGCGCAGAAGCTGCAGCCGCCGAAGCAGCCGCGGTTGTTGGTGATGGAAAACAGGACCTCCTCCAGCGCGGGGACGCCGCCCTGGGCGTCGTACGTGGGGTGCCAGCTCCGGGCGTAGGGCAGCTCCGCCACCGCGTCCAGCTCGCGGGTGTTCAGCGGCAGCGCGGGCGGGTTCACCACCAGGGTCCGGCTCCCGTGGGCCTGCAATAAGGCGCGGCCCCGGATCGGGTCGTGTTCGGCGTACTCGATCCGCGTGGCTTCGGCGTAGGCGCGCCTGTCGTCCCGCACAGCCTCGAAGGAGGGCAGGGTCAGGCTCGGAAAGGCGCAGTTTTCAGGCGTGGTCGTCAGATAGGCCGTGCCGGGCACGTCGGTGATGGAGTCGACGGGCTTTTTCTTTTTCAGCCGCGCGGCGATCTCCTTCGTGGCCCGCTCCCCCATGCCGTAGACCAGCAGGTCCGCTCCGCTGTCGGAGAGGATGCAGCGGCGCACCGTGTCGTCCCAGTAGTCATAGTGGGCGAAGCGGCGGAGGCTGGCCTCCAGCCCGCCGATCACGATGGGGCAGCCGCTGCCGAAAGCTTCGCGGGCCCGGTTCGCGTAGACGATGGTGGCCCGGTCCGGGCGCAGCCCCGCCCGCTTGCCGGGGGAGTAAAAGTCCTCGCTCCGGGGCTTCTTCGCCGCGGTGTAGTGGGCCACCATGCTGTCCAGGTTCCCCGCGCCGATCAGGACGCCCAGCTTGGGCCGCCCGAAGGCCGCGAAGGCCTCCGCGCTGTGCCAGTCCGGCTGGGCCAGCACCGCGACGCGGTAGCCCTCCGCCTCCAGCAGCCGCCCGATGATCGCCGCCCCGAAGGAGGGGTGGTCCACGTAGGCGTCCCCGGTGACGAGCAGGAAGTCGTACCAGTACCAGGAGCGGTCGAGCATATCTTGTTTTGAGGTTGGAAGAAAGTCGGACATAGCAGCAAATCCCAGTTAGGAGTTAGGAGTTATGAGTTAGGAGTTGTCGGAGTGGAGCAAAAACTCCTAACTCAAAACTCCTAACTCGCCGAAGTACCACCCCGACACGCCCTTGTGCTTCACGAAGTAGCCTCTGCTCGTCGTCTCGACGATCTTGACCTCGTCGCCGGGGGTCAGGGGGAGGCGGTAGTCGGTGCAGTCGTTGACGGTGCCGTCGGGGTAGAGGTATTTGGTGAGGACCTCCAGCTCGTAGCCGGTGCGGGCGTGGCGGACGCGGGAGAACTCTTCGCCGCGCTCCAAAACCTCCACCTGATTGTCGCCCCAGCGGATATAGTAGCTCTGTTCGGAGGCGGGCTGGGCGGTCAGGACTCTGGCCGTCGGGAAGGGGTCCCAGCTCTCCCAGGTGAAATCCTCGCCGGCCTCGTTCGGGAGGATGAGCGCGTTGAGCTGGCCGTCGTCCTTGAGGGCACAGCCGCCGTCGATGCTGATGACCCGCCGCTCCCGGTCGACGATGGGGTTCGCGTTGACGAGGTTCCGGTGATAGAGCATCACCGGCCAGTGGCCCACGATCTGCCACTTGTCGTGGCGAACCGCGTGGTCCAGATAGGCGTCGTTCTTCATGCAGGCCCAGGCCTGCCATTGGTCCCGCGGCCCCTCCGGGAGCCCGCCGTGGACGAAGATCAGATGCTCCGTCTCGATCAGCTCCGGCGCGGCGGCGAGGAACGCGAACTCCGGCTCAAAGGCAGCCCGCGCCGCCCGGACCGCGGCGGGGAAATCCATCTCCGGCCCCACGGGGATGCCCAGCTCCCCGAACATCTGGCCCAGCAGCCCATTGGGGAAGCGCAGCAGATACCAGAGGCTGTTCTCCGGCTTTCCGCATTCCAGCAGCGGCACCACCCAGTCGCAGTTGCCGCAGAGGAATTTCACCCGGCGGGTCTGCGACAGCTCCATCACGTAGCGCAGCGTGTCCAGGCTCCGCGGCCCCTTTTGCAGCAGGTCCCCCACGATGAACAGCGTATCCGCCGGCGAAAAGCGCACCCGGTCCAGCAGCCCGGTCAGATAGTCCAGGCTGCCGTGAACGTCGCTCACCGCGAGGATCCGGCTGTCCGGAGGCGGGGCGTAGCGCTCGATCTTCACTTGGCGGGAGAGGGGGTAAGGCAGGGGCATACGCGCACCTCCGAAAGAAACGATAGTTAGGAGTTACGAGTTAGGAGTTAGGAGCTGCGTCGATCGGAGCATATAACTCCTAACTCCTAACTCATAATTCCTAACTGGTCAGATCTTCTTCTCCATCACCAGCAGCCTCCCCCTTGTCCCCTCCTCTTCCCCTACGACGGCAAATTCGGCGGACTCGTAGAATTTCCGGGCCGCTTCGTTGCCCTCGTAGACGGTGAGGCGGAGGCTGCTCCGGCCCAGGGCGCGGAAGTAGCTGACCGCGTGGCCGATTAACTGGATGCCCAGCAGGCTGCGGCGGTCGGGCTCCTCCACGTAGCAGAGGCAGATCCAGCCGTAGCCCGCGAAGCGGCCCCGCTGCGGGTCCAGCTCGATCACGCCGACGGCCTCGCCGGCGGGGCGGTGGATCGTCATCAGGGCGCGGGGCTCGGCCTTCACGTGGCGGATGGCGGCGGAGAGGTAATATTGCGGGCAGAAGCCGTCCAGACTGCCGTGGACCGCCTCCCAGGTCTTACGGTAATACTCGACGTAGGTCCGGGGGTAGCGTTCGGGGTCCAGCGGGCGGAAATAGACGTTGCCGGGGTCGGGGGACTTGCCGCCCTTCCACCAGCTCTGCCGCGCGAAGGTGGAGAGCGCCTCCGGCAGATGGGCGGTGTCGTTGATATATTCCACGCGCGGGGTATCGCCGTCGTCAAAGCTGATAAGGCTGACCGCGGTGTTGTCGCCGTGGGGCAGGCTGCGGATATCCGACGAGGGCAGCTCCAGCCAGCTCGCCAGCAGGCTGCGGATCGCCATGCCGTGGCTGACGCAGACCACGGTCTGTCCCCGGTGCCGCGCGACGAGCTCCCCCACCGTTTCGCGCATCCGGCGCTGCAGGGCGGCGTAGGGCTCGCTGCCCTCCACGGACCAGGCCGCGGGGTCGTTGTTGAAGCGCCAGAGGGACTGCGGGTCCTCGTGGGCCACGTCCCCGAAGGGACGGTCCTCCCAGACGCCGGTGTCCAGCTCGTGGAGGCGGGGCTCGATCCGGAGCGGTAAGTCGTGATATTTCAGGATCGCGCCCGCGGTCTCCCGGGTCCGGCGCAGGTTGCTGGCGTAGAGCGCGTCCACGGGGACGTCCCGGAAGCGCTCCGCAAGCGCGGCGATCTGACGCCGCCCCAGCGGGGTCACCAGGCTGTCGGTGACGCCGTGGATGCGGCGGTAGATGTTGCCCTCCGCCTGACAGTGGCGGACAAGGTAGAGAGTGGTCATGGGCGGCGGCTCCTTGGAAAACAGAATGGGGCGGGATGCAGACAAATTGGGATTTATCGAGCCAGTTAGGAGTTAGGAGTTATGAGTTAGGAGTTATTGAAGTAGTAACCGTCCAGGAAACTCCTAACTCCTAACTCAAAACTCCTAACTCGCTAAATTCCAATTTACTCTCATAGGGGGGAGCATGGGAGTCAGTCCAGCCCCAGCAGCTCATCCAGCCGCGCTTTGATCTCCGCGTTGTATCCGTGGAGGTCGTCGCGCACCTTGGGCTTGCGTTGGGCGGTCTTCAGGGCGGCGGGGAGGTCGCGGTAGCCGGTGATGCCGGGGTTGTATTTTTCCAGATTCTCGGTGATGAACAGCTCCAGGCCCAGAGTCTTGGCCTCCCAGATCACCAGGCCCTGGCCCTCGTAGCGGCTGGTCAGCACGAAGCCGTCCATCCGGTCCACGTAGGGGAAGGGGTTCGCCTGGTTGCCCAGCAGGGTCACGGCCCCGTCCAGCCCGAGCTGCGAAATTTGCGCCGTCAGCTTCTCCCGGTCCGGGCCGTCGCCCAGCAGATACAAATGCATGTCCGGGCGGGCCTTGCGGACCTCGGCGAAGTAGTCCATCAGGATGTCGAAGCCCTTCTGGTGGCAGATGCGGCCCATGGTGCAGAGGTTGTAATTCGCCGGATCGACGGAAAAGTCCACGGGCGCGGCGGCTTTTTTAAAAATCTCGTCGGTGTCGATGTGGTTCGGGATCGCGGTGATCTTCTTGTCGTAGATGCCGGAGACCCGGCGGAAGCCGTCGATGATGCCGGGCGAGACCGCGGCGAACTCGTCGTAGCGCTTCAGCTTGGCCTTGAAGAAGTGCCAGAGGACGCGGTACTTCGGCTCGTTGCGCTTCTTGATCTCCACGTCGTTGTGGATCCACATCACCCGCTTCTTCGCCGGAACGCTCAGCGCGCCGATCGCGCACTCGTTCCGGTAGCTGTTGAAGTCGATGGCCACGTCGTAGACCTTGTCGGTCCTGGGCTTGGGCGCGACGCGCCAGAGCAGGTCGAAGTAGACCAGCCGGTTCAGGAACGGATAGGGCTTGCAGAAGACGATGTTCAGGTTCTCGTGCTTGGGCAGCTCGAAGAACACGCGGTCGTCGTAAACGTAAACGTCCACCTCGCAGCGCGTGTAGTCGATCTCGTTCAAGATGTTCAAAAGAGCCTTCTGGATGCCGCCCACCTTGAAATCACATTGGAAAATTGCGATTTTTTTCATAATGCACCCCTTCAACGGCAGGGAACGGAGAATTATCCTTGCGAATCTCCGACAGGTATTGTATAATAAGGTTAAATATTATTGTATAATAAGTCCGTCGATTTTTCAAGGGGAGACTTTCTTGAGTGTCAGTGATCGGAAAAACAGAAGATCGGGCGTGCTGATCTGCGGGGCCTACGGGATGCGCAACGCCGGGGACGAGGCCGTGCTCGACGCGATCCTTGCCTCCATGCGCGCCATCGACCCGGAGATGCCGGTGACGGTGCTCAGCCGTGACCCGGCGGGGACCGAGGCGGTCCACGGGGCGCGGGCGCTGCACACGTTCAACCTCTTCGGCCTGCTGCGGGTCATGCGCCGGAGCGCGCTGTACCTGAACGGCGGCGGCAGCCTGATCCAGGACGTGACCAGCTCCCGGAGCATCTGGTATTATCTCTTCACCCTCTTCGCCGCGCACCTCTGCGGCTGCAGGGTGATGATGTACGGCTGCGGCGTGGGGCCGGTGAGCCGCCCCTTCAACCGGCGGCTGGCGGCCCGGGTCATCAACCGCTGCGTGGACGCGGTGACGCTGCGGGAGGAAGAGAGCCTGGACACGCTGAAGGCCCTCGGCGTGGACAAGCCGGAGATCCAGGTCGCGGCGGAGCCCGCCCTCTGCCTGCCTCCCGCGCCGGAGGCGGAGCTGGACGCGCTCTGGGAGCGGCTGAGGCTGGACCGAAACGAGCGTTATTTCTGCTTCTGCCCGCGCCGCTGGGCGGGGATGGAGGAGAAGCTGCCCCTGTTCGCCGCGGCGGCGGAGCACGTTTGGAGGACCCACGGCCTGACGCCGCTGCTGCTCTCCGTCAACCAGAACCAGGACGGCGGCACCGTGGAGGCCCTGCGGGCGCTGCTGGGCGAGGAGATCCCCTGCCGCGCCGTCACGGAGGCGATGCGGGTGCCGGAGCTGATCGGCCTGCTGTCCCGGATGGAGGGCGTTTTGGCGATGCGGCTGCACGTGCTGATCTTCGCGGCGAGCCAGGCGGTGCCGATGGCGGGCGTCTGCTACGATCCGAAGGTCAAGGGCTTTCTGGACTATATCGGCGAGCGGAATTACGTGGAGTATGAACGGCTTGAGACGGCGGAGCAGCTTTGCGGCCTGATCGACGCCGCGGCGGACTCCGACCGGGCGCGGCTGGCGGAGGCCCGGGACCGGCTGCTCTCCCGCGAGCGGCGCAACGGCGAGACCGCCCGGCGGCTGTTGGAGGAGGTCGGAGCATGAGAACTGCGGTGCTGGTGTCCGGCGGCGGAGCGAACCTCCAGCCGATCCTGGACCTCCGGGAGCGGCTTCCGGAAATGGAGCTGGTGGGCGTGATCTCGTCCAGCGCGGAGGCCTTCGCGCTGGAACGGGCGAAAAAGGCCGGAGTGCCGACCTATCTGGTGGAACGGGCGCTGTTCCCCAATAGCGGGAGCTTTTGCAGCGCGCTGAAAAACAAGCTGCAGGACCTGGACGCGGAGCTGGTGGTCTGCGCGGGCTTCAAGGAGAAGCTGAGCTTTTCCCTGCTGCACTTCTTCCGCAACCGGGTGATCGCGGTCCAGCCGGTGCTGTTCCCCGCCTTCTGTACGGGCGTGCTGGACCCGGCGAAGGCCCTGCACGAAACCCTGGCGCTGGGCGTCCGCGTCACGGGGGCGACGGCCTACTTCATGACCATCGACGACAACGGCTACGGCCCGATCATCGCCCAGCAGACCGTCCCGGTGCTGCAATCCGACTCCGTGGGCGAGCTGACGACCCGCGTGATGGAGGAGGGCGAGTGGAAGGTCCTCCCCGCCGCGGTGGAGCTCTACTGCAAGGGCCGCCTCCGCGTCGCCGCGGACAAGGTGCTGATCTCCGACGAAGCGGGTATAAATTAAGTATTTTTGGGAAAACTCCCTCCAGAGGAACGTCCTTTTGGAGGGAGTTGGTTTATTTTGGTGAAAACCTGGATCCGCATGGGCCTGACCCTGATCCTGGTCCTGACGGCGCTGGTGATGGCGTTGAAATGCGCCGCGACCTTCCGGGAGCGCCCGGTGACGGAGAGCGGCGAATACCTGCTCGGCGCCGCGGAGGGGCGCGTCGCGGTCTACGATCTGTTCGACCGGCGGGAGGCCCTGACGGTCACGGACATCGAGCTCTCGACGCTGCGGGAGCGGGACCGGGAGCTGCTGGAGGCCGGCATCCCCGCGGAGAGCCGCGAGGAGCTGATGGCGCTGCTGGAGGACCTGGGAGGATGAATCTTTGTGCCATTTGCGCAAAATGGGAGTTGATTTTTCCTTCGATATGGGTTACAATGAGCACAGCGAACGACAGCAGGAGGGAAACGCGATGGACAACGAGGGCGTCTATATCGACATGACGGACGAGGAGGGCAACAACTTCCGGCTCGAGGTCGTGGGCGACGTGGAGTACGAGGGCGACGTCTACCGCGTGTTCCTGCCCACCGACATCGGGGAGGACGACCCCGACTATGGCTTCATCATCCTCAAGAGCACGATGAACGGCGACGAGGAGCTGCTCGACAGCGTGGACAACGACGAGACCCTGGAAAAGGTCTACGCCCTGTTCATGGAGGAGCTGTTCAACGAGGAAGAGGACGAGGAATAAGATTGGTTTGACCGACTGCGGTGTGCGTGGAATCCGGTCTCGTATGGACCTACGATATGTATAAGGGACGCCGCGCTTCCGCCGCGGATTGCAGGCCTCCCGCCCCGCCCTTTGAGACGGGATGGAAGTTGGAAGCAGCGAAACGGCAGAGAGGCGACCCACCTGCAATTACGCAGGGTTATCATGAGGCCCCACGGCACCGCGGTCATTTACAGACCCCGAAAGGGGTCTGTATTTTTT
>JAFSRS010000007.1 GCA_017445985.1 Oscillospiraceae bacterium | reverse complement strand
GGGGCCGCCGCCTTCGGCGGCCCGTCGTTCCAAAATCGCAAGGTAAACGGGCCGCCGAAGGCGGCGGCCCCTACGGCGCATCGTGAGGATGCAGCGACTGCGTTACACAGGAGGAAACCGCAACGCGCGGGCGACCACACAGGGTCGCCCCTACGGCTGATTTTTTCCTTGCCTTTCTCCCGTTTCCCTGTTATAATAAATGGACTTTTTTCACGAAGGACTAACGAACCATGAAAGATTTGAAAACCGAGATCGCGCGGCGGCGGACCTTCGCCATCATCTCTCACCCGGACGCGGGCAAGACCACGCTCACCGAAAAGCTGCTGCTCTACGGCGGGGCGATCCAGTCCGCGGGCAGCGTCAAGGGCAAGCAGGGCGACCGCCACGCGGTCAGCGACTGGATGGAGATCGAGCGGCAGCGCGGCATTTCCGTCACCAGCTCCGTGCTGCAATTCGAGTACGGCGGGAAGATCATCAACATCCTGGACACCCCCGGCCACCAGGACTTCTCCGAGGACACCTACCGCACCCTGATGGCGGCGGACAGCGCGATCATGGTGATCGACGCGGCCAAGGGCATCGAGCCCCAGACCCGGAAGCTGTTCCAGGTCGTCTCCCGCCGGGGCATCCCGATCTTCACCTTTATCAATAAGATGGACCACGAGGCGCGGGACCCCTTCGAGCTCCTCGACGAGCTGGAGACCGAGTTCGGCATCGCCACCTACGCGATGAACTGGCCCGTGAGCTGCGGCGTGACCTTCAAGGGCGTTTACGACCGCGCCAGCCGCCGGATGCTGACCTACGGCGACTACCACGGCGGCGCGAAGCGGCTGGAGGAGATCGACTGCGACGTCGCGGACACGGAGACGCTGGACCAACTGATCGGCGAGCGGTTCCGGAACGAGCTGACCGACAGCGTGGAGCTGTTGGAGGGCGCGGGCGCGGACTTCGATCTCGAGGCCGTGCAGCACGGGCTTTTAAGCCCGGTGTTCTTCGGCTCGGCCCTGCACAACTTCGGCGTGAAGCAGTTTTTGGAGAGCTTTCTGGAGCTCACCACCCCGCCTCTGCCCCGCAGGACGGCGGAGGGCGTGACGGTGGACCCTCTCTCCCCCGACTTCTCCGCCTTCGTGTTCAAGATCCAGGCCAACATGAACAAGGCCCACCGGGACCGCATCAGCTTTCTGCGCATCTGCTCCGGCAGGTTCGAGCGCGGGCGGGAGTATTACCACGTCCAGGGCGGCAAGGCCCTGCGTCTGGCCCAGCCCCAGCAGATGATGGCCCAGGAGCGGGATATCATCGACGAGGCCTACGCCGGGGACATCATCGGCGTCTTTGATCCCGGCGTGTTCTCCATCGGCGACACGATCTGCGAGGTCGGGGAGAATCTGCGCTTCACCGGCATCCCCACCTTCGCGCCGGAGCACTTCGCGGTGATCGAGCAGATCGACTCGATGAAGCGCAAGCAGTTCGCCAAGGGCATGACCGAGATCGCCCAGGAGGGCGCGATTCAAATTTTCTTCTACCCCAACAGCGGCATGGAGCAGGTGGTCGTCGGCGTGGTCGGCGTTTTGCAGTACGACGTGCTGCGCTTCCGCATGAAGAGCGAATACGGCGTGGAGTTCCGCCAGCGGGATCTGCCCCATGAGTTCATCCGCCGCGTCGGCAACGCGGACTTCAAGGCGGGCGACTGGAACCTCCCCCGCGACGTGCTGTGGGTGCAGGACGTGCGCGGCCGGGACCTGCTGGTGTTCAACGGCCAGTGGACCATCCGCTGGGCGGAGGAGAAGAACGAGGGATTGCATTTGAGTGAATTTTACGAGGATATTCAGAAGTAACGAAGCATAACATGCAAACGCGGCATTTCCCGACGGGAAATGCCGCGTTTGCATGTTCAGTTCAGCTTTCCCAGAGCGACACGATCAGGTCGGTATACGCGGTGGGGTCCTCGATGGGCAGGCCCGCCATCAGGAGGGCCTGGTTGTAAAAGACCTCGGCGTATTTCTTGGCCTTCTCCGGGTCGGTGATCCGGGCGGCCTCGAATTTCAGGAAGGCCGGGTGCTCGGTGTTGATCTCAAGGATGCGGGAGGCCTTCATGCCCAGCTCGGGCTGGACCGCGGCGAAATACTTCTCGATCTCGAAGCTGGGGCCCTGACCGGAGCTCATGCAGACCGGGTGGGTCTTGAGGATCGTCGAAGCCTTGACCTCAGTGACCTTCGCGCCCAGGGTCTCCTTGATGAAATCAAAGGAATCCTTGTGGGCCTCGTCGGCCTCCTTTTTCTCGTCGCCCAGGTCCAGGTCGCCGCCCAGGGCGGAGCGGAAGGGCTTCTCCTTGTAATCGTGGAACATCTCGGCGAGGAAGTCGTCCACCTGGTCGGTGAAATACAAAATTTCGATCCCGCGCTCCTTCAGCAGCTCGGTCTGGGGGAGGTGGTCCACCGCGTCAAGCTGCTCGCCGGTGGCGTAGTAGATATACTTCTGCTCGCTCTGCATCCGCTCCACGTACTCCGCGAGCGTGACCAGCTTCTTCTCCGTGGAGGAGTAGAACAGCAGCAGGTCCTGCAGGGCTTCCTTCTTCGCGGCGTAGCGGTCCAGGGCGCTGATCTTGAGCTGGCGGCCGAAATTCTTCCAGAACTTCTCATAGCCCTCGCGGTCCTCGCGGAGCATCCGTTCCAGCTCGCCCTTGACCTTCTTTTCCAGATTGTTGGAGATGATCTTCAGCTGCCGGTCATGCTGCAGCAGCTCGCGGGAGATGTTCAGGCTCAGATCGGGGCTCTCGACCACGCCGCGCACGAAGCTGAACTGCTCCGGGAGCAGGTCGGCGCACTTGTCCATGATCATGACGCCGGAGGAGTAGAGCTGCAAGCCCGGCTCGAATTCCTCGGTGCCCCACTTCATCGGGCGGTTGGCGGGGATGAACAGCAGGGCCTTGTAGGTCACCAGGCCCTCGGCGGAGACGGGGATCACGCTCTGGGGCGGCTGATAGTCCATGAAGTTGTCCTCATAGAACTTGTCGTACTCCTCGCGGCTGACCTCGGTCTTTTTGCGCTGCCAGATCGGGACCATGCTGTTCAGGGTCTCCAGCTCCTCGACCTCCTCGTATTCGGGCTTGTCGTCGGGGCTGCCCTCGACCCGGCGGGACTTCTTCGCCAGCATCCGGATCGGGAAGCGGATATAGTCGCTGTACTTCCGCACCAGGCCGCGGAGCTCGAACTCGCGGAGGTAGCGGCTGAACTCGTCCGGATCCTCCTCGGGGTCGGGCTTGAGGTGCATGATGACGTCGGTGCCGACGGTCTCGCGCTCGGCGGGCTCCACGGTATAACCGTCCGCGCCCTCGCTCTCCCAGCGCCAGGCCCCGGCCTCTCCGTATTTGCGGGTCACGACGGTGATATGGTCGCTGACCATGAAGGCGCTGTAGAAGCCGACGCCGAACTGTCCGATGACCTCCGCGTCGCTCTTGCCCTCTTCCAGCTCCTGGCGGAAGCGGAAGGTGCCGCTGTCGGCGATCACGCCCAGGTTGTGCTCCAGCTCCTCCGCGTTCATGCCGATGCCGTTGTCGCTGACGGTCAGGGTCCGGGCCTCGGGATCGACCTTGATTCTGATCTCAAAGTCCCCGCGCTCCATGCCGACCTGGTCGTCCGTCAGGCTCAGATAGCAGAGCTTGTCGATCGCGTCGGACGCGTTGGAGATGATCTCACGGAGAAAGATCTCCTTGTGGGTGTAGATGGAGTTGATCATCAGGTCGAGCAGACGCTTGCTCTCGGCCTGAAACTGCTTCTTTTCCATGTGGGTTAAATGCCTCCTGTGTCATTGGTTTGATGGGGATATTATAGCACGATTTGCAGGAAAAGCAAGGGATAAGGGAAAAGGGATAAGGGACAATGGATAAGGGACAAGGGGCAAG
>JAFSRS010000006.1 GCA_017445985.1 Oscillospiraceae bacterium | reverse complement strand
GAGTGGGCGTGAGCAATCTGCCCCTGCTGCGGCTGCTGGCCTCCCGCGGGATCGACGTGACCGCCCACGACAAGGCCGCGCCGGAGGCGCTGGGAGACGTTTATACGGAGCTCTCCGCGCTGGGCGTGAAGTGGGTGCTGGGGGAACACTATCTTGACCAGCTGGACTACGATCTGGTTTTCCGCACCCCCGGCCTGCATCCCCTGAAGCTGGCCCCCGGCCTGGGGCCGCAGACGCAGGTCACCAGCGAAATGGAGGTTTTTTTCGCCCTCTGTCCCTGCCGCACGATCGCGATCACCGGCTCCGACGGCAAGACCACGACCTCGACCCTGATCTCCAAGCTGCTGGAGGCCGAGGGCTATCCTGTCCACCTGGGCGGCAACATCGGCCATCCGCTGCTCTGCGATATCCCGGCCTTCTCGCCGGAGGACTTCGCGGTGCTGGAGCTCAGCAGCTTCCAGCTCCACGGGATGCGCTGCGCGCCGGACGTGGCGGTGGTGACGAACCTCGCCCCGAACCATCTGGACGTGCACCCCACGTTCGAGGACTACGCCGAAGCGAAAAAGAACATCTTCTTAAATCAGAAGCCCGGGGCGCGGCTGGTACTGAATCTGGACAACGAATACACCGCGCAATGGGGCCGGGAGAGCGGCAGGGACGTGACCTGGTTCTCCCTGACGCAGCGCCCCGCCCACGGCTATTGCTTCCACGACGGGGCGATCTGGCGCGACGGGGAACGCTTCATCGAGCGCGCCGACATTCTGCTGCCCGGCCTGCATAACGTGGACAACTACATGACCGCCTTCGCCGCGGTGGACGGGCTGGTGAGCCGGGAGCACTGCCTCGCCGTCGCCCGCAGCTTCGCCGGGGTGGAGCACCGCATCCAGCTCATCCGGACGCTGCGGGGCGTGCGCTACTACAACGATTCCATCGCGTCCAGCCCCTCCCGCACCACCGCGGGCCTGCGCTCCTTCGAGCAGAAGGTCATCCTGATCGCGGGCGGGCACGACAAGCACGTCCCCTTTGACGGGCTGGGCCGGGAGATCGTCGAGCGCGTCAAGGCCCTGTTCCTCGTGGGGGAGACCGCCGAGGCCATCCGCGCCGCGGTCCTCGCCGCGCCGGGCTACGACCCGGCAAAGCTGCCCGTCACGGTGCTGGACGATTTCAGGGAAACGGTGCTTGCCGCGTCGGCCTTCGCGAAGGAGGGCGACGTCGTGATCCTCAGCCCCGCCTGCTCGTCCTTCGACCGCTTCAAGAACTTCGTCGAGCGCGGGAACACCTTCCGCCGGATCGTGGAGGAGCTGGAATAAAACAGAGCGGAATGAACGATTGAAGGTTCTCCCTCTCCTGCCCTTCGGGCACCCTCCCCCGCTGGGGGAGGGAGGCGGATCGTTACGCTGATGCGTCGGTTTAGAGGCTGGCGCTTACGGACTCCGCCTCCTTTCCCTCCCCCAGCGGGGGAGGGTGCCGCCGCAGCGGCAGGAGAGGGAGAAGGCAGGATAATCCAAACGCTGACCTGCTCCCGTCATAAACCGACGGAGTTTGGCATACACTCACCCCAGAGGTGATGGACCATGCCGAAGCGCGCGCCGGAGCGGGACGTCTATGCCGCGCTGCGGGTGGAAAAGCTCCCGCGCAGGACCCGCTGGCGGCGGCGGGCGCTGGTCCTCGCGCTGACCGTGATCCTGGCGCTGGCCTGGGTCGGATACTACCTGCATTCGATGGGGCGGGGGACCGTGCTCTCCGACGCGCGGGATTTCGTCGCCCTCTCCATCGGCGAGACCGTGGAACGGGTGCTCAGCGAGGACGAATGGCGGAACGAGCGCTTCGTCACGCTGGAGACCGACGCCAACGGGGAGCTTGCCGCGGTGACGACGGACACGGCGCAGGTGAACCGCTTCACCGCCCGGCTGCTGCTGGAGATCACCTGCGCGGCGGAGCAGGGGGACATGGATCTGAAAGTATATCTGGGGGAGCTGCTGGGCGCGAACCTGCTGCTGGGGCGCGGGCCTCTCCTTCGCTTCAAGGTGGGCCTGATGACCTCGCCGGACCTGCGGCTGGAATCCGATTTTTCCGCCGCGGGCATCAACCAGACCCTGCACAGCCTTACGCTCCACGCCGCGGTGGATATCGACCTGTTCATCCCGCTGGGCGCGGTCAGCAGCCGCGTCGAGACGGACGTGCTGATCGCGCAGACCCTGATCGTCGGCAAGGTGCCGGGATACTATTACGGAGGAAGCTAATGGAACGAACGGAAGCGAAAGCAAAGATCGAACAGCTTCGCGCGGAGGTGGCGGAGCACGCCCGGCGCTACTACGAGCTGGACGCGCCCACCATCAGCGATTTTGAATATGATAAGCTGATCCACGCCCTCGCGGACCTGGAACGGGAGTGGCCGGATTTCGACGAGCCCGACTCTCCGACCCACCGCGTCGGCGGAAAAGCCAGCGAAAAGTTTGCCCCGGTGCGCCACGCCGCGCCGCTGGAGAGCCTGACGGACGTGTTTTCCCGGGAGGAGCTTTTCGCCTTCGGGACGCGCGTGGACGGCGCGATCGAGGGGCCGAAGCAGTACGACGTGGAGCCGAAGATCGACGGGCTCTCCATCGCCATCGATTACCGCAACGGCGTTTTCGTCCGCGGAGCCACGCGGGGCGACGGGGAGACCGGGGAGGACGTGACGGAGAACCTCCGCACGGTCCGCAGCCTGCCCCAGACGCTGAAAAACGCGCCGGAGCGCCTGATCGTTCGCGGGGAGATCTATATGTCCAGGGCGGTGTTCGAGGAACTGAACGCCGCGCGGGAGATCAGCGGCGAGACCATGCTTGCCAATCCGCGCAACGCAGCCGCGGGCGGGCTGCGCCAGAAGGACGCGAGGGTCACGGCGGAGCGCAAGCTGGACCTGATCGTTTATAACATCCAACTGTCATCGGAAAATTACGCGACCCATGCTGAGACCCTGGACGCTTTGAAGCAGATGGGCTTCGACGTGGTGCCGTACCATCTGTATGACAGCATCAGAGACTGCGTGGAGCGCATCGACTGGATCGGCGAAAACCGGGATTCCTTCCCCTATGAGATGGACGGCGCGGTCATCAAGCTGAACGACCTGGCCCAGCGGACCCGGCTGGGCAGCACCGCGAAGGCCCCGCGCTGGGCCGTGGCCTACAAATATCCGCCGGAGCAGAAGCCGTCCCGCGTGAAGGACATCGTGATCCAGGTGGGGCGCACCGGCGTGCTGACGCCCAAGGCCGTGTTCGAGCCGATCCGCCTCGCGGGGACCACGGTCTCCAACGCGACGCTGCACAACCAGGATTTTATTGAAAAGCTGGACGTGCGGATCGGGGACACGGTGCTGGTGCAGAAAGCCGGGGAGATCATCCCGGAGGTCGTGGCGGTGGACAAGTCCCGCCGGCCGGAGGGGACCGTGCCCTTCCGTCTGCCGGAGCGCTGCCCGGAGTGCGGCAGCCCGGTGGTGCGGGATGAGGACGGCGTTTTCCTCCGCTGTACCGGCGCGGAGTGCCCGGCCCAGCGGCTGCGACACCTGGTCCATTTCGCGTCCAAGGACGCGATGGACATCGACGGCCTCGGCCCCGCGGTGGTGGAGGCTCTGGTGAACGCGGGACTGGTGAAGAACCCCGCCGACCTCTACTACCTCGACGCGCAGTCCGTCGCCGCGCTGGACCGGATGGGGAAGAAGAGCGCGGAGAAGCTGATCGCGGCCATCGAGGACAGCAAGCAGCGCGGTCTGGCCAGGCTGCTCGCGTCCTTCGGCGTCCGGCAGGTGGGAGTCAAGGCGGGCAAGGTCCTTGCGCGGCACTACCCGGATCTGGACGCGCTGCTGGAGGCAAATCTCATAGAGCTGATGGAACTGCCAGACGTGGGGGAGATCACCGCGCAGTATCTGCTGGACTACTTCGCCTCGCCGCAGACCCAGCACCAGCTCAGGCTGCTGCGGGAGGCGGGCGTCAGCTTTGAGAGCAAAGAGGAGCAGGCGGACGACCGTTTCGCGGGCAAGACCTTCGTGCTGACCGGCACGCTGGAGCATTTCACCCGCGAGGAGGCCGGCGCCCTGATCGAGCGCTTCGGCGGCAAGACCGCGGGCTCGGTCTCGAAAAAGACCAGCTACGTCGTCGCGGGCGCGGCGGCGGGCAGCAAGCTCACCAAGGCCCAGAGCCTTGGCATCCCGATTTTGAGCGAAACGGATTTGATAAAAATGACGGAAGAAAGCGAGGACAAAGAAGATGGTAACGGAACGGATGTATGAGAAGCTGGCGGAGCTGGTGGTCCGAAAGGGCGTGAACGTCCAGAAGGACCAGCCGGTGGTGATCAACGCCTATGTACACGACGCGCCCTTCGCGCGGCTTGTCGTGCAGAAGGCCTACGAGGCGGGCGCGCGGACGGTGACAGTCGAGTGGCGGGACACGGAGCTGATGAAGATGGCCTTCCGCTACGTCGCCACCGAGGTGCTGACGGACATCCCCCAGTGGCAGTACGACAAGATGAAGGACCAGCATGACAAGGGCGCCTGCTACGTCACGATCGTCTCGGAGAAGCCCGGCGCGCTGGCCGACGTGGACGGGGAGAAGCTGGCGGCGGCGAACCGCGCGACCTTTACGAAGATGGCGGACCTGATCCCCTACACGATGAACAACGTGGGCCAGTGGTGCGTGATCGGCGTCCCGTCCGTGGATTGGGCGAAGGCGGTGTTCCCGGAGCTGCCGGAGGACGAGGCCTTTGAACGGCTGGGCGACGCGATCTTCGCGGTCACGCGGGTGACCGAGGACAACGACCCCATCGCGGAGTGGAACGCCCACGATCAGGAGCTGATCGCCCACTGCGACAAGCTCAACGGCTATGATTTCAAGAAGCTGCGTTTCACCAGCGGCCTTGGCACGGATGTGGAGGTGGAGCTGGTGCGGGACCACGTCTGGGTCGGCGGCGGCGCCACCACGCCGGGCGGGGTCTACTTTGACCCGAACATGCCGACGGAGGAGTGCTTCTGCATGCCGCTGAAAACCGGCGTCAACGGGACCGTCTATGCCTCCAAGCCTCTGGACTACAAGGGCAGGCTGATCGACAAATTCTGGCTGCGCTTTGAGGACGGCAAGGCCGTGGACTTCGGCGCGGAGAAGGGACAGGAGGCGCTGGCGGAGCTGATCGGCTTCGACGAGGGCTCCTGCTACCTCGGAGAAGTCGCGCTGGTGCCCTACGATTCGCCGATCTCCCAGTCGGGCATCCTGTTCTTCAATACGCTCTACGACGAGAACGCCGCCTGCCACCTGGCCCTGGGCCGGGCTTATCCCGAGAATTTGAAGGGCGGCACGGAGATGAGCCCGGAGGAGCTGGCGGCCCACGGCGCGAACAGCTCCATGGAGCACGTGGATTTCATGTTCGGCACCGCCGACATGTCCGTGGACGGTATCCGGGAGGACGGCACGGTGGTCCCGGTGTTCCGGAACGGGAATTTCGTATTCTGATCGAAAAAACGAACAAGGGGCTGACGAAACCGTCAGCCCCTTGTTCATGCTCAAACCGCGCTGAGAATATGTCTTGTCCGCAGCTCGTTGTCCGAAATGGAATCGTTCACCGAATAGGCGTGCTTTTCCAGATCGCCGCAGACCGCTTCGGTCAGGCCCTGATCCTGCAGGACGCCGATCACCCGCGAGGCCAGGTCCTCGATGGCGTAATACTTTTCCTCCGCCATGTCCGGGCTGTTGTCCGTGCACAGCAGGAATTCCAGACTGTCCGCCTCGGCGGAGAGCAGCGGCAGCTCGCGCAGCGCCCGGAAGGCCCATTTGTAATAGGGCCGGTAGCGCCGGTTCAGCAGAAAGATCGCGTGGATCGCGCTCTGCGCAAACTCACAGACGGCCAGCTGCGCCGCGCCGGTCTCCCCGTGGGCGAGGCAGCGGCGGTAGTTGTACTGCCCGCTCTGGCCCATCAACAGCAGCTCACCCGCCAGCTTTTTCCGCCGGACGTCCTCCGGGAAACAGGCCAGCCGCGCCCGGACCTCCGTCACCAGGCCGCTCCCGTCGTAAAAGACCGCGCCGTTCGTCGCCTCCGCGAGGCCCTGCTCCGGGGCGCGGAGCCAGTCGTCGGTTGACATAATACCATTCGTCGTTCCGGCGTGCTCCGAAAAGAATTCCGCCGCCCGGACCACGCCGCGCCGGGGCCCGCCCACCGGGGCGAGGGCGTCCCGCCGCAGGCCCAGATACTCCTTCGGGAGTTTCGCATAGGCCCTTTCCAGCAGAAATTCCGTCCGGCGGTCTACCATGTCCTCGTCCGGGAGCAGCAGGAGAAAGCCGGGGGATAAATCGTGGTCCCGGCTGACCGCGTCGTCATAGCCGAAGCACTCCGAGCCGGAGCCGAAAAGCCCGCAGGCGATCTGCGGAAGAAGCTCCGGGAACTGGCTTTCCAGCATCGGGAGGCCGAATTCCTCATAATACCGGCGGCAAATTTCAAGCCCCTGCATAGATGACCTCCGCGCGTTCCCGCAGCTCCGCGGCGTAGGCGAACCAGCCGTAGAAATCGAAGCCCGGCGCGCACTTCTCGCAGACGAAAGCGTAATAGCCGTCCCGTGCCGGGGCGGTGGAATCCAGCAGCGCCGCGGCCTTATCCAGACAGTCCGCGATCTCCGCCTCCGCGTCCTCCGCGCCGCGCCGGGAAAAGAGCGCGTCCGCGACGTTCAGCCAGGTCACCGCCTGTTCCAGCTCCCCGCCCGGCGTCTTTGCCATGATCTCCAGCGCCCGGCGGTAGTTCTCCCGCGCCTCGTCCCAGCGCTTGCAGGCCGCCAGCGCCAGGCCCATATTGTTGTACAGCCCGCCCAGCCGGGGATCGTCGGCGGGCAATTCCCGCTCGTAGATCGCCCGCGCCCGCTCGAACAGGGGAAGGGCCCGCTCCGGCTCGCCGAAGGCGTCGTAGACCGTCGCGGAGTTGACATAACACGTTGCGGCGGTCACGCTGCCCTCCAGACCCAGCGGCCCGATCAAGGCCAGCGCGGCTTCGGCGGCGCGATAGGCGTCCTCCCTGCGGCCCTGCTTGCGGCAGAAGCCCATCAATTCGTTCTCCAGCGCGAAGGTCCCGCGCGTATCGCGCCCGAGCCGGGCCTCGTCCAGCCAGTAGCGGAGCTGGCGCTCGGCCCCGGCGAAGTCGCGGCGGCCTTCCAGCTCGTCCAGCTTCGCGCGGACCCGGTCCATCGGCACGGGCCGGTAATGCTCCGCCGCGCCGAACTCGTCCCCGCAGAGCAGGCAGGCCGGTTCGAGGTAGTCGGAGGGGGAGAGGGGGGGAGAATAAGTATCCTGCATACGGTATCACCTCAAAAAATGTATGTAGGGGCCGCCGCCCTCGGCGGCCCGCAGCGTATGAATATGGTTCGTAGGGGCGACCCTATGTGGTCGCCCGCAGACTGTCGACAAATATAATTGCGGAGCAAATTGGGATTTGGCGAGGAGCGAACGGGGGAAACCCTTCGTCATCCGGCTCGCGGGGGATCGCCGGATGCCACCTCCCTTCTGCGGAAGGGAGGCAGGTTTTTGGCCCCCTTCCGCAGAAGGGGGCTGTCGGCGAAGCCGACCGGGGGTTCTCCCCGCGAAGCGGAACACGTCCCCACAACTCCCAATTTGTCTACAATCTGTCCTTCCCCCCAGGGGGAAGCACGGGGGGGTGACGTCGTAACGTCGGCGAAGCGCGGAGCGATCAGGGGATCGCTCCCTGCGGCGTGGGCGGAAACCGTTTCGGCGGGCGACCACACAGGGTCGCCCCTGCGGGCTGATCGTCAGGTCGGTCGTCTGATAAACGAAGCTCCGCCAGCCGCAGCAGCGCGTCCTTTTCGTTTTCCACGCTGCCGTCCAGCACCGCGTCCAGCAGGGCCGCAAGCGCCTGGCCCAGCGCCGGGCCGGGCTGATATCCGATCGCGATCAGGTCCCTGCCGCTCACCGCCAGCTCCCGCAGGGACAGGGCGGCCCCCGCCGCGAGCTGCGCGTTCGCCAGCGCCTCGACCCGGTCATACACTGCCAGCCGGTCCCGGCACTCCGGCGCGAGGGCCAGCACGTCCGCCCGTTTGAGCCGCATGAGCTGGAAAAACAGCTCCGGGCCCATCCGGGACAGGGCCCGGCGCACGGAAGCCTCCTTCGGCTCGATCCAGCGGTCGTGCAGCCGCACCAGCTCGCAGACCCGCTCCCGTCCGGCGTTGTCGAAGCGCAGCCGCCGGCAGAGCGCGTCGCACTTCTCCGCGCCCCGCTGCGGGTGCCCGTAGAAGTGCCCGATCCCGTCCTCATCGAGGGTGAAGGTCTCCGGCTTCGCCACGTCGTGCAGCAGCCCGGCCCAGCGCAGCACCGGTTCCGGCGGGAGCTGCTCCATGGCCCGGACGCTGTGGGTCAGCGCGTCGTAGCAATGGTGGGGGTTCCGCTGGTCGAAGCTGCGCAGCGGCAGCAGCTCCGGCAGCACGACGCCCAGCACGTCCGCGTATTCGAGGATCACGTCCGCGGCCTTCGGTCCGCAGATCAGTTTACATAACTCGGAACAGACCCGCTCCGCGCTGACGAATTCCAGCCTTTCCGCCAGCCGCCGCAGCGCGTTTCCGGTCTCAATATCAATGGAAAAGCCCAGCGTCGCGGAGAAGCGCAGCGCCCGCAGGATGCGCAGGGCGTCCTCGGTGAAGCGCCGTTCCGGCTCCCCGACGCAGCGCAGCAGCCCCGCCGCCAGGTCCGCCTGTCCCCCGAAGGGATCGACCAGCCCGCCGGAGGGCGACCAGGCCATCGCGTTCACGGTGAAGTCCCGCCGCGCCAGGTCCTCGGTGAGCGAGGGGGTGAAGGCCACGCTGTCCGGGCGGCGGGAATCGGAATAGCTCCCGTCCACGCGGTAGGTGGTGATCTCCAAGGGGAGGCCCCCGGCCAGCACCGTCACGGTGCCGTGCTTCAAGCCGGTCTCGATCAGCCGTTTCCCGGCGAACACCGCCTCGGTCTGCTCCGGCAGGGCGGCGGTGCAGACGTCGAAATCGCTGGGCGTCCGGCCCATCAGCAGGTCCCGGACGCAGCCGCCGACCAACACGGCCTCGCAGCCCGCGGCGTTCAGCGCGTCCAGCGCGTCCAGCACGGGAGGGGGGATCTTAGCCGCTTCGATCCGGTCCGACATGGGCGCGCCTCCTATCCGTCGTTCTTTTTTCTCTATCATACGCGCATTCAACCAAAAAGGCAATTGCGTTTTCGTTTCAAATTTGATATACTGTACCGGATATTGTGAAAAAGGGGGGCCGGCCTGTGGCGCGGGTCTTTCAAAAGGCTGATATTTTGATCCCGAAGGGCTGTGATCTGACAAAATGGAGCGTGGTCGCCTGCGACCAGTTCACCAGCGACCCGGGCTACTGGGACGCGCTGGATAAGGAGATCGGCAACGCGCCGAGCGCCCTTCGTCTGATCCTGCCGGAGGCTTATCTCCCGGACGCGGACCTGAGCCGGGAGGCGGCGCGGATCAACGCCGCGATGGAGGACTACCTGAGCCGCGGCCTGTTCCGGACGCTGCCGGAGAGCTACGTTTACGTGGAGCGGACGCAGCGCAACGGCGTGCAGCGCCGGGGCCTGCTGGGCGTCCTGGACCTGGAGGCCTACGACTATCACGCGGACTCCGCCTCGCCGGTCCGGGCCACGGAGGGCACGGTGGAGAGCCGTCTCCCGGCCCGCATCCTGGTCCGCGCCGGGGCAAGCCTGGAGCTGCCGCACGTGATGGTGTTCTACGACGACCCCGAGGACCAAATCATGGGTTCGCTGAGCGCCCGAAAGGACGCGCTGGAAGCCCTCTACGATTTCAACCTGATCGCCGGAGGCGGACGTCTCCGGGGCTGGCGGGTCCACGGAGCGGAGGCCGAACGGGTGGACGCGGATATGGACGCCCTCTGCGCGGCACGGACCGAGGCCGCGGAGCGGGAGCAGCGGCCCGCCGTGCTCTACGCGATGGGGGACGGCAACCACTCCCTCGCCACGGCGAAGGCCTGCTGGGAGCAGATGAAACAAAGCCTGACGCCGGAAGAAAGAGAAACGCATCCCGCCCGCCGGTCACTGGTGGAGCTGGTGAACATCCACGACCCCGCCATCGTCTTCGAGCCGATCCATCGGGCCGTCAGGACCGGGGACCCCGCGGCCTTCCTCCGCATGGCGAAGAGCTTCTTCTCCGAACGATATTGCCCGGAGGGCGAGGGCTATCCGCTCCGCCTGGCGTCTCAGGCGGGGACGGAAACGCTCCGCGTGAAAACCGGCTCCGTGGCGGAGCTGATCGCGGAAACGGACGCGCTGATCGCGGAATATCTGGAACGATTCGGCGGCGCGGTGGACTACATCCACAACGACGAGACCGCGCTGGACCTGGCGCAAAGCGGCTGGGTGTCCCTGCTGCTGCCGAAGCTGGACAAGACCGAGCTCTTCCCCACGGTTGCCCGCCGGGGCCCCTATCCCCGCAAGAGCTTCTCCATCGGCAGAGCGGAGGACAAGCGGTACTACCTCGAGGCACGGAAAATCAAGTAACAGCAATACCCAGTTAATAGTTAATAGTGAATAGTTAATAGTTGTGGTGTCGCTGCGCGACAGAATTAAAATATATCGCCGAAGGCGATCCCACAACTATTCACTATTAACTATTCACTATTCACTTTTCTGGAGGACGAACATGGAAAATATGACCCTGACCTATCTTGGCCATGCCTGCTTTCTTTTGGATTTCAACGGCTACCGCGTCGTGACCGACCCCTACGCCGACGACAGCGTTCCGGGGCTCGCGCCGGTCCGCGTGGAGGCGGAGGCGGTGTACTGCACCCACGGACACAAGGACCACTCCGCCGCGGAGAACGTGACGCTGACCGGCAAGGCCGCGCCCGCGGACTTCTCCGTGGAGACGCTGGAGACCGAGCACGACGACCACGGCGGCGCGCTGCGCGGGCAGAATCGGATTTTGATCTTCAACTGCGGCGGGCTGCGCTGCGCCCACATGGGCGACCTGGGACGGCCTCTGACGGAAACCGAGACGGCGAAGCTGCAGGATCTCGATCTGCTGCTGATCCCCGTGGGCGGCTTCTTCACGATCGACGCGGCCCAGGCCAAGGCGATCATCGACGCGCTGCGCCCCCGCGTGACGGTCCCGATGCACTACCGGACGAAAAAGAGCGGTTACCCGGTCATCGCCCGGATCGAAAAGGTCCTGAAGACCCTCGGCCCGGCCACGCAGGCGGGGGATACCCTTTCCCTCGATGAAGCGTCCGGCCTGACGCTGATGGAGCAGAGACAAGTAACAATTTAACTGAAAAGATAAAGGAGACAATATGGGTATCTACGAAGAATTACAGGCCCGCGGGCTGATCGCCCAGGTCACGGACGAGGCGGAGATCCGCGAGCTCATCAACGGCGGGAAGGCCCGCTTTTACATCGGCTTCGACTGCACCGCCGACAGCCTCACCGCCGGGCATTTCATGGCGCTGACCCTGATGAAGCGCCTGCAGCAGGCGGGCAACCAGCCCATCGCCCTGATCGGCGGCGGCACGACCATGATCGGCGACCCCACCGGGCGGACCGATATGCGCAAGATGCTGACGCGCGAGGACATCGACCACAACGCGGAGTGCTTCCGCCGCCAGATGGAGCGCTTCATCGAGTTCGGCGAGGGCAAGGCCATCATGGTCAACAACGCCGACTGGCTGCTGGACCTGAATTACGTGAATTTCCTCCGCGAGGTCGGACCGCATTTCTCGGTCAACAACATGCTCCGCGCGGAGTGCTACAAGCAGCGCATGGAGAAGGGACTCAGCTTCTTTGAGTTCAACTACATGATTATGCAGAGCTACGACTTCTACCACCTGTTCCAGACCCTCGGCTGCAACATGCAGTTCGGCGGCGACGACCAGTGGAGCAACATGCTGGGCGGCACGGAGCTGATTCGCAAGAAGCTGGGCAAGGACGCCTACGCGATGACGATCACGCTGCTGACCGACTCCAACGGCAAGAAGATGGGCAAGACCGCGGGCAACGCGGTCTGGCTGGACCCGAACAAGACCACGCCCTACGAGTTCTACCAGTACTGGCGCAACGTGGACGACGCGGACGTGCTCAAGTGCATCCGGATGCTGACCTTCCTGCCCCTCGAGGAGATCGACGCCATGAGCAAGTGGGAGGGCAGCCAGCTCAACCGGGCCAAGGAGATCCTGGCCTTCGAGCTGACGCAGATGGTCCACGGCGAGGAAGAGGCAAAGAAGGCCGAGGCCAGCGCCAAGGCCCTGTTCTCCGGCGGCGGCGCGGCGGACAACGTTCCGACCACGGCGCTCACCGAAGCTGATTTCACCGACGGCAAGATCGACGTCCTGAGCCTGCTGGTCAAAACCGGCCTCTGCGCCTCCCGCGGCGACGCGCGGCGCAACGTGCAGCAGGGCGGCGTGTTCGCCGGGGACGAGAAGGTCACCAGCATCGACCGCGCCTACACCCCGGAGGAGATCGGCGAGGGTCTCACGATCCGCCGCGGCAAGAAGAACTACAACCGCGTCGTGCTGGGCTGACATAGCTTGACGGCGTCTCTGAAAGACAACCGTACGGTGTTTTTCGGAGACGCCGTATTTTTGCATCTGTCCGGATTTTCGGACAGATCAAGTTGTTTAATGAAAGCGTAGAAAAAATGAAACGGAAGTGATCGGTCATGGACGAATTCCTGTTTATCGCAGATCTGAATCGAGACGGAAAGCTTGACGGTTTCGAGCTGGGCCTGGCGTTTCAAATGATGGAGGACGAGGACCGAGAGCTCGAGCGAAAGCTCCGGGGAGATGTTTGGGAAAGCTGGGACGACGGGGACGAAGAATATGACGATGATGACGAATGATCCGATTCTCCGGAACCTGATGTGCACGTTGCCCGGCAAGTCCGACGAGAGCGGGGCCTTCTGGCTGCCCCTCTGGATGCACAGCCTGGACACGGCGGAGATCCTGGAGCGTCTGGCGGAGGATTGGCTGCCGGAGCACACGAGGGCGCTGCGCGGCTTATCGGAAGAAGAGTTTCCGCGTCTGTGCCGTATGATTGGCTTGCTGCACGACCTCGGCAAGGTCACGCCGATCTTTGCGGCCCGCATCACGGAGCGGCTGCCGGAGCGCCGCGCCGAGTTAGAAGCGCTGGGACTGCCGATCCGGACGCCGGGGGATTACCTCGATCCGAAGCGGACGCCCCACGCGGGGGCGGGCGACGCGATTCTTCGACGCTTGGGCTGCCCGGAGGGGCTTGCCGCTATCGTCGGGGCGCACCACGGCAAGCCCATGTCCTCGGAAGAGAAGAAGCTTTCGTTGAAGAGCCATGAGCAGAACTTCTACGGGCCGGAATACCGGGACAGCGCCTCCGGCCGCCTGTGGGAACAGCTTTGGCGGGAATGGCTTCAATGGGCGTTGGCGGAGGGCGGATTTTCCTCGGTCTCGGAGCTTCCGGAGCTGTCTGTCGCGGCGCAGCTTCTTCTGACCGGTCTTGTGATCATGGCGGACTGGATTGCCAGCAGCACGGACTATTTTCCTCTGATCTCCGTGGATGAACGCGGCTCCGACGCCCTGTATCCCCACCGTGCGGATCGTGCCTGGGACGCGCTCAGCCTTCCCGCTGGTTGGCGGCCCCAGCGCTATGTCATGGACGAGCCGCGCTTCCGGGCGGTGTTCGGGTTTGGTCCTAACGACGTTCAGACCCTGATGATGGAGGCGGCGAACCGCTCCGACGGGGGCATTTTCATTCTGGAAGCCCAGATGGGCGTTGGTAAGACCGAGGCGGCCCTTGCCGCGGCGGAAGTGCTGGCGGCGGCGGGGCGCTGCAAGGGCGTCTTCTTCGGCCTGCCCACCCAGGCCACCGCCAACGGGCTGTTCCTTCGGCTTCGGGATTGGGCAGAGAAGCAGACGGAGGGTACCAACGCGGCGATCCGTCTTGCGCACGGGATGGCGGAGCTGAACAGCGACTACAGAGCGCTTTTCCGCGGCAGCGCGGACACGAACATGGACGCGGACGGGGAGGATCGCCTGCTCGTACACCCCTGGTTCAACGGGCGGAAACAGGCGCTGCTGGCGGACTTCGTGATCGGAACCGTGGATCAGCTCCTGCTCGCGGCGCTGAAGCAGAAGCATGTGATGCTGCGCCACCTGGGGCTGGCGGGGAAGGTCGTGATCCTGGACGAGTGCCACGCCTACGACGCCTATATGAACCAGTATCTGGAGCGTGCGCTGAACTGGCTGGGGGCCTATCGGGTCCCGGTCATCATGCTCTCCGCGACGCTGCCGGAGGACCGGCGCGTGAAGCTGATCGAGGCCTATCTCAACGGCAAGCCAGAGCGGGAGGCGGCGGACTGGCGGCACAGCAGGGCCTATCCGCTGCTGACCTGGACCGACGGGCGGGAGGTCCTGCAGGCAAGCGCCGCGCCGGACGGGGAGCCCCGTAGCGTCAGACTCGAAGCGCAACGCTCTGAGGACCTGGTCGACGCGCTCCGGGAGGCGCTCTCTGACGGCGGTTGCTGTGGTGTGATCGTCAACACGGTCCGGACGGCGCAGGAGCTGGCGCGGACGCTCGCGGAGGCGATCCCCGACGCGGAGGTCCTGCTGTACCACGCCCGCTTTGTCGCGCCGGACCGGGCGGAGCGGGAGACTGCGCTGCTGCGGCGGGCGGGAAAGAATTCTGGACCACCGGACCGGGACCGGCTGATCGTGGTCGGGACGCAGGTCCTGGAGCAGTCCCTGGACATCGACTTCGACATCCTCTTTACCCAGCTCTGCCCGATGGATCTGCTGCTCCAAAGGCTGGGCCGACTGCACCGGCACAAGGACAGAGAAAGACCGGAACGGTTGGGGGAGGCGGTTTGCCGGGTCCTGGATATGGACGCGGAGCCCGACGGTGGGAGCCTGGCAGTCTATGGCACGTGGCTGCTGCGCCGGACCCGCGCCCTGCTGCCGGAGCGGGTCAGCCTGCCGGACAGCATTCCGGAGCTGGTACAGGAGACCTATAGGGACCCGACCGCCGCCGAGCTGGACGATCCGGCGCTGCGGAGTGCCTGGGAAGAGCACAAAAAGCTGCTGGGGAAAAAGAAACAGACCGCGCAGACCTACCGCGTTGAGAAGCCGCCCAAGGGCTCCTCCCGCCGGCAGCGCAGCATCCATGGCTGGCTGGACCTGTCATATCCGGCGGACGGCGCCTACGGCGAGGCCGCCGTGCGGGACGGCGACGCGGGGATCGGCGTGCTGGTGATGCAGATACACCCGGACGGGCGCGTCACATTCCTGCCCTGGCAGCACGGGGGCCGGGCTGTAGCCGCGGCGGACATGCCGGATGAAGAGACGGCGATGGCGATCGCGGCCCAGCGTTTGACTCTGCCGCTCAGCTTCAGTCGGTACGGGAACTGGACGAAGACGATCTCCATGCTAGAGGAGCGGAACCGGAGCCGACTCCCCGCGTGGCAGCGCTCACCCTGGCTCAACGGCGAGCTGGTCCTCCTGCTGGATGAGGACCTGCAAACGGAGCTGTGCGGAAAAACCTTGACATATTCCATACAATTCGGTTTACTGGTTAATGAAACACTTGGAGAGGAAGTGAAGCATGGGACCTGATTTTCAACTGTTAGACGAGCCCTGGATTCTTGTACGGGAGCGCGGCTGCGCGACGAAACCGGTCTCCCTGACGGACGCGCTGGTCAACGCCCACCACTACGCGGGGCTGGCGGGGGAGAGCCCGGCTCAGGACGCGGCGCTGCTGCGGCTTCTGATCGCAATCGCGCATACTGTGTTCTACCGCGTGGACGAGGACGGGACCCCGACGGCGCTGGAGGACGAGGATGAGGCCCTGGATCGCTGGGCCGCGCTCTGGGAAAGACGGGCCTTTCCCGAGGGGCCGATCCGCGCCTATCTGGAACACTGGCGCGACCGTTTCAACCTGTTTGATCCGGTCCGGCCCTTCTATCAGGTGCCGGAGGCGAAGATCGGGACGCTGAACACGGCGGAGAAGCTCAACGGCATGATCCTGAAAAGCGGAAACAAGCCCAGAATTTTTTCAGGTCTGACCGCCGAGACCGGCGCGTATCTGAGCTTTGCCGAAGCTGCCAGGTGGCTGCTGTATCTGAATGCCTACGACGACAGCTCCATGAAGCCGAAGACGAAGGCAGGAAAGGGCGTCAGCACGGGCATAGGCTGGCTCGGCAAGCTCGGCCTGATTTACGCGCAGGGCGACAGTCTGTTTGAGACGATCCTCCTGAATCTGTCCTTTTTGAAGGACGGGAAGGAGCTCTACGGCGCGCCGCGGCCCTGCTGGGAGCTGGATCGCCCGCGCAGCGGGGAGCGGATCGCGATCCCGGAGCCGGACAATCTTCCGGAGCTGTTCACCCTGCAATCCAGGCGGGTCCTCTTGCACCGTGACGGGGAGCGGGTCGTTGGTTTCGCGGAGCTCGGCGGCGATTTCTTCGAGCCCCAAAACGCATTTTCCGAGCCGATGACGGTTTGGAAGCCGCTGAAAAAGAAGGATACTGTGATTGGATATGTCCCCAGGCAGCACTCCGCCGGAAGACAGCTCTGGCGCGATTTTGCCGCCGTCGCGGTTCGGACAGGTGACAACCGCATCCCCGGTATCTCCAACTGGATCACAGCGCTCCAACTCAAGGACTGCCTGGAGGCTGATCGGCTGGTCCGCTTTTCTACCGTCGCGGTCCTCTACGACAGCAAAAACTGCTCCGTAGTGGATAGCGTCAGCGACACGCTTTCCTTCCACGCGCAGCTTTTGACAGAGGCGGGGCAGGTCTGGCGGGAGAAGATCCAGGAGCAGATCGAGCTGACCGACAAGGCGGCCCGCTGCGTGGCGAGGCTGGCGGGGGAGCTGGCGCTGGCCGCCGGAAAGACGGAGAAGGAGAACAGCCGGACAGTTCCGACGGTCCGAATGACCGCAGCGCAAGCGGCGGAGGCGCAGTATTATTTCCGCGTCGACCGGGCCTTTCGCGTCTGGCTTCTACAGCCAAACGCGGGGCAGGACGGGAAAACACGGGACGCGCTCTGCCTGGAATGGCGCAGGACCGCGGTACAGCTCGCGCGGCATCTGGGGGAGGAGCTGGTCTCGGAGGCGGGACCGGCTGCCCAGCCGGGCCGCTGGATCAAGGACGATACTGGAACGCGGCAGACGCACATCTCCGCCGCGGAAGCGTTTAACCGCTTTTTATACTGGCTCAACAAGCTGGAAAAGGAGGGAGTTTGAAATGGCCGCAAGCACTGAGGAAATCCGGAAGCTGATGAAGCTCCGGCTGTCCGCGCTGCTGCACACAGCCAACGCCCCGGCGCAAAGGGCCTCTCTGGCCGAGCTGCGGCGCGGCCTGGGACACGCGCCGGGAGAGCTGCCCGGACTCTGGGGCGCGTTTTTGGAGGGGATGCCGGAGACAATGTACGGGCGCTCCGGAGAACCCAGCCGGGAGGAATGGGCGATCTACACCGCACTGACGCTTTTCGCTCTGCATCAGCAGGGGAGGGAGCCCGCCGCCGAGCCCATGCATCGGGAGGGAGTCGGATTTGGCGCGGCGGTAGGGATGCTCGCTGAGGACGAGGACAGCTTCGAGCGCGCGCTGCGGAGACTGAACGCGGCGGCGACAGCGGGTTCCGTTTCGGCGCTTGAGCGGCATCTGCGGGGGCTCGTACAGCTTCTGCGGGACGCGGGCGTGCCTTTGGACTACGTCTCCCTCGCCGGGGACGTATACAGCTTTCAGTTCCCGGAGTCAGTCAACCGGGTTAGGCTGCGCTGGGCGCAGGATTTCTATTCGACATATTATCGTCAACAGACGAGAGAGGGAGGTACCGAAGATGAAAAAGCCTGAACACTGCTATGTGGATATCCATGTGCTGCAAACCGTCCCGCCGAGCTGCGTGAACCGGGACGATACCGGCAGCCCCAAGACCGCCGTTTACGGCGGCGTGACCCGCGCGAGAGTCTCCAGCCAGGCATGGAAGCGCGCTGTGCGCCTGGAATTCCGAAACCTGTTCGCGCCGGAGCAGCTCGGCACAAGGACGAAGCGCATCGTCGGAGAGGTCGCGGCGGAGATCGAGCGCCTAGAGCCGCTTCTGCTGCCGGGAATGGCGGAGGAAAAGGCGCAGGCCGCCCTGGAGAGCGCCGGACTGAGCATCAAGGACGCGGAAAAGGGGACGGACGCGTTGTTTTTCCTCAGCTCCGCTCAGGCGAAGGCGCTGGCAGAGCTCACAGTTCAGGAGGACGGACTGAGTGGGAAGGCGAAGAAGGAGGCGTATCAGGCTGCCTTGAAGGCGGCGCCTTCGATCGACATGGCGCTGTTCGGGCGGATGGTCGCGGCGGACCCCTCACTGAACTATGACGCGGCGGCGCAGGTCGCTCACAGCATTTCGACCCACGCTGTTCAAAATGAGTTCGACTATTTCACTGCTGTGGACGACCGCGCGCCGGAGGACAACGCCGGAGCCGGGCACATTGGAACCACGGAGTTCAATTCCGCGACGCTCTACCGCTACGCGACGGTCAACGTACAGGAGCTGGCCGGGCTGCTCGGCGCGGAGGACGCCGTGGAAGCCGTCAAGGGGTTTGTAAGGGCCTTTTGCAGCTCCATGCCGACGGGCAAGCAGAATTCCTTCGCGAATCGGACGACGCCGGACCTGGTCTATGTGACGGTCCGCGGCGACCAGCCTGTGAACCTCGCCGGGGCTTTTGAGAAGCCGGTCCGGGCCGGAACCGAGGGCTTTGTGATCCCCTCGGAAAAGGCCCTGGCCTCCTACGCGCGTCAGACCTATGCCAGCTTCGTTTCCGCGCCCCTGCTCGCGCTCGGCTGCAGCCGGACGGAGGAGCTGTCCGAGCTGGCGGAGCTTCTGCCGCTGTCGGAGCTGGTGGAACGTCTCAGCGCGTCGGTCAAGGCATACCTGACGGACGGTGGGGAAGCATGAGCACCCTGCTGCTTCGCCTGGCGGGCCCCCTCCAGGCATGGGGGACCGAATCCCGCTTCAACACCCGCCAGACCGGACGAGCGCCCTCCAAAAGCGGCGTGATTGGCCTGCTGGCCGCCGCGCTGGGATGGCGGAGGGATGCGGACCTGTCTGAGCTGCGCGCGCTGCTCTACGGCGTCCGGACCGATCAGGAGGGGAATCTGCTGCGGGACTATCAGACGGTCCGCGTTCCGGGCGCGAAGAATTCTGACATCACCTATCGTTATTATCTGTCCGACGCGGTTTTTCTGGTCGGCCTGGAGAGCGCGGACGACGCGCTGTTGCGGAAGCTGGACGCGGCGCTTCGCGCTCCGGCCTGGCCGCTCTTCCTTGGGCGGCGTTCCTGCCCGCCGACGCTGCCGCTGGCCCTGGGGCTGCGGGAGGTCGAGCTGGAGCGCGCGCTGCGCGAGGAGCCCTGGCAGGTGTCGGACTGGCACAGGAAGGGCTGGGAGCGGCGGCACCCGAACGAGGCTCCCGCCTTGACGCTCCTGCTGGATGAGCCCGATCCGCGGCCGGACGCGGCGGTCGTGCGGGATAATCCGATCTCCTTTGACCAGCGGAGGCGGGAATACGGCTTTCGGGCTGTCACGGGCAGGGGCACGGTGACGCCGCCGGACTGCCTCGCGCGGCTGCCGGACGTCACGGAGCATGACGCGTTTTCGGAGGTGGCAGGCACATGATCTATCTGACAAGAATGAAGCTGGACCCGGCCCGTCGCGCGACGATGAAGGCGCTGGCCGCGCCCAACCTGTTCCACGGCGCGATTGAGCGGGGCTTCTCCGGAACGAGAGCGCGCGACCTCTGGCGGGTGGACCAGCGGCGGGACGGAACCTGGTTGCTGCTGCTCAGCCGGGAGGAGCCCGATTTGAGCCAGGCCTTCCGGCAGTTTGGCGCGGAGGGCGCGGAGCCCGTCTGGGAGACGAGGGACTACGCGGCGCTCCTGGCGCGGATCACGGAGGGCAGCCGCTGGCACTTCCGCCTGACCGCGAATCCCACCGTCAGCAGGTCGGACCCGGACCGGCCCGGCGCGCGCGGTACGGTGCATGCGCACATCACGCCGGCGCATCAGACGGAATGGCTTCTGAGCCGCGTGGATAAGCTGGGCTTTTCGCTCAGCGCCGACGAATTCGGCGTGACGCAGAGCCGCTGGCTGCGCTTCCGCAAGGGGGCCGAGGGCGGCAGGCCCGTCACGCTGCTGGCGGTCACCTTTGAGGGCGACCTCACCGTGCGCGACGCGGAGCGCTTCCGCCAGACGCTCACCGACGGGATCGGGCGCGGCAAGGCCTACGGGTTGGGGCTGCTGACCGTGGCGGGAGTACCGGGCAATGGTTGAGCAAGGCGGATTTTCCCCGCCCACGCGGGGGTGATCCCACTACTACATCCGTTCCGATTCCCGTAATCATCTTTTCCCCGCCCACGCGGGGGTGATCCCTCGTCCGCCAGATTCTCGATCTTCGCGTCCTTGCTTTTCCCCGCCCACGCGGGGGTGATCCCACGGGTGACAGTTCGGCGGCTACCAACACGGGCTTTTCCCCGCCCACGCGGGGGTGATCCTACACCTGCTGCCGCTGCGGGGCGGCGGCGGAGCTTTTCCCCGCCCACGCGGGGGTGATCCCCATACCAGCCCGCGCCGGAAAACAAGGTCGAACTTTTCCCCGCCCACGCGGGGGTGATCCCGCTCCGGGGATGAGTCCGAGAGATTTCTATTGCTTTTCCCCGCCCACGCGGGGGTGATCCCGACCAGTTTTTGTTCTCGTGCGATACGTCCGCCTTTTCCCCGCCCACGCGGGGGTGATCCCAATCTTCAGCCGTGCGTCGAAATTGGTGGAAGCTTTTCCCCACCCATGCGGGGGTGATCCTACCAGGAGAGCAAGGCGCTGAGCGAGATCAAGCTTTTCCCCGCCCACGCGGGGGTGATCCCATGGGTTACGAGGGCGATCTGGAGCTGGCGCTCAATTCTCGCCCGCGCGGGTGTTTCTTCCAAATCCAGCTTTCCGTTTTCCGCGCCTTTCCGCGCCGCTTACGCGATTATTCTTGACCTTTCCAGAAAAACGCGCTATGATAAGAAGAACAATTATTTTGGTAAGGACCCAGGCGGAAAGGGGGAGCGCCCATTGAAAAGCGGAAAGAGCGGGAAACCGGTCTCGCCGATCTACACCATCGGCCTCATCTTTGTTCTGTTTTCGATCTTCCGGCCCATCAGCAGCATCTTCCGGCTGATCGCCGTCGGCGTGATCGCCGCCATCGGCTTCGGCGTGGTGCGCGCGATCTTCGGCGGGAAGCAGGAAAAGGACGCGCAGGCACCGGCGCAGCAGGCTGCGACCCGGCAGACCACCGCGCAGCGGGCCGCGTCCCAGTCCCAGGCCCAGCAGAAGCAGACGGCCCAGAAAAAGGAGCCCCCGAAGCCGAAATACTCCCCGGAGGTCCAGGCTGTGGTGGACGAGGGCGCCCGGGCCCACAGCGAGCTGCAGCGGCTCTACGCGGTGATCCCGGACCTGACCGTGAAGCACAAGATCCTGGAGATCATCGACGTGTCCGACAAGATCGTGGAGGACGCGATCCACGACCCCAGCGACGTGCCTCAGATCAAGAAGTTCCTGGACTACTACCTGCCCACGACGATCAAGCTGCTCAACGCCTACGACCGCATGGGCTCCCAGGGCATCGAGGGCGAGAACATCAGCAAGACCATGGGCAGCATCAACGAGATGCTGGACACGGCCATCGTCGCCTACCGCAAGCTGCTCGACAGCCTCTTTGCCAATCAGGCCATGGACATCGAGACGGATATCGCGGTGATGAACACCCTGATGAAGCGCGAGGGCCTGGCCGAGCAGGGGAACAGCTTCCGCGCCTCCAGCCAGGGCGGAGCCGCGACCGCGACCATGAGTCAGTGATCCAACCGAATCAAAGGAAAGGATGATACAAAGATGAACGAGAATCCCAACACCTACGTGCCGCAGCTCACCCTGAACCCGAACGCCGCCGCCGGCACCGCCGCCGCGATGGCCGCGGCCGCGGAGGAGGCGACGAAGGAGAAGGAGGTCCAGCCGGAGCGCCCTGAGCTGGAAAAGCTCAGCGAGACCGAGCAGGCCGCCGTCAAGGAGTTCGCCAGGCAGATCGACGTGACCAACACCAATCAGGTGCTCTCCTACGGCGCGGCGGCGCAGACCAACATCAGCGAGTTCTCCTCCGCGGCTCTGGGCACCGTCCGCACCAAGGACCTGGGCCCCGTGGGCACGATGCTCTCCGACCTGGTCGTGGAGCTGAAGGGCCTGAACTTCCCCGCCGAGGAGAAGAAGGGCTTCCTGGGGATCTTTAAAAAGGCCACGAACAATCTCGAATCCCTGAAGGCGCAGTACAACAAGGCCGAGGTCAACGTCGAGCGCATCACCGAGCAGCTGGAAAAGCACGAGCGCACCCTGCTCAAGGACATCGCGATGATGGACAAGATGTACGAGATGAACCAGGCCTACTTCAAGGAGCTGACCATGTATATCCTGGCCGGACAGCTCCGGGTGAAGGAACTCCGGGAGGTGGAGCTGCCCAAGCTGCAGCAGAAGGCCCAGACCAGCGGGCTGCCTGAGGACGCCCAGGCCGCCAACGACTTTGCCAACATGATCGGCCGCTTTGAGAAGCGCCTGCACGATCTGGAGCTGACGCGCATCATCTCCCTGCAGATGAGCCCGCAGATCCGTCTGATCCAGAACAACGACAGCCTGATGGCCGAGAAGATCCAGACCAGCATCGTGAACACCATCCCGCTGTGGAAGAGCCAGATGGTGCTGGCCCTGAGCATGGAGCACAGCCGCCAGGCCATGGAGGCCCAGAGGGAGGTCAGCGAGGTGACCAACGATCTGCTGAAGAAGAACGCCGAGGCCCTGCATCAGGGCAGCGTGGACGTGGCCCGCGAGAGCGAGCGCGGCATCGTGGAGCTGGAGACCCTGAAATACACGAACGAGCAGCTCATCAAGACCCTGGAGGAGGTTCGCCAGATCCAGGACGACGGCCGTCAGCGCCGCGCCGAGGCCGAGGTCGAGCTGGGCCGGATCGAGGGCGAGCTCAAGCAGAAGCTGTTGGAAATTAAAGGCTGATGAAAAAGTTTTTTCAAAATCGCGTGGTCGCCATCGTGATCACGTCTCTGCTGGTGCTGGGCTCCCTGGCCTACGGCTGGTCTCAGCGTCCGGCGGAGGTGCCCTCACCGGGCAGCGGCAACTGGGTCTATGACGGCGCGGGCATCCTGTCCTCCAACACAGAGTTCGCGGTCAAGACCTACAACCAGCAGTGGGACGGCGAATACGGCTGCGTCGTGGCCCTGGCTACCGTGAACCACACCCGCGGCTGGGAGCTGGACGAATTCGCCAGAAAGCTGGGGGAGAACTGGAACCTCGGCGCGAACGACGCCCTGCTGCTGATCGACAAGAGCGGGGACGAATACTTTTTCGAGCCCGGCCAGAAGCTGCTCAGCGAGGTGGGCCGCGACGAGCTGATGACGCTCTATTCCGAGGCCTTCCAGCCCTCCTATGAGGTCGGCGCCTACGATCTCGCGGTGCAGACCACCTACGCCGCGATGGACGAGAGCTTTGAGAACGCCTTCCACAGCAATGGGACGAGCTACACCTACCCCTCGCAGTCCTATGAGACTCACGTGGAGACCCAGAGCGGCGGCATGTCCCTCGCCGGGCTCGTGATCGTGCTGGTGCTGGTGTTCCTGATCTTCTCCGCCATCGACAAGAGCCGCTATCGCCGCTGGGCCTCTCTGGGCAGGAGCGGGGTCAACAGCTCGGCCTTTATCCCGCTGCTGTTCTGGCACCGCCCCGGCGGGAGCTGGTTCCGCAGCATGGAGGATCGGTACCGCACCGGCGGACCGGGCTACCGCGGCGGCGGACCGGCGCAGAACCAGAATTTCCATTCCAACAACAGCTACCGGCCCGGCGGGACCGCCTACCGGTCCAGCGGGAGCTACCGGTCCGGCGGCAGCGGCTACCGTCCCTCCGGCGGAGGCTTCTCCGGGAGCCGCGGAGGCGGTTTCGGCGGCAGCCGGGGCGGCGGCTTCGGCGGCAAGCGTTGAAAGATCCAAACGGCAGCCCCGGGCAAATTGATGATAAATATCCTTCCGGTACAAATTGGGATTTGGCGAGATGACGTTCGTAGGGGCGACCCTGTGTGGTCGCCCGTACCGAAATTACCACCGATCCCGTAGGGCGCGATCCCCT
>JAFSRS010000065.1 GCA_017445985.1 Oscillospiraceae bacterium | reverse complement strand
CGGGGACGACCGGCGCGGCGCTGGGCGGCGCGACGCTCTGGCTCTCCGCGTGAGCCGCCAAAACCTCCGCCGGGGTGCGGACCCGGGGCTTCGCGTTGAAGAAGCCGGGGATCTCTACGTCGTCCTCACCGTCGGTCTGCTTCGGCGCGGCGGGCTCGTCCTCGAGGGAAATATCGATGGAATGGCGTGCGTTCCGTTGGTTCTGGGCCGTGTGGACGACCGGGGCGCCCTTCGGCTCCCTCCGGCGCTCCGGCGCGGCAGGCTCGCTCTGGGGGCGCTTCGGCAGCGGCGGTTCCTCCAGGATCGGGCGGCGCTGTCGCCGCTCCTCCATCAGCTTTTGCGCGACTTTGCGCGGGCTGACCCGGAACGCGAGGACGATCAGAGCGCCCAGCACGAAAACCAGCACCGGCACCGCGCCCCAGGGGCTGAACAGGGAACGGAGGCTCCAGCCCAGCAGCCCGCCCAGCAGCCCGCCGCTTTGCAGGGCCTGTCCGCTCTCATAGAGCGCCTTATAGAACGCGTCCATCGTGCCGGAGCCGACACCCATGCCGCCGTTGGCGAGCACGTGGACGAGGGCGCCCAGCACGCCTGGGCAGAGCAGCAGGCAGACCACGCGAAAGACCACCGGCTGGATGCGGCGCAGCAGCAACAGCACCGCGGCGGCCAGCAGCGCCACGGGGAGCAGATAATAGCCGTAGCCGATCAGCCCCTTCAGCGTGCCGCAGAAGGAGCGGATGAACAGCGCGTCCGCCGAAAACAGGCCGATGACCGTGAAGAGGGCGAGAAAGCAGCTCAGCCCTGCAAGCAACCCGCGGTAATCCCGCGGGGCCCTGGGACTGGCCGCGGGCGCGGCGGAGCGGGAGGCGGGCTTTTTCGCGGCGGGCTTGCTCTGCGCCCCGCCGCTCTTCTTCGCCGCCGGGTTGTTGGAGGTCGTTTTTTTCGTTGCGCCAGATGATTTTTTGCTTGTCGTATTTGCCATTGCTTTACCTCATACGAAGATGGAAGCGATCAGGGTGATCAGACCGACCGCGACGCAGTAGTAGGCGAAATAGCCGAATTTGCCCTTGCGAACCAGCATCCGCAGCAGGGCGATCGCGAAATAGCCGACGACCATCGCGACCAGCATGCCGAGGATGCACTGGGACAGGATGGAGAGGTCCACGCCGTCGCCGAGCGCTTTGATCAGGCTCAGCAGGTTCGCGCCCAGCACCGCGGGGATGCTCAGCAGGAAGGAGAACTTGACCGCGAAGGAGCGCTTGAGCCCGCAGGCCATGCCCGCGGTGATCGTGGTCCCGGAGCGGCTGAGGCCGGGAATCGTCGCGACGGCCTGGCAGACGCCGATCAGCAGGGCGTCCGTGGCTCTCATTTTCGACGCGCCCTTGCGCCCCCGCGCCATCCGGTCCCCGACGTAGAGCATCGCGCCGGTGCAGATCAGCATCGCGCCGACGAAGGCGGTGGAGTAGTAGAGCTTTTCCACGGCGTCCTTGACCGGCAGGATCAGGAACAGCGGCAGCGTGCCGAGCACGACTATCAGCAGCACCCGCGCGCCGGGGTGGCGCTTCGCCTCGCCCGGCGTGGGCCGTCCGACGCCCTTCACGAAGGAGAGACAGTCCGCCCAGATCAGGGCGATATCCTTCCGATAGGCGAGGCAGACGCTCACCAGCGTGCCCAGGTGCAGCAGCACGTCGAAGAGCACGTTGTTGTCCTCCGCCGTCGTCAGACCGAGCAGGTTTTGGAGGATGCAGAGGTGTCCCGAGCTGGACACGGGAAGAAATTCCGTCAGGCCCTGGATCAGGCCGAGAAACATCGCCTGCAGGATCGTCATATCGCAGCCCTCCTTCGGGGTAATATCTTTTCAAATTAGTATATTACCATACTTTCCCAATGATTACAAGAAAAATCAAAAAACACCGCGCCGCTTTTCCCAGTCCTTGACACCGCATACGGGGAATGATAATATAATGAACTGTTCGACGGGCGCGGCGCAGCGCCCGCGTTTGGAACAGGAGGGAGACCCCCGCATGTTTGAGAATCTGAAGGAAACCGTTGCGGCCTACCGGGCGCGGGACCCGGCGGCCCGGAGCGCGTTGGAAATATTGCTGCTCTACCCCGGTGTCCGGGCGGTCCGGGCCTGGCGGCTGGCCCACCGATGTTACCGGCGCGGCTGGTTTTACCTGGCCCGCTGGATCAGCCAGAGGGCGCGGAAGCACACCGGCATCGAGATCCACCCCGGCGCGACCATCGGGCGGCGGCTCGTGATCGACCACGGCATGGGCGTCGTGATCGGCGAGACCGCGGAGATCGGCGACGACTGCCTGATCTACCACGGCGTCACCCTGGGCGGCACCGGCAAGGAGTGCGGCAAGCGCCATCCCACCATCGGGAACAACGTGCTGATCGGCACGGGCGCGAAGGTGCTCGGCCCCTTTAAGGTCGGCGACAACTGCCGCATCGCCGCCAACAGCGTGGTTTTGAGCGAGATCCCACCCGACTGCACCGCCGTCGGCATCCCGGCGAAGATCGTCCGCGGCCCCGCGATCCCGGAAAACTACGCCGCCGAGGTGGACCAGGTCAACGTCGGCGACCCGGTCGCTGCCGAGCTCGCCGCGCTGCGGGAGCAGCTTGAAGCGCTGTGCCGCAGTATGCGGAGTGAATAATGAATAGTGAATAGTGAATAGTTGAGGTGTCGCTTCGCGACAAATTCAAATTATCCCCGAAGGGGATACAATAACTATTCACTATTAACTATTCACTATTAACTGAATTACTTACAAGGAGATATAGGAAAATGAAGCTTTATAACAGCGCCACCCGTACCCGTGAGGATTTCGTTCCGAACCATTCCGACGTCGTGAAGATGTACACCTGCGGGCCGACGGTTTACCACTTTGCCCACATCGGCAATCTGCGCAGCTATATCATGGAGGACGTGCTGGAAAAGTACCTCCGCTATCTGGGCTACAACGTGAAGCGCGTCATGAACATCACGGACGTGGGCCATCTCACCTCCGACGCCGACGAGGGCGAGGACAAGATGCTCAAGGGCGCGCGGCGCGAGCACAAGACCGTCATGGAGATCGCGCAGTTCTACACCGACGCCTTCTTCTCCGACTGCGAGAAGCTGAATATCAAAACGCCGGACGTGGTCCAGCCCGCCACCGGCTGCATCGACGAGTACATCCAAATCATCCAGAAGCTGATGGATACCGGCTACGCCTACTTCGCGGGCGGAAACGTGTACTTTGACACCAGCAAGCTGGAGAAGTACTACGTGTTCAACGACTTCAACGCCGAGGACCTGGCCGAGGGCGTCCGCGAGGGCGTGGAGGCCGACGCGAACAAGCGCAGCAAGAACGACTTCGTGCTCTGGTTCACCAAGAGCAAGTTCGAGGACCAGGCCCTGAAATGGGACTCCCCCTGGGGCGTCGGCTATCCCGGCTGGCACATCGAGTGCTCCGGGATCAGCATGAAGTATCTGGGCGAGGACCTGGACATCCACTGCGGCGGCATCGACAACGCCTTCCCCCACCACACCAATGAAATCGCCCAGTCTGAGGCATACCTGGGCCACAAATGGTGCAAATATTGGATGCACGTCCTCCACCTGAACGGCGAGCACGGCAAGATGAGCAAGAGCGAGGGCGGCTTCATCACCGTCTCCACGCTGGAGGAGAAGGGCTGCGATCCGCTGGCCTACCGCCTGTTCTGCCTGCAGAGCCACTACCGCAAGAACATGGTCTTTACCTGGCCGAACCTGGACAACGCCCAGGGCGCCTACACCAAGCTGGTGGGCAAGGTCGCGGCGCTCAAGCCGGGCGAGGGGGAGCCGGACCAGGCCGCGCTGGACGCGCTGCGGGAGAAGTTCCGCGCCGCCATGGACAACGATCTGCTGACCGCGCAGGCCGTCACGGTGCTCTACGACGTGTTCAAGGCCAGGACCAACGACGCGACGAAGCTGGCCGCCATCGGCGAGTTCGACGCGGTGCTGGGCTTGGAGCTGATCGAGAAGGCCGAGGCAAAGCGCGCCGCCGACGCGAAGGCCGCCGCCCACGCCAAGGGCGCGGAGTTCGCGGTGATCCCGGAGGACGGGACGCCCGACGAGGCGATCACGGCCCTGCTGCTGGCCCGGCGCGATGCGAAGAAGGCCAAGAATTTCGCCGAGGCGGACCGCATCCGCGACGAGCTGGCGGGGCAGGGCATCGAGCTGACCGACGTCCCCGGCGGCGTCAAGTGGAAACGGAAATAAGAAGCCCGCGGGAGCGTTTTATGGAGCGGCGCAGCAGCACGTGACTGACGGACGCCGCTCCGGGAGGAAAGCTGCATGTACCGAATCCTGCTCGTCGAGGACGACGCGTCTCTGGCCGCGGCGATCTCCAAGACCCTGACGGACTACGGAAACGAGGTCCGGACCGTCACGGACTTCCGCGACGTGACCGGGGAGTTCCTGGCCTGGCAGCCGCAGCTGGTCCTGCTGGACCTGATGCTGCCTTACTACAGCGGCTACCACTGGTGCGCGGAGCTGCGAAAGCTGTCGAAGGTGCCCATCGTGTTCCTGTCCGCCGCCTCGGACAACATGAACATCGTCACCGCCATCGGTCTGGGGGCGGACGACTTCATCGCCAAGCCTGTGGACCCGGCGGTGCTGAACGCGAAGGTCCAGGCGCAGCTTCGCCGGACTTACGAGCTGGGCGGCGGGGGCGGCGCGCTGCGCTTCCACGGGGCGGAGCTGCGCCCCGGCGAGGCCGCGGTCGTCTATGAGGGCCGGAAGATCGAGCTGACGAAGAACGAGCTGCGCATCCTGCAGGTGCTCCTGGAGCGCAAGGGCCGGATCGTCAGCCGGGACGAGCTGATGCGCGCTCTTTGGCAGAGCGACCTGTACGTGGAGGAAAACACCCTGACCGTCAACGTGGGGCGGCTGCGGCGGAAGCTGGAGGAGCACGGCCTGAAGGACGTGATCGTCACGAAGCCGGGCAGCGGATATATCATCTTATGAAGGACCGAAGAAAACAAGCGGGGCTCCGGGACTGTCTCAGGCGGTTCCGGGGCCCTGTCGCGCTTTTATTCGTCCAGTTCGCGCTGTGCTTCGTCGTGTTCCGGCTTTACGGCCTCACGCTGGAGCCGTTCTGGTACGCGCTGGCCCTCTGCCTCTTCGTTCTGCTGGCGGCCTTCGTTATCGTCGCCGCGCGGGAGCAGAAGCGGGCCGGGCAGCGCGCGCAGAAGCTCCACGGTATCCTGACGGAGTGGAACGCGCTCCCGCCGCCGGAGAGCTTGTCGGAGCGGGACTATCAGGAGATGATCCGGCGCCTGGGCGCGGACCGCGAGCGCCTGAACGCCGCGCTGCAAACGGAGCGGACGGAGGCGCAGGACTTCTATACCGCCTGGGTCCACCAGATCAAGACGCCCGTTGCGGTGATGAAGCTGTCCCTCGGCGCGGAGAGGGAGCCGGACCGCGCGGCGCTGCGGGAGGAGCTGTTCCGCGTGGAGCGTTACCTTGACATGGTGCTGGCCTATCAGCGTCTCGGCAGCGGCGTGAACGATCTTGTGATCGAGGAATACGCGCTGGACGAGCTGATCCGCGCCGTGATCCGCAAGTTCGCGTCGCAATTCATCTACAAGAAGCTGCGCCTGGACTACGCCGGGACGGAGCTGCGGATCGTCACCGACAAGAAGTGGTTCCTCTGCATTCTGGAGCAGCTCGTCTCCAACGCCGTCAAATATACCCCCGCCGGGACGGTCACGATCTCCGTCCGGGACGGCGTTCTCGCGGTGGAGGACACCGGCGTCGGCATCGCGCCGGAGGACCTGCCGCGCATCTTTGAACGAGGCTACACCGGTGTGAACGGCAGGCTGAACGAGCATTCCAGCGGCCTGGGTCTCTACCTCTGCGGCGAGGCCGCGAAGCGGCTGAACGTCCCCATCCGGGTGGAGAGCCGGGTAGGGCAGAGGAGCCGGTTTATCCTCGACCTGCGGGAGAAGGCGGTCGGGAGGTAGGAAGCAGGAGGTAGAAGGCAGGAAGGATTATGTAGTTTACATAACACAACCGCCCCGCTTTCCATTTGGAAAGCGGGGCGGTGTTTCAACGTATATTCTTTAATCGTCCCCAAACTCGAGCACGTCTCCGGCCTGCAAAAACCGGATCTGCGTCCCGAGCTGTTCGGAGAGCTGCGCGTAGGCCTCCGAGCCGGTGCAATGGCAGGTACAGACCGGGACGCCGCGCTCTTTCAGCGCGTCGCCGACCGTGGCGACGGTCTCGGGCGTCTCGCCGATCAGGTGCAGGCCCGCGATCACCGCGGCGGGCTTTTTGCCGATCAGCCCCTCCACGTGGTCCAGCACGTTGGCGATGCCCTGATGGGCGCAGCCCGCCAACAGATACCAGGTCAGACCCTCGCGGATCAGCAGGTGCATCTCGTGGTGGAAGTCCTCCGGGACGGGCTCCTCCGCGCTGCCGGAGAAAAACGTGTCGTAGGCCTCGCCAAAGGGGATCTTCCGGGGGACCAGCGCGAAGCAGATCAGGCCGTCGCCGGGCTGGACCAGCGCGAAGGGACGCTTGATCCGGGTCGGGTAGCGCTCCGGGAGCGTCACGTCGGCGCTGATGTCCCGCAGGCCCTCTCCCTTGTCCACGTAATGCGGCTGGAAGGCGTCCTTCTGGGCATAGACCGGGGCCTTGGGGTTGGCCTGCAAAAAGGCCTCCAGCCCGCCGGAATGGTCATAGTGCCCGTGGGAGAGCACGGCGAAGTCGACCTTGCTCAGGTCTACGCCGAGGGCTTCGGCGTTTTGCAGCAGCAGCTCGCCCTTCGGTCCGAAGTCGAAGAGGATGCGCCGCCCGTCGGTCTCGACGTACAGGCTCAGTCCGTGCGCGGCAGTCAGGCCCTCGCGGGCGTTGTTGTCGACCAATACGGTTACTATCATAACGCTTCCTTACTTCTGCAGCGGGGCCTGGTCGTTCTCGCCCTCCTTCTTGCCGGAGAGCATGACGTTGGTCAGGATACCCAGGATCAGGGCGCAGGCCACGGTGCGCAGCTCCACCGCGCCGAAGCTGACGGTCATGCCGCCGACGCCGGTGATGAAGATCACGCTGGCCACGAAGAGGTTGCGGTTCTCGTTCAGGTTCACGCGCTGGAGCATCTTGAAGCCGCTGACGGCGATGAAGCCGTAGAGCGCGATGCAGACGCCGCCCATGACGCAGCTCGGGATGGTCTGCAGGAAGGCCATCAGCGGGCTGATGAAGCTGACGACGATGCAGAGGACCGCCGCGCCCCAGATGCTGACGGTGGAGGCGTTGCGGGTGATGGCGACGCAGGCGATGGACTCGCCGTAGGTGGTGTTGGGCGCGCCGCCGAAGAGGGCGCCGAACATGCTGCCGATGCCGTCGCCCAGCAGGGTGCGGGTCAGGCCCGGGGTCTCCAACAGGTTCTCGCCGATGATCGTGCTCAGGTTCTCATGGTCGGCCAGGTGCTCGGCAAAGACCACGAAGGCCACGGGCACGTAGGCGGTGAACAGGGTCAGCAGGTAGGTGGGGTTCAGCGCGTCGGCCAGGGCGCCGCCCTTGAGGAAGGTGAAGCTGGGGGCGGCCAGAAGGCCGACGTTTTGGAAGGGCGCGTAGTTGATGACGGCCAGCGCCGGGTTGTTGGTGGCGTTGCCGATCAGGGCGAACACGCTGGCGCAGGCGTAGCCCGCCAGGATGCCGATGATGAAGGGGATCAGCTTGCCGATCTTCTTGCCGTAGGTGGAGCAGAGCATGACGACGGCGAGGGTCACCAGACCGCAGATCAGGGCGACGTAGGGGCTGCCGCCCTCCATGTTGGCAGTCATCAGGTCGCCGATCGCGTTCCCGGCCAGGCTCAGACCGATGATCGCGACGGTGGGCCCGATGATGACGGGGGGCATCAGCGCGACGATCCAGCGGACGCCGGCGAACTTGATGACGATGGCGATGATCACGTAGACCAGGCCAGCCATGACCGCGCCAATGATAAAGCCCCAGTAACCGGCCTCCTGCGCCAGCCCCGCGGTGGTCGCTCCGGCAAAGGCGGAGAACATCGAACCGAGGAATGCGAAGCTGCTGCCGAGGAACACGGGACTGGAGCTCTTGGTGAACAGAAGATAAACGATGGTGCCGACGCCCGCGCCGAAGATCGCGGCGGAGGCGGTCAGCTCGGAGCCGGTCGCCGCGTTCACCACCGCGGGAACGGCGATCGTCGCCGCCATGATCGCCAGCAATTGCTGAATGGCGAACAGGATCAACTGACCGAACCGGGGCTTGTCCTTGATACCGTAGATCAGATTCATAGGGTACTCTCCTTTTTCTCTCGCGGCCGAAGCCGCTGTACTTTCAAGGAGATAATATACCATATATGGAGAGAGAAAACAATCGACGGCATAGACAAAAAGCAAGGGTACAAGTAACAAGTAACAAGTAACAAGTGACAATTCAAAAGATACCCGTTTGGCGAAACGGCGAATGTTCTGCCGCAGGGGCCGCCGCCCTCGGCGGCCCCCAGCGTGTAGACAAATTTGGATTCGGCCGTAGGGACGGCTCTCAGCCGTCCGCGTCGTCGAAGCGCCCCGTAGGGCGCGATCCCCTGATCGCGCCGCCGCACCGCGCGGAGCGCGGCGCGGGATTTGAGGTCGGAATCTGGCGCAACGCGGAGCGATCAGGGGATCGCTCCCTGCGGCGTCGGCGGAAATCATGACAGCGGACGGCTGAGAGCCGTCCCTACAAACAAATTATGTCGGCTTAATAAATACCAATTTACATTGGAACGATATCTGTCTACAGTCTGCGGGCCGCCGAGGGCGGCGGCCCCTACATTATGATTCATCGCTTTCCGAAATGTTTGCCACGAACCGCAGGTCCAGATCGACCTCGCCGGAAATGCCGTGGATGCTGCCGGCGGCGGAATACTGCCAGAATTCGTGGGCATAGTAGAAATCCGGGTAGCTTCCGATGGCCCCAATCCAGAGGGCGTATTCCTTCAGGGCGCTGAGATCATAGCTGAAATAGCCGAGATAGCGGTAGGCGTAGAGCCCCGCCCGGTAGCCAGCCTCTTCGATCCTCCGGCAGAAGGCCAGGGCGCAGCGGGTGACGGTCTCGCCGTCCATGCCGTCGGTGCGGGCGTCGTCGTGGGCGATATCCTCCCAGTCGTAAAAGACCGGGAGCGTGATCTTTTCGGGACCGTAGTCATCCAGCAGGGCCAGCAGAAATTCGGCCTCCTCGACCGCCTCTTCCTCGTTCGTCGCCTGAGAGAAGAAGTAGACGCCCAGGTCCAGACGGTTTTCCAGCGCGCCGCGGAGGTTTTCCTCCGCCCAGGCGTCGTATTTCAACACGCCGCTGAGCCCGTAGCCCCGGTAGCCGACCCGCACGATCGCGAAGTCCAGGTCCTGGGCCGCCGCGGACCAGTCGATCTGCCCCTGGTGCTCGCTCACGTCCGCGCCACGGGTGACCGTGTAGGCCTCGCCCACGTAGCGTCCCGCGGCGGAGAAATCCTCCGGCGTCAGGTCGTTGACCGGCACGTCCTCCAGCTTGTTGACCCACATCTTCATCCCGTAGCCGCTCTCCACCTGCACCATGCCCGCGTAGGGATCGGCGGTCACGAGCGGCGCGGCGGTCCCGCAGGCGCACAGCAGGGCGCAGCACAGCAGAGCGGCGAGGACGGGGATAAGTCGTTTCATGGCGATCTCTCTTTCGGTGGTTTTTTTATGAAATAACTTATATGACGCTATTGCATCCTGTTTGTAAAACGGAGGCAGTCGGGAACGATGCAAGTTTGATCGAAATTCCGCCTATACTTATTCTGCAATCCTATTATAATATTTTGGAAAGGATGTGCTGTAAATGCTGGAATCGCTGACTTCGGAACAGAAGAAAAAGCTGTTCCTTTACGGCGGCGCGGGGCTGGTCGTGCTGATCGTCGCCATCGTACTGCTGCTGACGCTCACGGGCGGCGGCGGGGACTACCAGCGCCACTATGAGCGCGCGGAGACCCACTTCCTGCACAAGGAATATGAAAAGACCCTCGACGAGCTGGACAAAGCGCTGGCCATCCGTCAGACGGAGGAGGCCTATCTCCTGAAGGCCGACGTCTATTATGCCCAGGGCGACGCGGACGAGGCCGTTCAGGTGCTCTACCTGGGCTACGCCCGGGTCGGCGGGGAACGGATCGCCGCGATGCTGGAGAACGTCAAGTCCCAGGGCGGGACCCTGCCCTCCCCGGTGCCGGACGGCGACAGCGTGGAGCTGGGCGGGGAGAGCGTCCGTCTGAACGCCAGCTCGCTGGTGCTCTCCGCGAAGGGCCTGACCGACGCGGACCTCGCGCCCCTCGCGCAGCTCACGGAGCTGGAAAGCCTCAGCCTCTCCAACAACGCGATCTCGGATCTGAGCCCCCTTCGCGGCCTCACGAAGCTGACGAGCCTCTGGCTCTCGGAAAACCGGATCGGCGACCTGCGTCCGCTGCAATCCCTCAGCGCCTTAAAGACCCTCTACCTGGACGGGAATCCGATCAGCGACCTCACGCCCCTCTACGGCCTGACGCAGCTCCGGACCCTGAGCTTGAAGAGCATCAACGTCTCCAAGGCGGACCGCGAGGCGCTGCGCAAGGCCCTGCCGAACTGCCGCGTTTTCTTTGACGGCGACGACCCGGACGACGAGCCCGAGACCCTGACCCTCGGCGATCAGACCTTCCTGACCGACGTGACGGAGCTGGATCTGTCCGCTCAGGAGCTCACGGATATCTCCGCGCTCGCAAAGTGCACGAAGCTGTCGCGGCTCGATCTGAGCGGCAACAAGATCACGGACATCTCCGCGCTGGCCCAGCTCCGGGAGCTGGAATGGCTCAGTCTCCGCAGCAACCAGGTCTCCGATCTGATGCCCCTGATGAGCCTGACGAAGCTGAGCTATCTGGACGCGGGCGAGAACGCGCTCACGGACCTGACCGGGCTGCGCTATCTGAACAGTCTGGAGGAGCTGGCCCTGGACGGCGACAGCCCCCGCAGCTTCGAGGCGCTGTCGGTACTGGCGAATCTGAAACGGCTGGATCTGGACGGGACCGGGCTGAAGGACGAGGACCTGGACCGGCTCGCCGAGCTTACGGGCTTGAAGGAGCTCTCCATCAAGGACAACCCGGACCTGACGCCTGACCCCGTGATCGAGCTCAAGGAAAAGCTCGGCGGCTGCGCAATCAGCCACGACGCGCTGCGCTGGAGCGTGAAGCTGGGCGGGCGGACCTTCTACTCCGACGCGGTGGTTCTGGAGGCCGCCGGACTCGGCGCGAAGAGCCTGGAGGGCCTGGAGCACTTCACGGAGCTGGTCCTGCTGGACCTGGACGACAACGACGTGAGCGACCTGAACCCGCTCTGCGGGCTTACGAAGCTGCGGACGGTGTTCCTGCGCGGCAACACCGCGCTGACGGCGGAGCAGCTCGACGCCCTGCGGGAAAAGCTTCCGAACTGCCTGATCGTCAGCGATCTGGATCCTGAGCCGGAGCCCTCCGAAAGCCCGGCGCCCACAGAGACCCCGGCCCCCAGCGTGCCGCCGGCCTCCGCCAGCGATCTCGACGCCGTCGCGATTGCCAGAGGCGTCGTCGCCGCGCTGGACGCGGAGGACGCGGGCAGCCTGTACGCGGTGCTTTGGGACGACAGCCTCCCGCGCTCCGAGGGGATCCGTCTGGGCTTCGTCACCGAGCTGGAACAGCTCGCCCTGCGGCTGGTGGAGGACCGGATCGTGACCGACGACCCCACCGCGGCGGTGGAGGCGCTGAGCCTGCTGAAGGCCTCGGGCGCGGACGCGGTGATCCTGGCGATGCCGGAGGGCCGGGCGCAGGCCCTGACCGACGCGGCGTCGGCCCTGAACTACCCGCCCGTGTTCATCCGGATCTGGTAACGTAAAAAAGAAAAAAGCCGCGGGGCCGCTTCCGATTCCGAAGCGGCCCCGCAACATTCTTATCATAGCACGTTTCGGCGGCAAATGCAAGAGGCGTTATTTTGTTTACTATATCAACTTTCTTTTTGATCCATTCTATTGTATAATCAAATCGGCGGAACAGACGCCGGGGCACGGGGCCCCGGGGCGCTCCGCCTGTGCAGAAGCAAAGGAGTGAACCAGACGATGAAGATTAACATTCTTGAAAAGAAGGTCCAGGTCGATCCTGAGATCCGCGCCTACGCGGAGAAGAAGATCAGCAAGCTGGATAAGTTTTTCAGACAGGAGAGCGAGGCGTCCGCCGTCTTTTCCTATGAGCGCGGCCGCTGCCGCGTCGAGGTCACGCTGAAGAACAACGGCATGTTCTTCCGCGCCAGCGAGCTGACCAGCGACATGCGCGCCTCCCTTGACTCCGCCTGCGCGCTGATCGAGCGCCAGATCCGCAAGAACAAGACCCGCCTGGAAAAGCGGCTGCGCGAAGGCGCGCTGGACCGCGACGCCGCCCCGGACTACATCCCCGCCGAGGAGGAGGCCGAGGAGGAAGAGAAGCTCGAGATCGTCCGCACCAAGCGGTTCTCGCTCAAGCCCATGACGCCGGAGGAGGCCGTGCTGCAGATGAACCTGCTGGAGCACGAGTTCTTCGCCTTCCGCAACCGGGAGGACGACGAGCACTTCGCCGTGGTCTACCGGCGCAAGAACGGCGGCTACGGCCTAATCACCGCCACGGACGTCGAGCAGTGATTTGATTTGATCCCCGGCAGAAAGCCGGTTCGGGGCCGCCTCGCAAGAGGCGGCCCCTTTGGTTGCATACGAATTGCCTGGCATCGCCCCGCGCGTCAGTGCGGGGCGATGCCAGGCGTCGTTTTACTGCTTCTCTCCCAAAATCTTCGCCAGCTCCTCCATGAAGGTCTGGATGTCCTTGAAGCTGCGGTAGACGCTGGCGAATCGGACGTATGCGATCTCGTCGAGTTCCTTGAGCCGTTCCATCACCATCTCGCCCACGCGCTCGGACTGGACCTCGCTTTCCAGCCGTCCGCGGAGCTCCTGCTCCACCTCGTCGGCCACCTGCTCGATCTGGGCCATGCTGACCGGGCGCTTCTCGCAGGCGCGGACCAGGCCGTTCACGATCTTGACCTTGTCAAAGCTCTGACGGCTGCCGTCGCGCTTGATGACCACCAGGGGCATCCGCTCGACGATCTCGTAGGTGGTGAAGCGCTTCTGGCAGTCCAGACACTCGCGGCGGCGGCGGATGGTCGTACCGTCCTCGGCGGGACGGGAGTCGATTACCTTGCTGTCGGCATAGCCGCAAAAGGGGCATTTCATCGGAGGGTCCTCCCAATCTTGTTTACATAATTTTCTTTATTCTAGACCATCCGATCGGAAAATGCAACAGTTTTTTCGACACGACGCGCGGAAAGCTGATGGATCATCTTACGCCGCCGCGTCCGTTCAGCAGACGGCTCCACAGCCGGGTGACGCCCTCCAGCAGCGGCCAGCTGACCGCGGCGAGGGCGAGCAGCAGCCAGAGGGCGGACGCGCTCAGCGGCGCGAGGGAGAACCAGCCGGGGAGGAGGACGATCACAAAAGCGTAGGCCAGCGCCATCGCACCCAGCAGGGTGAGCCGCAGCGCGTTGAAGGGCCTGCACAGCTTCCCGACCACCAGAAAGCCGACGGCGCTCATCAGATATACCGCGACGGTGCTCATCTCCTCCCGCGGCAGACCGAGGCGGGCGGCCAGCAGGATGGAGGCCAGGATCAGCAGATAGTCCGTCAAAGCGGGCGGCACCGCCCGGCGGAACACGTTCGGCAGGAAGCGGCCCTGAATGCGATTCTCGTTCGGCTCCAGCGCCAGCACGAAGGCCGGGAAGCCGATGGTCAGCCCGCCGATCAGCGTCATCTGCACCGGCGCGAAGGGGTAGCTGAGCCCCAGCAACAGGGCGCTCAGGCTCAGCAGCAGGGAGAGGACGTTTTTCAGCAGGAACAGCGTCGCGCTCCGCTCGATGTTGTTGATGACCCGCCGCCCCTCGGCCACGACGGAGGGGAGGACGGAGAAATCATTGTGCAGCAGCACGAGGTCGCTGACCCGGCAGGCCGCGTCGCTGCCCGAGGCCATCGCCACGGAGCAGTCCGCGTCCTTGAGGGCCAGCACGTCGTTCACGCCGTCGCCGGTCATGGCGGCCGTGTGTCCTGCGGCCTTGAGCGCGCGGACCATCGCCCGCTTACGCTCCGGCGTGACCCGCCCAAAGACCGTATACCGCTCCATCGCCTCCCGCAGCGCGTCTCCGTCGCCCAGCGTCCGCGCGTCGACCCAATGCTCCGCGCCCGCGATCCCGGCGCGCTGGGCGACCCGGGAGACGGTGCGGGGATCGTCGCCGGAGATCACCTTGACCGCCACGCCCTGCTCGGCGAAATAGCGGAAGGTCTCCGGGGCTTCGGCGCGGATCGGGTTGCGCAGCAGGATCAGCGCCAGCGGTTTCAGGTCCTCCGGGGCGGGGGCGCGGGCCTCGTCCGGCTCCGTCGAAGCGGCGGCCAGCAGCAGCGCCCGGCAGCCGCGCTCCGAAGCCGCGGCGCATTTCTCCTCCAGCGCCGCGTCTCCGGGTTTCAATAGCTCCGGCGCGCCGAGATAGACGGTCTCGCCGGAGGTGAACACCGCCGCGCCGTACTTCTTCGCGGAGGTGAAGGGAAAACGCCGTACCGCCGTCCGCCCCGCGCCCGCGGGACAGGCGGCGGCCAGCGCCCGCATCGTGTCGTTCTCCGGTCCTAGCGCGGCGGCGTAGTCGCCGAGCAGCGCTTTCAAAAAATCCTCCGACGCGCCGCCGAGGCAGACCAGCTCCTCCACCGCCATCGCGTTTTCGGTGATGGTCCCGGTCTTGTCCACGCAGAGCACGTCCACCCGGGCCAGGGTCTCGATGCTCTTCAGCTCATGCACCAGCGTGCCCCGCTTTGCCAGCCGCAGCACGCCCGCCACGAGGGCGAGGCTCGTCAGCAGGTACAGGCCTTCCGGGATCATGCCCAGCAGGGCCGCGACGGTGCTGACGACGCCCTGCTCCAGCGTTCCGTGGAGCCGCAGCAGCTCGTTGAGCAGCAGCGCGCCGCCCAGAGGCAGAAGCAGCAGGCCGATCCATTTCACTAAACTGCGGAGGGAGCGCATCATTTCCGACTCCCGGCCCCTGCCGCCCTCCCGCGCAGCCAGAGTGATGCGGTTGGCGTAGGAGTCCGCGCCCACGGCGGTCAGCCGTACATAGCAGTCTCCGGAGACCGCGAAGGAGCCGGAGCGCAGCTCGTCGCCGGGGCTCTTGGCGATCTCGTCGGGCTCGCCGGTAATCAGGGCCTCGTTGACCCGGCAGGCGCCGGAGAGCAGGACCGCGTCGGCGCAGATCTGATCTCCGCCCCGGACGCGGATCACGTCGTCCCGGACCAGCTCCTCCGTCAGCAGCTCCCGTTCCACGCCCTCCCGGACCGTCGGGACGCGCTGGGCCGTCAGCAGGTTCAACCGGTCGAGCACCCGCTTGCTCCGCAGCTCCTGGACGATCCCGATGGCGGTGTTGCTGAGGACCACGCCGAGGAACATCAGATTGTTCCAGCTCCTCACCGCGATCAGAGCCGCGGCCAGCAGAACGAAGATCAGGTTGAACCAGGTGCAGACGTTGCTGAAGACGATCTGTCCGACGGTCTTGCCCGGCGGCTGTACCGGTTCGTTGGCGTAGCCGAGCCGCCGCCGCTCCGCAGCCTGGGCCTCCGTGAGCCCCGTACCCGGCGCGGATTCTATCACGTCCAAAGGCGCGCGCTCTTTTGTCTCCCGCATGCCGCCGCCTCCTTTTTCGCAAATACTGCAGGCATTATAACACAGGCCGGACGATTTTTCAATTTCCGAAGTTTTTATTGCTTTCCTGACGTTTTCCATTTACAATAGAAACAGAAAAAGCCGCGCCTGAGCCGCGCGGGGATTGAAAGGAGAACGTCTGAGATGGCCCTCTGGAGTTTGTCAGCTAACCACCAGTCAAGGACCTATAAAGCCGCATGGCGGCTATATTTTTTTGTCAAATTTTGGTTTTCTTATTGATGTATTGTTTGTATTGTGTTATACTATATACGGGTGATGAGCAATGCATCTTAAT